>DZBG01000163.1 GCA_022729855.1 Bdellovibrio sp.
TATTGCATGCTCCCTCATATGGATGAAGGTTGGCAAATGAGGACACGCCCTAGTTGAACAAAATTGCTCTAAATATAAATCATACGGATATGAAGCTGGAATTTTTTCAGCAAGTCTAGGGCTTAAAGACTGGGATCAAAAAGCCATCTTTGGAAGTATTCAATCTGTGGCCCGTGCCCCTTCTGATTTTTTTAATAATTTCTCACTTGTTATCATCGATGAGTGTCACCGTGTGGCCGAAGAAGGGGCCACTCAGTACCAAGAAGTGATTCAAAAGCTAAGAGAAAAAAATCCGAAGCTCTGCATTTTAGGACTGACGGCCACTCCTTATCGTTTAGGAATGGGATGGATTTATGAGTATTCCCATCAAGGCGAAATTAAAACTGAGCAGAGTCGATTTTTTAAACAATGTGTCTTTGAGCTCCCACTCAGCTATATGATTAAAAATAAATTTCTCACTACACCTGTAAAAATTGATATTCCTGTGACTTGTTATGATTTTTCTGAACTCAGTGAGAAGGGCAGAACGTACACCATGAGTGAAGTGGAGGATCTTTTAAAAAACCAGAAAAGGCTCACTCCCCTCATTGTTAATAATATTGTCGATATCACTGAGAAGTATAACCGAAAAGGTGTGATGATTTTTAGTGCCAGTGTCAGGCACGCTGAAGAAATTCTCTCTTATCTTCCTGAAGGATCTGCCAGACTTGTGGTTGGTGAGACTGAAATAAGTCAAAGAGATCAAATCATTACTGATTTTAAAAATAAAAAATTTAAATACCTTGTTAATGTTTCAGTACTCACCACTGGCTTTGATGCTCCCCATGTGGATGTCATCGCTATTCTTCGTCCAACTGAGTCCAATAGTTTGTATCAGCAAATTGTGGGACGTGGTCTCCGGTTAGAGGCCGGGAAGACTGATTGTTTTATTCTCGATTATACAGGAATGGGACACGATATTTACACGCCTGAAGTAAGTGATAAAAAACCGGCCAAGGATACCGTGCCCGTTTTAGTGACATGTCCTCAATGCGATTTTGAAAATAGTTTTTGGGGGCGAGTAGATTTTGACGGCGAGATTATGGAGCATTTCGGACGCAAGTGTCGTGGGGCAACCCATAATCCAAACACACTGGAACTCACCGCCTGTGGATACCGTTTTAGATATAAGCTCTGCCATGCCTGTAGTGAGGAAAATGATATTACCCCCAAGGCCTGTCATAAATGCCAAGCAGTACTCATCGATGCAGACTCAAAACTCAAGCAGGCGAAACTTTCAAAAAACTCACATGTTTTAACGCCAGAGAAAATTACTTTTGATGAAAGGCTAGACAAGAACTCAAACCCGTACCTTGAAGTGAGATACTATGATTATGATGGTGAATATGTCAGTGAGGCGCATTTTTTTAGTAACCCATCATCTATCAAAAAATTTAATATTAATTTTTTAAGATCACATTTAAAACGGCCGGAAGTGGCCACTGATATTAAGTCTCCTCAGGATCTCTTAAAAAATCAGCGCCACTTAAGACTTCCCTCATTTGTCATTGCTCGTAAACAAGACAAGTATTGGAAGATAACAGAAAAAATATTTGTCGAAGAACTTTTCTAGTTTTTTATAGGAAGAAGAATATTGGCCCCACTTCCACCAGAACCAATAACAAGTGGTGAAACTCCATTCCATTTTTCAACAATCTGAAGTTGAACTAGTCCTGGATTTTCTTGGAGAGCTTTCCCTCTAACACGAATGGCCTCTGCTTCACCTTTGGCCTTAATGATGGCCGTATTCGCTTCAATCTCAGCTTTCTGCTGAATAAACTTTGCTTTAGCTGCTTCTTGTTCTTGAACCATTTTTGCCTCAATGGCGGATTCTAGTTCTTTTGATAGTGAAACATCTTGAATCACAATATCTTCGATCACAATCATACTTCCAATTTTATGTTTGGCCGCTTCCAGTGCTTTCGATTTAATTTCTTCACGTTTTTTTACAATCTGCTCAGCACTCTGAAGGGCCGTCACTTCTTTTAAGGCTTCAGAAACTCTGGGTGCAATCAAACTATCAAACGGATCCCCTGAGTAATCTTGAAACATTCTGACGATCATGTTTTCTGGTATTCGGTAAAGAACACGAAGCTCAACTTTAATTTGTTGAAGATCTGATGAATAACATTCTGCTGTAGTCGATTTTGTTTGCTGACGAATCGACATGCGAAGAACATCAGTAATGAATGGCGCCTTAAAACCAAAACCTTCAGGGGCAAAAACAGGAGATACTTTTCCCATCGTCACCATCACACCACGATGTCCTGGGGGGATGATAAATGATGACCCCATGACAAACATGACTGCACAAATAATAATGGCACCGAGACCAATGAGTTTTAATTGATTTTGAGGTTCTATGATACTGCTCCTTGATAGTTTAAACGAATGTTTACTGTGACAAGCCCACTGCGGAAGTGCAACTTTAAACTCATTTATGGTGCTATTTAACAGAAAACCCACGAAACAATGCTTTAAAAGGCAAAACCTAGCTGATAGGATTGGTCTTTATGACACTATAACTTAAGCAAGGACCTACCCTTTGTCTCTAGAAAATCATGCTCAAGAATTACAGGCCCTGGGCCTTTATCAACAAGAATTGAAGAAACATCTTTCCCCTGAAATATTCAAAAGAGCACCATTTAGAGTTTTCTATCTGATTACTTTTTTACTTTTAAACATAGCGCTCATTTTGGCTGTGATTCATTATGATTTTCCATGGTATTTTAAATTGCTCGCTGGTTTCTTGATTGGTCAATTCAATGCGGGCATGGCCTTTGTGGCCCACGAAACTCTCCATGGAGCAATTTTTAAAAATAGATTTCTTCAACAATTAGTAGGGGCCATCGGATTTGGACCATTTCTCCTTTCTCCAACATACTGGCGCTTTTGGCATAACACTCTTCACCACGGCAACACTCAGCTCATTTATAAAGACCCTGATGCTTTCCCTACTTTACCAGTTTATAAGCGCAGTAAATTCATGTGTGCTATTTATAAATTATGTCCGGGTTCAAGAAACCCACTAAGCTATTTCTATTTTTTCTACTGGTTCTCATTCCAATCAATTCTCAATCAAACCACTATGCGATTTAAAAATAAGATGTGGGACAGTATGAACCATGCAAAAGTCACAAAAGAGTTTATTCCCGTTTGTGCTCTTGCTGTCTTTTATATTTATTTTGTTGGCCTTGATAATTTACTTTGGCTTGTCTTAATTCCCATGGCCGTCCAAAATTATGTGATCTTGAGCTATATTCTTACTAATCATAATATTTCTCCTCTCACAAAAATTAACGATCCACTCGAGAACTCACTCACAGTGACAACCAATCCATTATTTGATTTTGTTCATCTCAATTTTGGCTATCATGTTGAGCACCATCTTTTCCCAAGAGTTTCCAGCAAACATGCTAAGACCATTCATCATCTTCTTAAAGAGAAGTACCCTACAAAATATAAGTCTATGCCCAAGTGGAAAGCCCTTAAATACTTGTACAAAACCTCACGGATCTACAAGAATTCTAACGAACTCATCCACCCCAAAACCCTCAATACCTATCCTACGATTTAACCGATAAACCCCTGTTAATACGGGGGTTTTAATGATGTGCTATACTAGTACTCAGGGGCTACGCATCTAATTTGAATTAGTTTTCGGCCACTTACGGCCCAGCGTAAAGGCCAACTCCAAAATAATTGTTATTCTTTCGTCAATTTCCTTCAATTGGAGTCATTGATGAGCAAGAAAAAACAAACCTTGATTGATCCCGAAGTTCTCATGGACTTTCTTGTCTCACTTGATGATCCACGAATTGATCGATATTGTCCCTAAAGTGGTACACGCCCCTACGAGATTCCCCCAAAAGTCAGC
>DZBG01000164.1 GCA_022729855.1 Bdellovibrio sp.
TCTTTTGACTTAAATTATGACCTAAAGTGTGTCGATTGAGCCCGGACAGCACAATGAGATTTGTTGATCCGATTCTTTTGATAGACCCAAAAAGATTTGAACTCATTGAAGAGGATTCATTCTGGTTAGGGAAAAATCCTAAATTTCCTCTTGGTTGGAAACTTGCTTTTCCTCGCAGGCTTCAGTGGGCCGAGCTTCATGATAAAGTACGTCACGAGAATTTTATTTTTGTAGGAACACATTTTGATAATAATTCGGCCAATAAAACTCCAAGTGCCGAACTTGTGAATCATTATCTTCAAAGATTTAATCTTCCGATTTTATTTGCGGGGGACACAAATCTTGAACCTGCAATGAAAGGGTATAATCTTTTAACTCAAAACTTATTTGCCAATACATTTCCTGGTCTTTCAAAAATTAAGTTCTACAAAAATGCCGATTTTAAATTAAGTGAAGCTTGTGCCGGACAAAATCCAAATCAGATCTTTCCGGATTGTCGTATTGATCATGTCCTTACTTCCCACAACTCACCTTGGAAGGTGAAGTCGTGGGGAATAGATTTCTTTCGTTATCATGGTAGGAAAGGGTTTGCTTCGGATCATCGAGCGGTGATCGTAGAGCTAGAGTAGAGGCTAAACCTTCTTTAAAAACTTAGCTACTAGAACGATCCCAATACCGTTTACCTTTCCTTCAATATGCTCAGGATTCTCTGTGAGCTTGATATTTTTCACAAGAGTTCCACGTTTAGCAGTGAAGCCAGCACCTTTTACATCAAGATCTTTAATCAAAGTCACTGAATCACCTTCAAGGAGAGGAGTTCCATTACTGTCGCTAGTGATCTTCGTTGACCCTGAAGAGTTCTCTTCTTGAATACCTTCTTTTGCCCAAAGTAGATCTTCGTCTTCAAGATAAATTTGATCAAGAAGATCCAAGGCCCATGGTTCAGATTTGAGTTTATGAAGAATACGGTAGCTTAAGACTTTAACTGGTGCATTTTCATTCCATATGGCCTCACTTAGTGAACGCCAGTGATTAGTATTTGAATAGTCATTAGATACAAGGCTCGAGTGGCAAGTTGAACAGACAAGAACGGCTGAATCTGCACCTTTCTTATTTTTTGATTCAAGTTCAAACTGAGCTAATCCTTCAGTTGATGAGCAGAGTTCGCATTGATTGGTTCTTGAATTAAGGGCAGTAAGTGTCATAGTTCATCCTTTCGTAATTAGTTTAAAATTAGCACATCTTGACTAGAAAATAGACAGTTTATGTGGGTTTTAGGGCTTTTTTTTGGCACAGGTTTTGTACTACATAGGGTATGAAAATTCTTTTGACGCTTGTTTTTAGCTTATTTGCTTTAACTGCATTCTCTCACACTGGCTCTGGTGTGGCCGGGGGAGTGACTCTCAATGGAATTTTGAAATCAACATTGATCAAGGCCAAAATCCCACTTGGTGGGATCTCATCATTTTATGGCTACGAGGCCATTGGATTTCCTACAGAAACTCCTATCTATTGTTATGGAGGAGTGGGTCTCTCATCTGGCAATTCTCTCATTGGAATTAGCTTTGGTGGGCAATTTAATAAAATTCAAACCGCCGGTAAATGCGAGAAGACTTCTGATTATGAGGGGGGCTTTCTTTCTATCGGACTAAATTACGATTTAAAGACAGCAAAGAGTTCATCTAAATCCCTTGGAGTTCAAGGAGCGATCAATCTTGGATTTGATCTTGAAAAATTTAACCAAAAAATTATCAGTACATTTCATACGTATTCTAATTCTAAACGACCTTTAAAGAAAAGAATGAGAGATGTTCTATGGCATCTTGTGAAATATGCTGGAAGAATGGGGAAAGCTAAAATTAAAGATGACTATATCTTTAAACTGCTACTCCTACCTATGATGCCTGCCTTTGGTGCGGATTGGAAATCGGCCATTGCTGAAATGAAAATAGACTTAAATGAGTTGAAGAAATCTCAAGATAAGAATCAGGTTAAAAGCTTGAAGTTAAATCTTACATCATTGTTTCATGAAATGAAACGTGACCCTGGTTTTTATAAATGTAGTGGGGATGATTGTCAGGAGATTTTCGTTGATGCTTATTACGTCATGGATGCTATTGAGGACTCAATGGGGGAGTGTCATAGCCTTACTTTAGGCTTAGCACCTACAGCAAGTTATGATTTAAAAATTCCATTTCTAGATTCTAGTTTTGGTTACTCATTCTCATATAGTTTTTACGGGGTAAGTGAGATAAAAGATAAAAATATTAGTACTGAGCTGGCCGCTTCAAAGGCATTCGGGAAGCACCGTTTTCATCAAAAATCGGCTTCGTGTGTTGATATTGAGAAAACTGCGGCGGGAAGTTTCGCAGATTTCCTCTCTATTCTGGGAATTGCAGGGAAGTAGAGGCCTTTAAAGTGTTACAAATTGAAATTTTGATGCTAAAGTCCGACTCATGGAAACACAAAATATTGCAAATTGGTCTAATCTAAATCTCTCTGATGCGATGATGAAAGTCATTGAAGATGCTGGTTATAAAACACCCTCAAATGTTCAGTCACAAACAATTCCTTTTGCGATGGAAGGATTGGATGTCTTAGTTTCTTCTCAAACAGGAAGTGGAAAGACAGCTAGCTTTGTGATTCCCACAGTCGAAAGATTTAAAGATAAAAATGGTACATATATTCTTGCTCTCGCACCGACTCGTGAGATTGCTCAGCAAACAGGTGCGGTTTTCGAGAGTTTCGGAAAACCATTTGGTTTAAAAACTGTGGTTTGTATTGGTGGAGCAAATATTAATGAAGAAAAAGCTGCCTTGGCAGGATCTCCACATATTATTGTCGCCACTCCAGGAAGACTTTGTGATCACCTTGAACGTGGAAATGTTTGGCTTGATTTTATTCAATGCTTAATTTTTGATGAAGCAGACAGAATGCTTGAGATGGGTTTTTCGAAACAAATCGATATGATCACTGAACAGATTCCTAAACAGCGTCAAACGCTAATGCTTTCAGCTACGTTTGCTCCTGCTGTGGAAAAGCTTGCTAAAAAAGCAATGAATAATCCGAAACAAGTCATCATTGAGAAAACAAAAGAAAGTGCTCCAAAAATTGAGCAGAGTTTATTTTGGATACGTGAAGATCAAAAGCAACATGAGCTTGCGAGACTTTTAAAACATGAAAAAGGTACGGTTTTTGTTTTTGTAAAAGCAAAAGAGAGAGCGTATCAAGTTTGGCGTGCTCTTGAGCATAAAGGCTTCAGAGACGTAACTTATATTCATTCAGACCTTCCTCAAGATCAAAGAGAACTAGCAGTGTCTGAATTTAAATCTGGAAAATATAGAATCATCGTGGCCACAGACGTCATGGGACGAGGAATTGATGTGGATGATGTGGCCCATGTTGTGAACTACGACGTTCCTCGTGATGCTGCTGACTATATCCACAGAATCGGAAGAACTGGTCGCCGTGGACTCTCTGGCCATGCTTCTACTTTCGCTATTCCTGGTGTGGATGATCGCTCAATTGAGGCCATCTCTAAGCTTAGAGGTGTAGAAGCCCCTAGTAAGGATGAACCTAAAAAGAGAGAGGCCCGTCCAGCTCCTCGCAAACCACAGGATCGTCCAAGAGAGCAAAGAGCACCAAGGCAGAACCATAATCATCAACCTAAGCCGGCCCTTAAGGATTTACCTAAGCAGGAAGTAAAACCTGTTCAGGTGGCCAAAGTTGGTCTTGTCGGTTGGATTAAATCCCTCTTTTCAAAATCTAAGGCCTAGGGTCTTAGATTTTTCTATCTTTAGAAAATCTAAATATATTTGTCTTCAAATTATGCAACTTATTAATACCCGAAAAATTTTTCCTAGTGCAACTCCACATTTAAGTTGCTGATTTCA
>DZBG01000165.1 GCA_022729855.1 Bdellovibrio sp.
GGATTTATATTATTTCAGTTGATTATGATTAAATGAGGACACGCCCTAGTATTATGGTTTGGACAATGGTGCTTCATCAGCAAGTGGGTTCAAATACAAAAGATAAAGAAGTGGAGCGCATGATTCGTCTTCTTGGTTTCAGCTTAGTAGAAGATGGTTCAATGATGAAAAATCAAGTAAACAAGTTTGCTGAAAAACTGATGCCTTATTGGTTAAGAAATTATCAGGCCAGTTTTATCCTTGGTGATCTTACTCTAAAAGAAATTAGTGATGAATCTTTGTGGCTGGCCTTCCAACAGATGATTGCCATGTCTTTATTTGAAATTAACTCTTCTCAGATTTTTATTGAGTGGGAGACAACGAAAGAAAGACTGACGAATACAACACAATTTTTCTTACGTGCACTAGGTGTGAGAGAAGAAATTATTCAAAAGAAATTCTCTATGGCGAAGATGGTAGGGAAGCTTGAGTCTCTCTCTTTTTCTTAGGATCTAAAAATAGTACAAGTTTAACTTCATATGAGTTTTTAAAATTGGTCGAGGCGGTGACTCCGCCTTGGCCAGATTTAAACTGTCTTCCGGCCGCAAGATTAAATGAATTATTCAAATTCGTAGTAAAGCCCGCATAGCTATTGTCGACGATATAACTGACTGATCCCGATTTTGAGCCCGCTAAATTATCATTATAGGCCACACTGAGATTGAGAACTCTGACATTTCCAGAGACCTGAACACGTTGATTGATTGGATTAAATCTCACCCCACCACCTGCAGACCAATCATTATTATTGCTGGGCCGTGTTTGTGTTCCAAAGGTCATATATTGGCTATCAACTGTCATTGTATTTTGAGTGAATGTAGAAGGGGTCACATAAACCATTCTGACTTGTCCAATGACAATCTTGTCTCTTGGGATATTCACTTCGCCAAGGATGGGAAGATCGGCTTTATTTCCCTGTAAAACCATTCCTTCCTGCGCTTCAAAATAGATTCTTTTACTTTCAGTTGTTTTCAAATTTGTTTGATGGACTTTGCTTGTAAGGATTTTTATATCGTGATCTGTAGTGATTCCCTTATCTTTATCCTGCCCTTCGTTAAATTGGTAATACCTAAAACTCATCTCACCTTTAGGATTCACTTTGGCCATGACCCAAACATCTTCCCCAATATTAGATTTCTTTCCATGATAAAGATAAAAATTCTGACCTTCATTATCTCGGAATTTGTAACCCTCAATCTTTGAGAGTTCTTCGCTTGTATCAACGCCAAAAAGAAAATGGCCAAAATCTTTTTGATTCTGATCTTTGTCCAAACCTCTTAATTGGGTAAGAGTTACTGGACTGTCTTCTATTTTCTTCATTGTTCCATTTGCCCAGCACTTATTCTTAGGATTATTAATCAAGTCGAGAATTTGGGTAAACTCGATAAGCTCTTCTTGACCTGTGGGAACTCCTGCTAATTCCTGCTGGAGGAGAAGTGATTTCAAATCGGGAGAGTTATAGTATTCAACAAGTAGGGCCTGAACATTATTACTAAGAGATAAAACATTGGGATCTATGGCCTGGACGAGATCAAGATCCTGTTCATCAACTTCATCAAGAGTCATAAAGTTTGAAACCACTGCTATTTCACTGGGTTTATTTTTACGATTAATTTCACGTTCAAGTCGATCAATCTCTGCTTTCATCGATTTTTTAAATTCTTCAGGTTGATCAATCCCTTTTTTCTTGAGAAGGTCCCATTCTGATGTACTCATATCATCGATATGATTTTTACAGGTTTTAATTGTTTTTTGCAAATTACTCAAACTTCCATTATTGGCAAAATCATTCACGCAATTACTTAGCAGCTGAGCACTTGAGTTGAGACTCAGATCTTTAACATTGGGGTCTGCATAGGTTTGGCTGGCATAATATTTATTAAGTGAATCGACATACTTCTGAAATCTTCTAGTCGTTTCTTCATCTCTTTTTTCTTGGAGTGTCTTCTCTTTGGCCGGCATTTCCATACTAATGATGGCATATCGAAAGGCTTCAGGAATTTCCTTCTCTTGGGTATAACCAAGAAGGGAAGTTAAACTTAGTAGAAGAGAAAATGTGAAACTTCGTTTCATTGTTAAAATAGAATCCTCTTTACTCTAAAGATCAGGGGGAATTTGTTGTTGTTTTTTAGTTAAAAAGAAAATCATTTTTACGTCGGCATTATCCTTAAAATTGGTTGTCGCAATAATTCCGCCACGATCATTCTTAAATTGCCTTCCCATTGAAAGATAAAATTGATCATCTAGATTTGTCGAGAGGCCCACATAGTTTCTTCCAGTCACATAATTAATGGAAGCTCCACGATTTCCTTTTAGGTTGTCTGAGTAACTAATCATCAAATTTGCCATGCGAATATTTCCCGAAATTTGCCAACTTTGCTTCAGTGGTGAGACTTCAATCCTTTCAAAAAGATTGGCCTTGGTTCCATTGGGACCAGAGTATTTTGATCTCATGTCTACTGAGGCATTTCCTGTCCAGCGAACTCCAACTCCTGCCGCCCATTTATTATTGAGAGTACTTTGAGACATATTAAAATCCACTGAATTACTGGTAAATGCCATATTGGTGCTCGTAATCACTTTTGGGTGAACGATAACGGAGTTGATTTGAGCAATGATTATTTTATTCTTAGGAAGAATGATATTTCCAATAAGAGGAGCACTCTCTTTAGAGCCTTGGATAATAAGGCCTTCTTGAGCTTGGAAGTAGATTCTACTATTTTTACCAAACGAGGAAATAGAACTCTGAATAGGAGTATTGGCCACTTTGATATTGTTTTCTCCAACGATATTAACTTTCTGTTCAAGATGATCCTGAATTCTAAAATACTTAAAGCTCATCTCTCCATCAGGAGAGACTTGGGCCATGACCCAAACATCCTCAGACATCTGAGTCTTTCTTCCATGATAGAGATAGTATGTCTTATCTCCATCAGTGTATTTGTAGCCATCAATCTTGCTCATATCTTTATCGGATTCAACTCCCAACAGTAATCTTCCAAATTCGCTCTCTTCTTTCTTTTCATTTTTACCTTTTAAAGGAGCAATTTCTGATGCTGGAGTTTGGATTTCGACGAGCTGCCCATTTGTCCAGCACTGGCTTTTATTGTTATTGATGATGTCCAGAATTTGCGTGAGCTCAATAAGCTCCTCGATCCCTTCAATAGGGCGAGGATTATCTTCAGTTGTACATTCTTCATCATCGGCACAGTCTTTTTCTGCGACTTGATCATCTATAAATGTTTTAAGATTTGGAGAGCTGTACATATTAACTAAAACAGCTTGAACATTTTTACTTAGTCCTAAGATATTAGGGTCGATTTTTTGAATGATCGCTAAATCTTCTTCATTCACTTCATCCATTGTGAAATAATCTTTCACAATAACAACCTCATCGGGTTTGTTATATTTCTCCATTTCTTTTTTTACACTTTCAAGTTGAGCAAGCATTGATTGTTTAAAATTTTCAGGAGTCTTAATTCCTGCAGCCACAAAACGGTCCCAGTCTGTTTTCTTCATGCTGTTAACATAATTAGTACATGACTTCAGGGTTCCTTGAATCTTTTGAATATTGGGATTTACTGCAAACTTGTCTACACAATCCACAAAGCCAATATATTCAGGACTATCGGCCATCTGTTGAGTTGTTTTAGTTGAAGTCGTACTAAAGATATTATTTTTTAATAAAGGGTCAATATACTGCTTAAGATTATTCTGAGCAGTTTCAAGACTTTTTTCTGCTGCGCTCTTTTGTTCCTCAGGAACTTTCATATTGATTAAAGCAAACTTGAGTTCTGCCTTGTCCTGTCCGAGCACCTATGACACAAAATCGGTCTTAATTTAAGTCAATAAA
>DZBG01000058.1 GCA_022729855.1 Bdellovibrio sp.
CTGAAATCAGCAACTTAAATGTGGAGTTGCACTAGGAAAAATTTTTCGGGATCTGAAATAAGTAGCCCATTTGAAATTAATTTTAAAAGCCGATTTTTAAAGTAGACTGAATAAAAGTCGAGAATCGTCTGACGATAGTTTTTCATTCGACTCATAATATCGATGCAAGATGATTCTTTAAAATCTTCAGCGATATCAATTGTTCCATGTGTATTAGTAAAATACCTGAGAAAGATCCCTTTAAGAGTTTCATTCCCAGTGACCAGAACTGGCATCGATCCAATCTGCATTGACTCCATAATTTTATGGGCCACATCTCTTAGATGAATCATTGTCCTATGAGGGATCATTTGCGAATAGTCTCCTGAATAGATGCGAGACTGCTCCCAAGGAAGACTTAAACTTTCAGTAGAACTAAGTTCATAGCTTTTTATAAACTCAATCTGCTTAAGATCAGCTTGATAAAGTCTAATATCAAATTGAGAAATATTGATCAGGATATATTCAGGGTTAATGAAAATTTCCTCTAAGATAGGACGAATATGAAAAGAGCTTGAGATGGAACAATAGGTTTCCACTTCTGCATCTAGAAGCATATATCCTACAAGTTGCTCTGAAATAAAAAATCCGTGGGACTGCCTTGAATGCATACTCACAAGTCTTAGAATATCATCGAGGGCATTTTCAAATTTTTGAACTAAATGTTTTTTTCCCTGAAGTCCTAATTGGATGACAATATCTTCTAAAAATTTTTTATGGGCCTCAAAACCAGACTTCTCAATTGAACTTAAAAAAAAGCTGAGACACTGGGACTTTGGATGAAATAATAGTTGATTGATTTTAAGCAAATTCAAAATGACCCTCATGGCCAGATGTTAACATTCTCTACTCCTATTATGGCCTAGGACCAAATTTAATGATAGCGTCTTAGGTATGGAAAAAACATTTGCTTTCGGTGTTGATATAGGTGGAACTAATACAAAAATTGGTCTCTTCGATCAGACTGGAAGTCTATTAAGTTTCAAGGCCCTATCAACGGATAAAACCAACAAACCTGAAATATTTGTCGAGCAAATCGCTCAAGAAGCAAATCTGATGATGAGCTCAACAGTGAATTTGACTCTCGATTCTGAGAAACTTGTTGGTGTAGGTATTGGTGCACCCATGGCCAATTATTTTACCGGACGAATTGAACATGCCCCCAATTTAAATTGGAGAGATGTTCCTCTTAAAGATCATTTCGAAAAGTATTTTAAGAAAAAAGCCCTTATAGAAAACGATGCGAATCTTGCCGCCGTTGGTGAATCAAGATGGGGAGCAGGAAAAGATTTTAGTGATTTTATTCTTATTACACTCGGTACTGGCGTAGGCACAGGACTCATTTTAAGTAAACGACTCTATCGCGGATACAATGCCCTCGGTGGCGAAGGTGGACATGTTATCATCCCACATAATAAGCAACGCCTTTGTAGTTGTGGTGGTATGAATCATCTTGAATCTTTTCTTTCGGCCCGCGGAATTAAACAAACCATTCTCGAATTAACCGGTGAAGACTGGACCCTTGAGCAGATGTCAGAGCTCTATAAGCAAAAAAATCTCCAGGCCATCTCTGTGGTTGATACAATCACTGATGAGCTAGCACTAGGACTTGTTTCCATGGCCGTTCTCATGGGCCCAGAGGCCTTTATTATTGGTGGAGGTGTGGCCAAGATTGGAGATCAGTTTATGAAACTCCTTGAGAAAAAAATTAATGAGAAGATTCACTTTTCTTTAAGAAATAAAATTAAAACCGCGACAGCTACAGTCTCTGCCGAAAAAGGCGCAGTCTATGGTGGAGCAGCACTCGTCTTTCACGAAAAAGATTTATAAATGAAAACTACTGGACTCTACCCTCTCATTCTTGCCTCTACTTCTAAATACCGAGCTCAACTTTTATCTCAACTTGGATATGAGTTCTCGGCGATTTCACCTCCCCTCGATGAGGAGCCTTTCAAGAACCAAGGGCATCCGCCACTTGAACTCTCTCAAATACTTAGTCGCTTGAAAGCCAGAGAAGTCTTTGCTATGCACCCTGGAGCCTGTGTTATTGGTTCAGATCAAGTTTGTCATCACCAAGGGCAGATTCTCTCAAAGCCAAAAACCATAGAAAAAGCAGTGGCCCAACTCTCTCTGATGCAAGGAGAGACTCACGAACTTATTACTTCGGTTACTGTGATATGCCCAACGGGAGAAGAAACTTTTTCTAATACAACAAAACTCACAATGCGAAGATTAACGAATGAAGAGATCACTCGTTATGTGAAAGCAGATATGCCCCTTGATTGCGCAGGCTCATATAAACTTGAGACAAGTGGAATAAAGCTTTTTTCAAAAATTGAAATGGATGATCACACAAGCATTATTGGCCTGCCGTTGATTCAGCTCACAACTGTACTTCACCATTTTGGTTTTGCTATTTATTAGTTCACCATCTTCATGAGAAGACCACAGAGATAGGCCCCATAGTTCCCTATCACATAACCCAAGACAGAAAGAAGCACTCCCACAGGAGCTAAGTGCGGGGCAAAAGCTGAGGCCACAATAGGTGCCGAAGCCGCTGCTCCAATATTGGCCTGACTTCCTACGGCCATAAAGAATAAGGGGGCCTTAAGAAGTTTAGTCACTGTCATAGTCAGGGCGCCATGAATGGTGATCCAGATAAATCCAATAACAAGATAAATTGGATTTTGTAGCATTGATGAAAATTCAATTTTCATTCCAATTGAAGCCACTAACAAATAAAGAAGAACCGTCCCAAATTTTGAAGCACCTTTGTTTTCCAATTTTTTGAGAGGACTCAGAGAGACTCCAATTCCAACAACTGTTGATAAAAGAATCACCCAGAAAAACGTTGAAGTGAGATTATAGGCCTCAAGAAAACTCAAATTTTCTTTAATAAAACCTGCAATTGGTGCTCCTAAAAAATAGCACAGACCCATTCCTCCAAATCCTAAGGCAAAAATCATAGTAAAATCTTTATAAGTTGTGACTTCATCTTTTACATGATGCTCAGACATATCAAGTTGATTTAAAAGTTCATGATCGGCCTTGAGCCATTTATTAATAGCTTGGTTTTTTCCCGCAAGAAATAATAAAAAGGCCATCCATGCATTTCCCACCAAAATATCAACTGCAACGACATTGGTAAAAACACTATCATCAACTTCAAGAACTTGTTTCATCGCGGCCTGATTCACTCCTCCACCAATCCATGAACCAGCAAGAGTTGTTAACACTTTCCAAGCATCATCAGGAACGTATTCAGGAAATAAAACCTTCGCAATAAAAAGGGCAATGGGACCACCAATAATAATTCCAATGGTCGCTGTAAAAAATATTGTTAAACATTTCGGGCCGAGTTTAATCAGTTTCTTTAAATCCAAACTAATAGTCATGAGAATCAAACAGGCAGGAAGGAGATAGCTGGTATTAAAACTGTAAACTTGAGAATTTGAACTATCGAGAATGCCAAGTGAACTTAGTAGTGCCGGAAGTAAATAAACCATCAAAACAGAGGGAACAACTTTAAAAAACTTCTGGCAAAGTCTATTCTCTGACTGTGAGAGTCCAGTAACAAGAGCAACGCAAATAGTTAAAATACCAAAAACAACAGCATCGTTTTGAATCATGGTGAAACCTTATGTATGATAAATACAAATTTTATCTTAAGCGCGAGGTGCCTGTGAAGACCAGTTTATTAATTTTTGCCCTTCTGAGTCTAATGAGCTGTGCCCATCAGGGAAATCGCAAACACTTTTCCTCTCTTTCAATAATCCAAGGCCAAACGTCCATTGAAAATGTAGAGCTTAATGTTTTAAGTTTTAAAGACAATAACAATTATGAATTCACACTTATTGTGAACGACTCCGAATCCCTCTCACCTAGCGAAGTTAAAGAGATTACCACGAAGGGAAGACATGAAAAAATTTATAAAGTGTTCTTCGATCACTTAAAGGCCGAACATCAAAAACTTCGCTTCATTGTGAAAGAAGGTTCAAAAATCATTGATGAAAGAGAGCTCACCCCATCAACAGAGGCCAAAAATTTTAAGTTTGTCGTCGTCTCTTGTATGGATGATAGCTATGACGAGCTGACTCCCATATGGAATGAAATTGCTAAAATTAATCCTGAAATGATTCTGATGCTTGGGGATAATGTCTATGGAGACAAAACAGGATCAACTGTCACTTCGGCCACTCCAGAGCAAATGTGGAAAAGATATGTTGAAACAAGATCATCACTTCCCGTCTTCTTTGCACGTAAGCTAGTCCCTATTCTGGCCATTTGGGATGATCATGATACAGGAGCAAATAATGCTGATAAAAACTTTAAATTCCTTAAAGAGAACAGAGTCATCTTCGATAATTTTTTTGCCCAGACTATGGATAATGAATTCATGGATAAAGGCCCAGGATTAAGTTACCTCTATGACAAAGGGCCCTACCGTCTTTTCTTTCTCGATGGACGCAGCTTCAGAGATGAACACGGCGGGAAAGAGCATCTTGGTGTCGATCAACAAGATTGGTTCTTTGATCGTTTAAGTTATGATGAAAGACCTGCTTTTGTGATTAAAGGTGACCAATTTTTTGGAGGCTATCATGAGTGGGATTCTTATGAAGGAAACCATCCCCATGAGTTTGCAGAATTTCTTGAGCGTATCAGAAAAGATGACTCTCCTCTCGTTCTTATGAGTGGGGATCGTCACTTAAGCGAAGTGATGCAGTTTCCTCGTTATATTATGAATAGAATGAGTTTTGAAATCACTTCAAGTCCTGCTCATGGCAAAGTCAAACCAGGGTCTCTGGATCAATTTAAAAGTCCGTGGCATATTATTGGCTATGATAAGGCCTCAAATTTCACAGTCGTGAATAGTGATTTTATCGATCAGTTTTGGATTTTAAATATTTCCAATTACAACGCTGAAGGACAGCTGAATTATCAAAGAGAATTGAGTTTATTTGTTGAAGACT
This sequence comes from Bdellovibrio sp., assembly GCA_022729855.1. Classification (GTDB taxonomy): domain Bacteria; phylum Bdellovibrionota; class Bacteriovoracia; order Bacteriovoracales; family Bacteriovoracaceae; genus DZBG01. The sequence goes on from DZBG01000058.1 coordinate 5,010, forward strand.
TAGTAAACAACTTGAACCAACCGGATAAAAGACGTCAAAATCGCTGGCGTGGAAAAAGAAAAGCTCGTAGAGGGAAAAGAAGATAAAAAAAAGGGGCCTTCATCAGGCCCCCATTTTTATTTATTATCCAAAGTTTTCTTTTTCTTCGTTAATACTTTTTCTAAATTTCTCACATAAGCTTTTGACACTACTTTAAATAATGAGTCATCTTCTTTTGGATCATACTGACTCTTCGTTCTTTGGTAGTTAGCAAGAAGGCGATCTTTTTCTTCATCACTCATTCCTGTTGGATCTTGGTAACCGGCCCCTCCGGCTGATGCATCACCGCTTGTCATTCCATTTCCAGAACCAGCACTGATACCACCTAGACCACTCGCAAATCCAGCTCCACCAGCAGATCCTCCAGCAACACCTGAACCTGAAGTTGATCCACCAGCAATACCACTTGTGGCCTTGCCTTCACCATTTTTATCAGCATCACCTTTAAGGTCTTTTCCAAGAGCGGCAGCACCGTTGGCACCTGCACCACCAAAGGCTCCTGAACTATTTCCAAAACCAGCACCTAAAGAAGCTGAAGAAGAACCACTTCCCGGGCCTGCGCCCGCTGCTGTAGCGGCTCCACTACCTTTAGCAATGGTTTTCATTGAATCCATAATACCTTTAGATTTTTCAGCTAACTCACTTGCAGAAACTTTTTTATTCGCTTCTTGCATTCTCTTAACATTGGCGGCAAAAGCAGCGTCGGTAGCAGAATTCACAGAAGCTGATGAATCGGCCCCTGGCATATTTGAGCCTGCGATATTATCTTTAAGTGATCCACCATTTTGGAAAGCATTTGTCGATCCATCAAACCCACTAAAATTATGGTTTACCGATAAGTTTGATCTTGTTGTCGAAGACTTCGGTGTTCCAGACTTCATTTCTTCAAGATACTTATTTGGATCCCAATAATTATTACTAAGGCCAGCGACATAACCACCTTCGGCCATGGTAGAAGTCACAAGTCCAAGTCTTTGATCAATACAAAGATTTTGTTTTTCACGGTACTGAGAGAGTGTTTCATAGTAATGAACAAGATTTAAATACTGTTCACCATAAAACTTAAAGAGACGGTTTCTCCAAGTATTATCACTTCCAAAGAAATCTTTGTACTTTCTTTTACTATGTCGACCATAGGCCCATGATTGTGCAGTACTTACTGAGCTTAAGTCAGCAATAAATTTTTTCATATTACTACATTCAGCGGTATCAATCTTGGCCGCAGATAAACAACTATTCTCTGCTTGCTTGTTTACTTCCCCATCAGTGATTTGCACTAATTCAGGTTCATATAAAAAATCTGATTTATTGCTAGGGTTAAGTTTTGAAAGATGTCTAAAAATAGCATCTTGCATATCATTACGAATTTGCAATAGTGAGTCTTTATTATCAGCATTTAGCTTTCTATTGTATTTTGTTCTCGTTAATCCATAACCATTACCGTAACTATTAAAATCTTTTGGATAAGGAATCAGTGGATCCATTAAAAAATATTTTCTTTTTCCTAGATCACTGTCAGCATTACCACCCATTGCACTTAAAGTGGCCATGAAAACAATGTCGGCTTTCATATTCTTATAATTATTATCTCTGTGCCCTTTAACTTTATAGTTATGACTCATACGTCTTTTAACTTTTCTTTTTTTACCTTTTGAAAGTAACCACGGTCTACATGAGACATCACCTTTTGAGTAATGTGATCCACCTTCATATCCCCAGCTCTTACTTCCCTCGTCAAAGCCTCTAAATGAATTTCCTAATTTAGCCGCTTCAACACTCGCAGCTTTTGTTGCCTCTAACATCTTGGATTCAAATTCTGAAAAGAGCTCATTTCTACGCTTCATCATAATAAGCATATCAAATCCTGAAGCAGTTCTTGTTTTCAACTGTCCTTCAGAAATACTTGCTCCATGAACCTGAACCTGATTTGTCGAAGTCGCATCCGCTGCTTGAGCTGCCATTAATGTCTGGTAATCTTTTTTAATTTGAGACCAACCAGCATTGAAATTTTGAACAATACCAATTCTTGCATTTAAAAGAGGCGTCCCAATTTTACCTTTTAAAACCTCAATACTTCTTAAACAATCTGTATCTGGACTGCTTGAATTAGCAAAAAGAAACTCCATCGCTCGCATTTGCTTAATCGCCGACTGCCCTGCAAATTGAAGATCAGATGGTACATTCATTTTACACATATCTGTATTGTCTGTTTCAAGATCTGTATCTTGAACAATTCCTGCATAAACTCCATCAGTAAGAGAGATACATTTATTTTGCTGATCCTTGACAAGCCCTTCCTCACACTGAACTGGAGCGATTGCAATATCCCCACCTTGTCCTAGACGACAAATTTTTCTTTCTGTACAAGTTTTAACATAACGATTACCAGCTTTTTTAGCTTCACAATTATAACCGTCACATTCAGCGTGGTATGTACAACCCTGCCCATTATCTTTTTCATCCCCTTCATCACCTAGAATTGAATCAATATAATCTTCTAATTGTTCAGCAGCTATATCTTGTGAGTTTTCTTCTGCATCAGAATTTGTAGGTCCACTAAAATGATCATCCGCATCTGAAACAAAACAACCCTTACCACTAGAACAATCACTATCAGATGAACAAGAAGCAAGTGTGGGATCTAAAACTGACTCATCTTTTTTAAAACAAACCTCATCACTTCCATGATTCTCAACAACAAGATTAGGACAACAAACGGTTTTATATTCAACATCATCAATGGTAATAACCGAAAGTATTCCTCCTGTTCCTACACAAGCCGGAGGTCCTGCAAAACTCGGCATACTAATAAGTAGTGTAAAAACTGAAAGTGATAATAGATTTCTCATAAAATGCTCCAGAGAATTAACTCATTGAATTTCCTCTATTCTAACATGATGGCCTTTATATATAAGTGCCCTGAAGTTATTACCCCCCTCAGTGCTTCATTGTTTCTAGTACTTTAGTCAATTATCCTGTACTCTAACTTGTTCTCAAGACTGACAACCAAAAGTGGCAATATGACTAATTCCGGGACTATATGGGGAGCGAAAACTCTCTACTTCAATGAACTCTCACCAGATTCAATTCTGAATGCAGCCGAGAGATATGGCTTTAAAGTCACTGGTAAGGTGATCTCTCTTAATAGCTTAGAGAACAGAGTGATCGAAGTTGAGCTAGAGAAGAAAAGGGAAATTGAAACAAGTGCTGAAGCTGCTCACCAAATCGTCATGAAGTTTTATCGCCCGGGGAGATGGACTCGTGAGCAGATACTTGAGGAACATAGTTTTCTCTTGAACCTAGCACAATATGAAATTCCTATTATTGCTCCCCTCGTAATTGATGGTGAGTCTTTATTTTTTGATGAAAAGCTCTCACTTCATTTTGCTTTCTTCCCAAAAATTTTAGGTCGTCTTAAGGATGAATACACCAAAGAAGAGGCGGAACAAGCCGGAAGACTCATTGGACGTATTCACAATATTGGAAAACTCTCCGTCTTTAATCATAGGGTCACTTTTTCTCCTGAAACTTTGATTAGAGATAATCTCGCCTACATGCGAGCTGAACCTGCGGCTCCCTTTGATAGTTTTAAATATTATCTTGATGTGTATGAACAATTTCTTCCCCAGTTTCTGGCAAGATTTCAGAATCAAAAAAATCAGCGTATTCATGGTGACTTTCACCGAGGAAATATTATTTGGACATCGGCCGGTCCTTATATTCTAGATTTTGATGATTCTGTGAACGGGCCAATTGAACAAGACCTCTGGCTTCTTATTCCTGGGATCGATCACGAATCAGTAGAACTGAGAGATTCCTTTTTAGATGAGTATCGTACGATGACTGGAACTGAGATCATTCAACAATCTCTCTTTGAATGGCTCAGGGCCATGAGAACCTTCCATTTTAATGCTTGGATTAGCAGACGTATCGAAGATCAATCTTTTAGCCGCATGTTCCCTTACTTCAAACAGCAGTCTTATTGGGATCAACAATATAATGACTGCCGGCAGGCCCTCCCAAGTTTAATTGAAACTTGGCACGGAATTTGATTATAAATCTCCCATAATGCATAAAACGATGCTGTTTAAGTCGATCTTTTGATCAAACTTTAGACAGCTGACTAAGAAGTTTTGGGGGACCTATGAAAAATCTTATCCTTATTGCGGCTCTACTTTTTTCGATGGCCAGTATGGCGCAGACAAAAAAAGAGAAACAGATCAAAGAGAATATGCTGACTCGCCTTGATAAGATCACTAGTTCTCTCGAAGTGGCCAAGGACGCATTTTCAGATGAGATCACTGACAAAGGGTGCGCAGAACTTAAAAAAGCCTTTGCGTTAATGCCAGATCATCTTAAAGATATTGGGACCCATATGGATCTATTCCAATCTAAAACCATTAGATCTAAGAATGAAGCTTTAAATCAGCTGATCTATCTTCACAGACAAACTGTTGTTTGTGATCAAGGAAGAGATCAGGAAAATATTGATTCAGGTGAAGTACGTAAAGAGCTTAAAAAAATTCTTAAGTCTTTAAAGAAGCAGCGTAAAGCGATTAAGAAGAGTGATACAAATTATGAGAACAGCTTTTATTATTACTACGAATTCTAATCTATAAAAAAAGAAGGGTGTCCACGAGGCACCCTTTTACTTTATTCCTGACCTTCTTCAAATTTTACACCCACTTTAAATTCTTGGTTGGCTTCATTCAGTGAACGAACAGACATCACCTTTCCAATCAGTGGATCATCTAAGACCTTGGCATCAATACCAAAAACATAAACCATATTTCCTTTGGAGAAAAAAGATTCGTCTTCAACAACGAAGGCCATTCCACCTTGAGATAAATCAAAAAGTGCAAAGCGGCCCGTTTCACCCTCTTCGGTTTGGAGTGTGACATATTTTTGAATTTTAGGTCTGGCCCTTGGACTTTCTCTTTGATCAGCAAATAATTTGTCTTCCTCATCGACTGAAACGAAAAGCTCATCATTTAAAATTTGTTGATCGTTTCCTGAGCGCTGCTCTAAGGATTTTACTTTCATGACATCAGAGTTGGCCTGAATCTCATCAACCTGCAAACGCTTCACTCGCCAGACTTCTTCCATATCAATACCCAAGGCTCCTTGGATAACAGTGATCTCAGGATCCTCTAACAATTTAAGTTCGGCCGGCATATCCAAACAAATTCCAGAATTGATTTCATTGAAACTAGATTTGAAGATGATTTGTCCATTTTCTGAATAAATAAAAATCATGCCAGGACCAAATTCGGCACTCTCGCCTTCTAGGGGAGAAAAATAGAGTTTTTTTGACTCGAAGTGAAAAGCATTAAGGGCAGTATTACAGCGAACTTTTGCCCCATTTTTAGCGGAGTTCTGCCAGATCACCACTGGTGACTGTGAACTAAGAAGCTGTTGGAATAACTTCCTAAAAACTAAAAATCCTGTATCAGAACTAATGATTCGCATGTTGAGGCTTTGCTAAGTATGTCAAAAATTCTAGCATATATCATAGAACTATCAAACTAAAGGTCAAACATGTTACCCGTTGGATTGCTTACATCCAAGGCACTACCAGAGCTAATTTCCGACGAAAAGCATCTGGTAAACGCTTTTGCTTCACTTAATATTCCTTGTGCCCCTGTAGTGTGGAATGACGAGAATAATTGGCAGAAGTATTCAGCAATAATTATTCGTAATCCTTGGGATTATTTTGAACATCAAAAAGATTTTTTTAATACACTTGAGAAAATTAACCAACAAACTAAACTTTTTAATTCCTACTCACTGGTGAAATGGAATCTTGATAAAAATTATTTGTTTGATCTTCAAGATCGTGGGGCCAAACTTGCTCCTACAAAAAAGATCACTAACAAACAAGAACTCGAAAAAGCGATTCATGATTCACTTTTCTCTGACATGGTGATCAAGCCTCTTATTAGTGCAGGCGCCTATCTCACTTATCGCTTCAATAAAAATGCTATTCCTGAGGAAGTCAAAAATCTTCCAGTGAATGACTATGAATTTATGCTCCAGCCTTTTATTCCGGCGATCCAAACTGAAGGTGAATATTCATTTATTTATTTGGGTGGAAAGTTTTCTCATGCGCTCATAAAAAAGCCAAAATCAGGAGACTTCAGAGTTCAATCTGAATTTGGTGGCAGTGTGGATGCTTACTCTCCCACTGAAAAAGAGCTCACTCTAACAAATTTTATACACACTCTCCTCCCTGAAAATCCTTTTTACGCGCGCATTGATCTGGCCCGTTATGAGAATGAACTCGTTATTATGGAAGTGGAGCTACTTGAACCTGAATTATTTTTTAGAATTCGTCCTGAGTCGGCCATGCAGCTGGCCCAATCTGTAAAGGCATCATTATGAAACTCATTGTACTCTTATTTACCACTCTTATAGCAACCTCAGTTTTTGCTCATGAAATCACTTTCACCGGTTCATATCTTGAACTTCAAAAGCAGAATAAATCAGGACGCCAAGCAGGTGTTGATGGTTATATCGATCTCAATGATAAACAACGCCTCCATTTAGGGGGCCAGTACTTAGAGAGATTTGATCTCTATGAGCGTCTCGTTGTTGTTGGATTTGAACATCATTTTGAAAAATTTTATTTAAAAGCAAATGCCGAATTTGGAAATGACGGAAAAATTCTCCCGCACTACCGTTACTCAGTGGCCTCTGGCCAATCTCTTTTTGAAGGCATCAGTCTTTATGAGGAATTCAAAACGGCCAAGTACACACAAACTGAACTCAATGAATTTTTATTCAATATTGAAATTGAAAAGATAAGATCAGTTGTCCTAATTCCCATGACAAGATTTGGGAATGCAAACTTCTCAGGTCCTGCAGGAACAAAAAAACTCTTCACTTATGGGCTTAAGGCCATGTACTACAAGGAAGATCTTGGAAATATTTGGTTAAGTGCTACTAAGGGACAAGAACCTGCTCAGGCGGTTCTCGGTTCATTTAATGCAGTTCTAAGATCTAAGTCTGTCGCTTCTGGTGTGAAGTATATCTGGAATAGTAACTTAAATTCAGGACTCAGTGTTGAGTACACAGACTATGATCTTATTAATAATCAATTTTTAACAACAACTTTTAACACAACTTGGAGCTGGTAATGAGAGAGTGGCTAAGCATTCTTATTGAATATGCGGGAATCTATTTTCTGTGGGCCAATATCCTTTATGGTGTCATGTTTTTACTGGCCTTCTTAGCGATCAAAAGAAGAAGTAAAAAGAAAATTAATCCAGAGAATCTTCCTAGCGTGAGTTTTCTTATTCCAAGTTTTAATGAAGAAGCTTTGATTGTTGAAACCATTCAAACCTATCTTGCTTTAAATGATATAAAAAAAGAAATCCTGATCATTGATGATGGTTCTAAAGATGCAACTCTCAAAGTTCTTAAAAATTTCTATCAATTGCAATTGGTAGAAGAAAAGAGTGACTCAAAAATTTATCAGTCTATCACTCACCCTTCACTCAAGGTCATTGGAGCTCCTCATAAAGGGAAGGCCCAAGCTCTGAATATTGGACTTTCACTCTCTCAGTACGAAATTGTCTGTACGATGGATGCTGACACAATCCCCAATCATCTTGGGATTATGAGATGCTTAAATGAAATCGGACTCTCAACTAAGACAATTGCTGTAGGGGGTGTTATCACTCCCATGAATGGGGAGACGATTTCAGAGAATCAAGTGAAGACTTACTCTAAACGCACGTGGCTCGTGACTCAACAACGTCTAGAATTTTTACGTGCTTTTGTTTGTGAAAGACTTGGACAAGGACTCATTCAAGGAACTGTTCTTATCTCTGGGGCCATGGCGATGTTTAGAAAAGAAGCCCTCCAACAAGTAGGAGGATTTCCCACTCATAATCTAACTGAAGATTTCGCCGTGATTATGAATCTTAGAAAGCACTACAAGCAAAAAGGCCAAATCAAAATTATTCCAGTTCACACAGGCTGGACTCAAGTTCCAAAAAATTGCAGAGAACTCACTATTCAGCGCACACGCTGGCAGATTGGTCTGATTCAAACATTATCTAAGCACACACCTATGATTTTCAATCCCATTCATGGAGCTGCTGGGATGATTATCATTCCTTATATGTGGGCGATTGAAGTCTTCTCACCTATTGTAGAACTTGCCACTTATATTCTTCTTCCTCTTGCTTGGAAGCACGACCTTCTCCACTCACCAACTGTCCTCTTCTATTTTGGTGCAGGAATTGCGATCAATTTATTTATTACCATGGCCGGGCTTCATCTTGAGCAAAAATATATCCAGCGCATACAAGGGCCACGACACTTTTTCTCTTATTTCTGGACGGCACTCACGGCCTTTTTTGGTTATAAGCAATTTTTAAGTGTGGTGAGATTTTTTAGTATGGTGCGAATGCTTTTCAAAAGATCTTATTGGAGAGCTTCTGTCAGAGAAGAAATTGCTCACTCACCGAGATAAAATAAACTTCTTGTCTCCCACTTTTTAGATTTTTTTCTATCAGTGGGAGTTGAGTAAGAATTACGTCGATATCCTTGAAGAGCAGGATCAGAGGCGATCTGAATTTGTCTCTCTACCATCTTTCCAAAAACTTCTGTGAGATGATCAATTGGTGTCCCCGACTCCTCGATTCCTAAACGTTTAAACTCCACCAAAACTTGATGGATAGATTCAATAGTTGAAAGACACAAATCATTGGGCTGCTGCTTAATCACAAACTCTGATTTTCTCGTATTGGTAAAACTCACTCTGGGCAGAGAGTGAAGAGATTTTGTTTCCTTCATCATCTTCTTAGCACATGGCCAGGTCCCATCAATAACGATGAGCTTTAACGGCTTTTCTCCCCCACCAGGAAGCAGGGTCTTATCATTAATTTCACTTAGATTAATCGCCTCAGGGCCCGGATATAAAACCACTGGTAAATAATGGGGATCATTCAACTCTTTTTCCCAGCGCTGATCATTATCAAAATTAACCCCGTCAATCAGGGATGAGTTCTCTAGACTTAAATGACTGATTCTTCCTGTGCCGGTACGCTCTTTTTTGAATTCCATAGGATGGATCAAAAGCGTGAAGCGGTTGTAAGTATGAAAAGGTTTCACATGCTCACATAAGCAGGTGCGAAGTCGCCGCAAACAGCGTAAACACAGATTCAATTTTAACTCTCCATTATTAACCATACAAAGCTAATTAACATGAGTCCTATGCCAAACAAAAGAACAAAAAAACCAGGTCTTCACAAAATCGCTCTTACCGGTGGCCCAGGTGGAGGAAAATCCACTGCAGCAGAACTTTTTCGCCGCGAATTTAAAGACCATATTTCACTTGTTCCCGAAGTGGCAACCCTGCTCTTTAAAGGTGGATTTCCAAGAGTCGATAATCCGGCGGTGGTGGCCTCAATTCAAAAATCAATTTTTCATGTTCAAGGCAATATCGAAGATACTTATGCGGGTCTTTTCCCACACCATGCTCTTCTCTGTGACAGAGGAACTGTTGATGGAGCGGCTTATTGGCCCAAAGGTGCCGATGAATTTTTTAAGATGATGGGAACTAGTCTTGATAAAGAATTAAAGCGCTACGATGCGGTCATCTTCTTTGAAACAGCAGCTGCCGGTGGACTCTCGATTGATCTTGGGAACCCAGTAAGAAATGAAGACCAGATTAAAGCGATTGAATTAGATTTAAGACTTAAAGAGCTTTGGTCGAAGCATCCAAATTTTGTGTATATCAAAAATGAGCCATCGTTTCTTAAAAAAATCATGGCCGGAATTAAGGCCATGGATGAAATTATTATTTCATCAAAAGTTTAACCCCCAGCGAGCTTTACTTTAAAACCAAGTTTTTCCAAAAAGGCTTTCACCTTCTCACGGTGATCGCCTTGAATATCAATCATATTATCTTTAAAGGCTCCACCCGTTCCACAGAGAGCTTTCAATTTTTTGGCCACACCAGTAAAGTATTCATCATTTTTTGGAAGCTCGAAAATAACCGTCACGATCTTTCCCCCTCTCCCATTTTTTTCTAAACGAATTTTTAATGTATGCTCTGCAGGTTTCATGTCCGATGCTTTTGGACAGGCACAGGGATATTTTTGGCATTTAGGGCAACGCTTTTTGAAATTGGGATCATCACTATAAACTAATTCGTAGTCGCTCATGGCAGTACTTTATCAGAATTTTTTTATTCATAAAGAAAAAAGACCCATCCATGGGTCCCTGAACTTCAACTTCGCTTAATCATCCTAGCGAAAGACACCACCAGCAATTAACGTTGAGGCCAAGGTAAAAAGTCCGATACTAGAGAGAAGAATAAGTTTTTCAACCACAGAATAACCCTCCTAATTGGCCATCATGGCCAGACTTAGGTAAGTTTTATCGCAAAACAAACTCAATATCTATTAAGTTTGTATTAAGTTAGAATTTGTAAGTCTTTATATGTCCCAACTACCATTTCCTAGTGCAACTTTTCTTCATCATAACTTCATAAGGT
>DZBG01000059.1 GCA_022729855.1 Bdellovibrio sp.
CCTTATGAAGTTATGATGAAGAAAAGTTGCACTAGGAAATGGTAGTTGGGTAAAGAAGAAAAAAATATAAAATTTTTATTTTTTAGAAAAAGTGATCACAAAAGATATGTCCGGATGTTGGCAGAAATAAATCGCAAAGTTCTCCAATCTCCAGTGGCACCGCTACAGTCCAAGTATAATTTAACCAAACACGTTACTTCGGAAGTTCTTAAGTCGGCTTGGCTTGAAGGGATTAATCACGGACTTGTAGACCAGGCAACGGAGGTTTGTGAAAATATTTTTCAACTTGTCCAAAAACAAGCAGGGCTCCACTCCCTACTTAAACAGCTTAAAGAAATGAACCCTCAAGAATATGATCATTCATTTTTAGTGGCGTTTTTTAGTTGTTCACTGGCCAAACAATTTGATTGGAATTCAACTGTCACAACCCAGGCCCTTACAATGGCCTCGATGTTTCATGATATAGGTCTCACAAAACTAGATCAAAACATTAGAGGAAAAAAGAGAGATGATCTCACGACAGATGAGATGACTCATTATCAGCAGCACTCTCAATTCTCAATTGAGTTATTAGAAAAAAATAACACGATCTCAAGAACCATTCTTCAAATCATTGCTCAACACCATGAGTGTATTGATGGAACAGGTTATCCTCATCGCTTAAAGAATAATAAAATATTGATGCTCTCTCAGGTACTCATCTTTGTGAATGAGTTCGCAGACACGATGATTGATGAGAACTTATCTCCCATCAATTCACTAAAGAAAATTTTAACCAATCCACTCATTTTCAAAAAGCACAATGCTCTTATTGTTGAAAAATTTTCTCATATTTTTATTGATCCAGATGTTCTTAGTAAGAAGAGGGCAGGCTGAGGATTGATCCATTTTGCATCTCTAACTTTAGAGTTGGCGCAATCCAAATCTTTCGAATAAGACTTCCTTCAAAAACAACTTCGTCTCTCAGCTTTTGAATAAATGATTGAACCTCAGCACTAAAATCTGTCATCTTTTTTACTTCTAGAATTGAAGATTCATCCACAGTCCGTGGTGGATACTTAAGTAAGACTTCACTCTCTTTACTCATGACAAGATCTTTTGAAACACCAATCCATTGACCTTTTTTATCTTTAATCACGAGAATACTCTCATTTAAGCTCTCTCTAAGAATAAGTTCCATCTTTGAGAGTTGAGTTTTCTTTCCTGAAAAAGAATAGATTCTCCCGCTATGGTGATGTCTCTCTGTGAATAACGGAATTTCAGTTTTGAGTTCAAGTCCTGTCCACATATCCAAACGAGAAAAAAGATTTCCATGGGACTCAATGGCAACAATATAACATGGGTGATTCATCTCACTAATATCGGCAATTATTTTTTCCAAGACTTTATTGACGGGTAAATAAATGAAATAAGCATCGGCCTGAGGTATTTTGAATTGAAGAAGATCCTCTTGAACTAAAGTCACTTCACTCAAGCAAAGTCTCTGGATCATATCTTGAGCTGCTTGGTATCTCGAGTTTACATATTCTATAAGAGTGACTTTACCATCAGGCCGTAGCGTTTTCCAAATGGGGGCCAAACGTCCCACTCCTGCCCCAAGATCCACCACATGGTTCACGGAATCTGGTAAAGAAGAGAAAAGCTGATAGTAGTCGGCAAAGGAAGTATAAAGAGCGGCAGGCCCAAGACCTGGATAAAAAATCGAGTCTAGATCCATGTTTTGGGATTCAATCTGTCGGTAATCAAACTGACAGGCCAAATCCCAATCATGGTTAAACTTTCTAAAATTTGTTCTAGTTAATTTCTGAACCATCATCAGTATAATCAATTTCTGTTGTATTTGTTTTTCCACAGAACCAATAAGTCATTGGTGATTGATTATACCAATACATCACAACAAGTTGTTTTTTTGCATTTAATACATAACGAGTCATCGACTCATCCCCACCATCAGTAATAAAAACTTCGTAACCAATAATTTTATCACCTTTAGCATTGATCTTTACACTATCAATATAAGCATCTTTTGCTTGAAGTTCAGCTCTGTAATGCTTAAGAGGTGCATAAAAATCACGATAAACTTCACCTTTGATTTTTACAGACGCTTTATCTTTTGAAAGTGATTTTTTTGCCATTTCAGGACATTTGGCAAAACTCGCTTGAGCAATCACTAAACTCAAGACAATAAATAATAACTTCATTCTCGGCCTACCTTATTTAGTTTTTCAGACATGCCACTTGGCACTCTGATGTTTTTAAACATTCTATATTTGCTTTTCTTATAACATAACCCTGAGTTTCAAGATCTCCGAATTCGAGACCTTTCTCAATGGCGTATTTTGAAAAAAGAAGATCAAAGCTTAACTGGTCAGCAAATAATAAACTTGCCTTTAAATCTTCCATAAAACTTCTTACCGTATTAATTTCAACGACTTTAGTTTCAAGAATTTTATCCTCTAAAGTTCCACTGCAAGTGAACGATTCCGATTTTGGTATATCGTGCTTAAAACCGAGTTTAAAAATATTATTCATCCCAAGTTTAGTCACAACTGAGAGTTCATTCATAAATGAAAGTAGAGGAATACCAATCTGATGTTCATCTACACTTTTACGAACCACAGTATGAGGATCAAAGGGAGTGGTCAGCTTCACAGTGAATTCTCCCATTTTAGCAAACTCTTCACATAAATTTTTAATCACCTTACTTGATTTCTCTATTGTATAGGACTGACAGCACTGGGCCACACGGGCCATGCTAAAATCAGAAAGAAAATACTCTTGAGGCATATTGTAAGTCTGCCCTCTCGTAATATATCTCGTGCGATCAATACAAGATTCCTGCCCTTCAACTGGAATGATAATTTTATCAAACAAAGAAAGGGATAACATATCAGCAAACATTTCTGTGAAAAGAATAGAATCATCTAGATCAGCAAACGAAGATGGGAGTTTAGGATTTCCTCCTCCAGAAAGAACATGGCCCAACTCATGAGTATAAACCCCAAGATCCATATTATAATTTGTTTCAGGATAGACACCTAAAGTAATAGACTCCCCACCCGCATAAGAGTAAAGACCACCCATAGTGGTCTCCAAGATATCTACGTCTATCGCTTCAGGAAAGAGCTCAGGAACACTCACTCCAAAAAGGTCCGCCACTTTGGTGTGAACGTTAATAATATTATTTAAGTTTATTTTTTCAAATTCAGTAAGCGAGCTCACTGGTTTATCACAGATATTTTCACCATCAAGATCATCAATTCCAAGCTGCCTAAGAGAATTGATATTAGCTTTAAGGCATAATTCGTTCACGTCTATGGCCATTGCGGACATACTAAATATCAAAAGCATAATGCTCGCAAAATATTTCACGTGAAAACCACCCTATTTAATGATTACTAAGGTAGCAATTATGAAACTCCCCATTCTTTGGCAAGAATGGGGAGAGAAATGGTAAAATTTACATGTTCGGAGTGGTTAATAAGCGCGACGTGGCTTAATAATAATATTTCCCATAAAAATCCCTACCACTAAGGCCATGGCCAAAGTGATCATGGTCCAGGCCGTATCAAGACCGCCCACCATATTTCTTTCAAAGAGAAAACTTAAACTACGGTATCCGATTGATCCAGGAACAAGAAGTATTATCCCTGAAAATTGAAAAATTGATGATGGTCTATTTTTAAGACGAGCAAAAATATTACTCATGGCCCCCACACAAGAGCCACCTACAAACATCCCTAGTTCAGGCCCTAGATAATGGTTTCCAATTTTGGCACTGGCGTACCCAAAAACACCTGCAAGGGTCACCCATTTCCAATCTGTCTTCTCTGCTTTAAAGATCACCACAGACATAAGTGATGTCAGTGGTAACGTCACAATGACCATCCACTCAGGAACCTTAGAGAACTCCCATGGAATTACAGGAAGATAAAACCAGCTCGCAAGCTTAGTTCCAAGAAAAACTCCAAACGCAAGCTTAAGAAGAATCATGGCCCCTCCCATAAGTCTTGAGGTTCCAGAAGTTAAATTCTGAGTGGCAATTTCCGCAATGGCGATTGTAATAAAAAGCCCTGGCATAAAGATAATGAGACTTGAGAGAATAACCACACCGGTATTTAAACTAGGGATCATTTTTAGAATAGTAAAAGCAATGAAAGAGGCGGCCATAGCAATCATGCCTTCAAAAATTTGGGCCACAAGTCCCATAGGACGAACAAGTGAGAGAAGCCCAATAAGAAATCCCACAAATCCTGAGGTCAATAGATCTGCCCAAGTTCCTCCGAAGAGAATCATGAATCCAATACTAGCGATCACAAATGACCCAACTCTGACCCATGGTCCATAGTCATTATCAGTAGAATCGATTTCATCGAGGCGAATTCCACCTTCCTCAAAAGTAATCTGTCCTTGAAGAACTTCCTGTGAAACCAGATCTACTTTTGAAAGCCTTCCAAGATCTATTCCTTTAGGTTCAACTCGCTCGATTTTTGTCACCTCATCTTCTCCATGAGAAAAAGAAGAGAAGATGGCCGTAGGGAGGGAAACCACAGATCCCTTAATTTGAAACTGCTGACAAAGTCCCTGAATAGTAGATTCAAGTGTATGTGCAGGCGACCCTACAGAGTGCAGGGCCTTACCAAATTTCATGATAAACTTAACTCTTTTAAGAAATTCAGCTCTTTCCATTAATAAGTCTTTTTCATGTCATCACTCAGGCGAGAAATAATCATTTGAGTCAGTTGTGAGTAAACATCCATAACTGGAGTTAAAATATTTTTTTCGATCGTCGTTAAGTTTTTCTCTTCTTCATCAACACTTATTTTCAAGGGAAGTTTCACTGACACTTTATAATCTCTAAACGAAATATTCTGTTGAGGTTTAATCCCATTATATTTTATTAAATCTAAGCGATGATGATAGTTAGAGAATGGCAAAATAAGGCTTGCTGAAATTTTCAGTTTAGCTTCTTCCGGAATATCTTTATTATTACTGTACTTATCTACACCTTTTGCACTCCATTCAATATCATTATAAATGACAAGAACACCATCAAGGTTCAGCTCTTTACACAATTCATTTACATAATGTTTTTGGGCATCTGAGAACTTTGGTCCTCCCATCAATTCATAGGCAGGGACCAGTAAGAGAGAGAGGTCACGCATCTTTCTTGGATTGACCAGTGCTGTATAAGTCGTAAGCTTCCCTTTATTTAAATAAAAAATATCATCAGGCATATAGTGAGAGCGATTGACCATAATATGGTCAGTGGCCTCTGAGCCATACTTCTGACTTGTTTTAGCATTATCAATCTTAGCTGTTTTCACAAAACTAATATCTTTTCCTAAAATACCTAAACTTTGCTCCCAAACTTTAAGTAAACTCTCAACCATAATTTGTTTTCCAGATGCTGAAAGAAAAACAGAATTATCGTTTGCGATTCCACCGTAGGTTGGCTGAATCAGGGCCTCAAAACTTATAATTCCAATCCTCTTAATCGCTGGCATTCCTGGAGCAAAAAGTTGATCCATTTTTCCTGCCGAAGGATCTTTCACAGAAGTCTTTACATACTCAGGAGCATTTTTAGCGAGATCTTCAGAAGAATGGGCCAGTTCGGGACGGTAAAAAAACATACCGTCTCCACCAGTTTCTTTCACACCAAAAGCACATGAACAAAGAATAAGAAGGAAGGCCAAATTTATCATTTTCATTATTTAACTCTTTTTAATATTGGCCTACGGCCTGAATAAATATTTGGGCATCACTAAAATCTTTTTTAGGCCCATGGATTCGAATATTTTGTCTTACCCCAAGATTAACTGGGATCGGTATTCTGAAATAATGATTTTCAAACATTAATTCCCATCCATAAGATGAATAATTAGTCCCTAATGCTTTAAATGGTGGAGTCCCTACAAGATGATCATAGAATAAATTTCCTGTAATTCGTTTCCAGAAAACCCATCCATCCCAATCCGCATCCGGATAAAAAAGTGGCAATGTGTAGTTGGCCGAATACTTAGTAAATTCTTTAAAGAAGTCATTATCAAAACCACGTGGATAAATAACTTTCGTTCTAAAACGGTAATCTCTATCATCCTGCTTCTCATACCCAAGCTGTTGATAAAAAGCATGATGCTTCAATAATCCTGGTAGATAAAAACGTGAATCAACAGACTGGATACTCCCTCTCTGTTTATCACCCGTAATATCACTTCCCCACTGTCCATGATAATTCACAGTCATTCCCAGTCGAGGAAAAAGATCTCTTGAACTCGTTCGTGAAAGTGAAGCAAAACTAAATTGTGCTCCAGGAGCATGAAGAGCTCCATCAGCTAAGACCGAACGATCATTCGTAATTTTATTTGTGACCTTAATTAAAGCATCAAAAAATCTCACTGAAGCTTGATTAAGAAAACGTCCTGTCATGTTTTTCCAAGGAAGAGTAAGACCTATCTCTGCCGTCCCTTCTTCCCAGTAGCGATCTGAGGTTTGACCATTCTGAGTCACTTCTTTTAGTCGACTACCATAGGCCACACCAAAATCAAACACAGGATAATAATGAGTCCAGTTAATCCCTGCAAAACCTAATGTTGTATGGTCATTAAGATCATACTGGGCCCCAAAGGTAAAAGTTGTATTATTTAAAATATCACGCGAGAAGCCTTGAGCACTAATACTGGTTGTAAGTGGCGGAGCAAGGATCATCCAAGAATGCAGATTAACACTGGCCTTTTTTTGGTTATAATCGGCCACAGGATAGAGAGAAGCTTTCTCTAAGATTTTATCTCCTAGATTTCCTTTATTCTCAAACCCTTTCACCGCCTCATAATATGGCACAAAAGAATTTTTCGAAGGATGGGCCGAGTCCCATGTCCCTTCCTTTTTTACCACTCTCATTCCATCTACAGTGTATTCATTATAGTAAAGAACGCCTTGAGAAACTTGTGGTGCATAGGCTCCAGAAACTGACGAAGTGATTTGTTTTTTTTCAAAAGTAAGTGGATTGATGGCAAAGATATTATCAATTCCTGATTCAGGAGATTCATATAATACCCATTCTTCAAAAACATTGAGTCCACCAAGAGTGATGAACGAGGGCTTAATAATCGTCTCTATCCTAGAATTCGAAATTGTAATCTTATAAAGTCCCATCATATCCTGACGGTCTTTTGTCATAAGATACAACGCCTCATTTGAGCTATCCCAATCCATAGAGGTAATAACATCACTGGCCGGAAAAATAATTTCTTTAGTGACTTCCCCAGTCCCGACAGAAAGAATCTTAAGGGTCTGTGACTGGTTTGTGGCCCATTCAGCAACAGCAAGCTGACTTGCATCGTGAGATAAAACAGGAAGTCTCCAGCGAGTCTCATTCCATGATCTAATCACTTTATTTTTATCAATATCAAAAACTTTTATTTGTTGAAAATCTCGAACATCAAATCTCTTATCCACTTGGGTCTCGGCAAATGCAAATTTTTCTGCTCTTACCTTAATAGCAAAATCATTTGTGATAGGTGCCGGATAATGAATTGTTGTCTCTTCTCCATTTGGAGAGCTAATAATAAATTGCTGAATGTCACCAAGACCTGATTTTAAACTAAAAACTCTTCCATCAATTAATGGATAAGGATAATTAAAATTAGTCCAAGTACTAATATCCTTTACTGGATAGTAAGAGACTGGAGAAGTTTGCAGTTCATCTTTTTTCTCTACCCATTTTGCCTTCAGTTCATTCATGACATTTTCATAAAAATCTTCAAAATGCTCTCCTGTGAGATCAAAGAAGGCACGGTAGACAGCATAAGGATTATAAGATTGCTCATTCGCCTCATCAGAGAGCTTTGAAAGAAAGAGGTCTCCATATTTCTCTCTCATCTTAGAAACATAAAAATAGCCAAAGATATAATGATTCGGAATGAAATTTTTGTATGAGCGCAGAAGAGTTTGATCATACTCATACTTTTTATTTGCGAGAAGAATGGCCCTTAACTCACGTTCAAACCGTGGCAGTCTTCCTCTTCCTCCATTCGTGAGAGCTGTTTCTGTTGAAACGGCATCTCCCTCAAAATACCAATTTGGAAGAGCAAGATTCATCCCAATAGCATGTCCATACTCGCCAAATAAAATATAAAGAAACTTATTAAATCCCGTCATACTTTTAGACATCTGAATCACATGACGAAACTCATGCACTGATAATGTTTTAATCCATTCTGTATTAGAAAAAATGGGATCAATTCCAGGAGTTGTGTTCCACTCAGATCGCCAAGGCGCCAGGGTCACAAATCCATTTGAATAGGTAGGTTGATTTTGAAGGATGAGCGTAATTTTTTTAGGTTCTTTTTCAAGTGAGCGAGTCACATAAGGAAAAACTGTTTCTAATGTATGGGCCGCACGTTGTGCCTCCACCTCAATATCATCAGAAAATAAAATATTAAAATGCGGCGTCTGGATTTGTTTCCATTTAAGCGAGCTTGGATTTTGAGTGAGATCAATTCCCGGCACAGGAGGAGCAAGAACATCATCGTAAGCATAAGTTAGAGAAGAAATAAAGAAAACAGCAGCTAGCCACTTGAACACAGACAACATCCTTATAAATATTTACCATTAATCATAGGTAAACTAAGAGCGTATTGCCTAGGCTTTTGACTGTTTATAACACGATTTTAAAAAATCCCAGAGAGCAGTTGCGACAGGCCCCAACCGATTATCTTTTAGTTTAATTAAGCAGATTTCAAGATCTCTTGAATGCGTCGTTTTAAAATCTAAAACAACCAATTCTCCACTCTTAATTTTCTCTTTTATATCATGCTCGGGAAGATGACCCCAGCCAAGGCCTGCTAAAATTAAATGAGTCTTCAATTGACCGTCTTTAACTCTCCACTTCTGCCCCGCCTCGATGAGACCAAAATTAACATCAGCCGTGGGGTTGCTATCGCTTAAAACAAGTTGATCAATTTTTCTTAAATCTTTCTCTGTCTTCACTCCTGCTTTATCCCAAAGCTCTTTTGACATCAGTGGCACCATTTTCACACTACAAACAGGAACTTTTTCAAGGCGATCTTCTTCTAATAAAAAGTGAGTGAGACCGAAAGTTGCTTTTTTTGAAAGAACATTACTTACTGTCCCTGTGAGAACCTCAAAGGTGAGGTTGAGTTTAGTATGAGGATGTTTTTCTCCAAAGTCTTTGAGCCATCTTAAAACCACCGGCAAAGGAGAGATCCCATCAATGGCGATACTAATCTCAGGTTCCTCTAAATTTGAAAAACTGCGACCGAGCTCCTCCAGTTCAGTGACTTCACTTAAAACCTGAATGACTTTTTGGTAAAAATATTCGCCTTGAACAGTCAGAATTGGACGATAAAGATCTCGTCTTAAAAGCTCAAAACCGAGCTCTTCCTCAAGCTTTTTTATAGAAACACTTAAGGCAGGTTGTGTCTTATGAAGCACTTCCGAGGCCGCCTTAAAACTTCCGCTCTGCACAACAGCTCTCAAAACAAGTAGTTGATCAATGGTCATAACTATATAACTTTTTTTTATACAAACTTTAAAAAAATAATACTTTTTTTTTATGAAGATATCAATCATCATGTTTAAAAACAAGTTCAACTTCAACTGACTTTTATAGGAGAAAATCATGAAGAATTTATTCGTACTTGCCGTGGCCATGTTCTCACTTACCGCTTTTGCTCAAACTTATAAAGTTGATACAGCAAAATCGACAGTTAACTGGTTAGGAAAAAAAGTAACTGGTCAACACAACGGAACGATCTCAGCAAAGTCTGGATCACTCGTTTTTACTGAAGCAGCTCTTACTGGTGGAGAAATTGTAGTTGATATTAACTCAATGACTTGTACTGATATTACAGATGCTGAAACTAACGGAAAATTTCTTGGCCACATGAAATCACCAGATTTTTTTGATGTTGCGAAATTCCCTGAAGCAAAAATGGTCATTAAATCAGTAAAGAAAGCTAAAAAAGGTTTTGATG
Source organism: Bdellovibrio sp. (assembly GCA_022729855.1). GTDB lineage: Bacteria > Bdellovibrionota > Bacteriovoracia > Bacteriovoracales > Bacteriovoracaceae > DZBG01. The sequence goes on from DZBG01000059.1 coordinate 9,999, forward strand.
TAACAGTTGATTTTACTCTTAAAGGTAAAACAGCTCCTCTAACTTTTAATGCTGAAATCACGAAAGCTGATAAGACTGCTTCGATTAAAGCTAATTTCAAGTTTGACCGTACTAAGTGGGATCTTCGTTATGGATCAACTAGTTTTGTTAAAGGACTTGGCGACAAGGCCATCTACGACGATGTTGAACTAACTGTTGATATTGCTGCTGCTCAATAATTAAGTCTTTAGGGGAAGCAACAGCTTCCCCTTTTTATTTTGTCTTAAGTTGTTTACAATTTTGAGACCATGCCACCCATTAAATTCATTGTTCTCATCGCTCTCCTCCTTAATTTTGTCGCTCATGCGGCAACCATCGGCATTATTGATACTGGCTTTGACCTCGATCATGAATTTTTACGCCCAAGAATTTTTAAACAAGAAACCGATGAAGAGATGAGTCCAAAAGAAATTGGTAACGATTTTCATGGATGGAATTTTGAAGATAACTCCCATCTCAAAGAAAAGGTCATTAAAGATCAAAGTCTTTTCCAAGAAATTCTTCGTTTTAGAAATCTCAAGGCCAAAGGACACCGTGAAGGACTAAAGCCTGACGAGTTCGAGTGGTTTAAACAGAAGAATGCAGATAAAGAGTTTTTACAAAAAGTAAGTCTCTTTAAAAAGCACTCTCATGGAACCATCGTGGCCGGCATTGCCTTACGAGAGGGTGAAAATATCAATATCTTCCCCATTCGTGGTCTTCATATTAAGACACCTGTTGTGGCCATCTCTGCTGAAGGAGAAAGTTCTAAAGAAAAACTTTTCAGTAAAACTGTTGAACAAAAATTTGAAGAATCAACTCGCAACTCAGTTCGAAGAGTGACAAGAAAATTTAATACTATTTGTCGCTATATCTCTAGTCGTCATATTGAAATCGTCAACGCGAGCTACGGTATTACCTATAAAAATATTATGTCTCGTTTTAGAGATGAGTATAAAGAGATCACAGGACTTGATATTGAGGGGCCCAAACTCACTCAATACGTGAATAATTATTTTGATGAGCTTTATAAGAGAACTGAAAAAACCATTCTTAAGTACCCGCAAATTTTATTTGTTTTTTCTGCAGGAAATAGTGGACTGGATAATGACCATTATCATCATTATCCCTCTCGAATCAAGGCCCCGAATACTATTTCAGTGGCGGCAATGAATGGTGAATACTTAGCAAGCTTTTCAAACTATGGACTCAAATCTGTGGATGTAGCGGCTCCTGGAGTTGCGATTATGTCTCTTCTTCCCTCTGTTTATTCAAAAGATGGTGAAGTGCTCTACTCACCTGCCTCTGGAACTTCCATGGCCGCTCCCTATGTGGCCAATCTCGCCGCTCAAATTTTAAATGCAAATCCTGCACTCAAAGCTGTGGATGTAAAAAGTATCATTCTCGAAACCGGAGATAAAAAAGCACACTTGGCAGGAAGACTCGTCTCAGGTGCGGCAGTAGATAATCAGCGCGCTCTTAAAGCAGCACTCTTAAGTCTGGATCTTCCCCTTGATCAAGCGATCACACTTTCTGGCTCAGATATTGTTCCTTTAGCTGAAGATCAAATTTCAATCGGACAATCTCCGGCCATGAGGGCCGAACAACAAATGCAACAAAAAGTGATGGACAGTATACCTGCCCCAGTTTCTGTTGATGATATTGAAGAAATTCCAGGCGAGGAGACTTCGGCTCCGGTTACCAAACCAGAGTCTTCTGAACCGAAGGATCAAGAGAAAGCGCCACTGGACAAGACAATGCAGCCAGCTTCAGCTGCTCCATCTGCTCCCGCGAAGCCAGCTGATCAAGACCATTCCAATCAAAAGTTAGAACAATCTCCTGAACCTTCCGAGGCGCCGACTTCGTCATCACCTTCTGAACCTGAACAGTTATCCCCTTCATCTGCTCCTCAAGACCCAGCGTCCTTGCCTTCATCGCCATAATTGTTAATTTACAAGTAGCAAGAGCTGTTGCGAGAAGATCAGTGGGAGAGAAGTCTTCACCCAAACCTTGATTATCTTTTGGTGCATCTGTATGAAGCACACTTTTTGAATCGATATGAGTGGCTTCGGTGTGAAGCTTACCTTGGTATTCTACTTTCATTAAGGCCATAAAAAATTCTCCTGTTGATAACAGGCTAGCATAAAAAGAAAGGCCCCGTCATGGGGCCTTATTGATGTGAATCATTAATTGTGACTTTTCTTGCTGGCGACTTTTCCGTCTTTGGAAGGGTTATGCTGAGAACTCCGTTCTCGAATTTTGCCAAGATGCCTTCTTCATGAATATTATCTGGCAAAGTAAATACTCGATTAAATTTCCCGAACTTTCTTTCTTGTCTGAGAACTGTTTCGCTCTCTTCTCTTTTCACTTCTTCTCTTGAACCAGTGATAGAGAGACGTCGCTCTTTTACTTCAATATCAATTTGATCTTTTCTAAAACCAGGAACATCTAGGCTAATAGCAAATGACTTTTCCTGATCAATAATTTCACAGGGTGGTGCCAAATAATCAGCCCCGGCCACTCCTTCAAAAAGATTCTCGATTTGTTTGTTCCACTCTGACATTGAGTTCCAAGAACGGTTTTCTTTTTTTGTTGGTAATACTTGAAAATACATACTGCCTCCTACTCAATAAATGAGATTTCGTTATCTTCTTATTCATCAAGATGGGAGCAAAAAAATGGACGTCAAGGTTTTGGGAAAAAATTAATTAAAAAAGAAATAACCTACTAATCCTCCAAGGATTATAAGCCAAGCTGAGTTAATTTTTTTAAACTTAAAAAGAATGCCTAAGCTCACAAGACACAGACCAATTGTGAGAGGCGAGATGAGAGAGCTTTTAGAGAAAGAAAAACAAACAACAAGCATAAGTGAAAATGAAACTGCATTAATGGCATCTAGAAAATGTGAGAAAAAGAATGAATCACGAAGTTTGTGTAAATAAGGGGCACTAATAAAAACAAAGAAAAATGACGGAAGAAAGATTCCAATGGTTGCAAGGACTGCACCAATATTTCCGTTAATAAGATAACCCACAAAAGTTGCAGTTGTAAAAACTGGGCCAGGTGTAAACTGCCCAACCGCCACAGCATCTAAGAGTTGAGTTTGAGTCAACCACATGCGTTCAGTGACAAGTTCATTTTGCAAAAAAGCTAAGAGAACATAGCCACTGCCGAATAAGACGGAACCAATCTTTAAGAAAAATAAAAAGAGTGAAATTGAAATGGGTTCAAGTGCAATTTTAGGTTTAACTTTCACAGTAAAAACCCCGTAGGCAGTTGAGAGAAATAAAAGTGTGAGAATTTCATTCAGACCAAAAACAGCAAACAAGATTCCAAGCAGACAAATAAATCCCATCTTAAAATTAGGAACAGCTGTTTTTCTAAAATTAAAAAGTGCCGTTAAAACAATCGCCACAATTACTGGCTTGATGCCGGCCATGATATGACCCAGTTCAGGTAAGCTTCCATATTTTACATAAAAAATTGCGACAGTTAGTACGGCGAGGAATGCCGGAAAAATAAAACAGATTCCCGCTGTGAGTAATCCCTTCCATCCACCTAGACGATGGCCAATATGAATGGCGAGCTCAGTAGAGTTCGGCCCAGGAATAAGATGAGTGGCCCCTACGAGATCAAAGAACTCTTGCTCCTTCATCCACTGGTGCCTTGCTACAACTTCCTCTCTCATCATGGCAATATGGGCCGCAGGACCACCAAATCCCACAGTACCAAGCTTAAAAAAGACTTTTGAAATTTCTTTAAGTGGAATAGTTTTATGCATCATAGTTTCTGATTGTCCCACTCTTGTTTTAAGAAGCCTAGTGTTAAAGAATCTCTTTACAAAATCCTAACAAAAAAGCTTTTCTGAAAAGGCTTCGAGGCGCATAATTCCATCATTAAACAAGGAAGGAATTATGACTCAATACCGTATTGAAAAAGACACAATGGGCGAAGTAAAAGTTGATTCTACTCGTTACTGGGGAGCTCAAACTCAACGCTCAATTCAAAATTTTAAAATCAGTGATGATCGTTTTACTCGTCCTATGATTCGTGCTCTCGGAATTCTTAAAAAAGGTGCGGCCGCGGCTAATCTTCGTTTAGGAAAAATTTCTGAAGAAAAAGCCATGTTAATCATGAAAGCAGCTGATGAAGTTATCGAAGGAAAACTAGATGCTCACTTTCCACTCGTTGTTTGGCAAACAGGATCTGGAACTCAAACAAATATGAATGCTAATGAAGTGATTTCAAATCGCGCTATTGAGATGACAGGTGGAGAACTTGGATCAAAAACTCCTATTCACCCAAATGATGATGTTAATAAATCACAAAGTTCAAACGATACATTTCCAACAGCTATGCATATTGCAGCGGTTGAGCAAATTGAAGATGTTTTCTTTCCTGCGATTGATAAATTAACAAAAACACTTGATGCTAAAGCAAAAAAATTCGACCATATTTGTAAAATTGGACGCACCCATTTAATGGATGCCACTCCTCTTATGCTAGGTCAGGAAGTTTCTGGTTGGGTACAGCAACTTAAAAATGGTAAAAAATCTGTTGAACTTACTCTTGATGGACTACGTGAGCTTGCTCTTGGTGGAACAGCTGTAGGGACAGGACTTAACTCTCACCCAGACTATGCGAGAATCTCTGCAGAAGAAATTTCTAAAATTTCTGGACGTAACTTTACATCTGCTCCAAATAAATTTGAGGCCCTTGCGGCACATGATGCCATGGTGTTTACCTCTGGTTCTCTTAAGCGTGTAGCTGCTTCATTAATGAAGATTGCCAACGATGTACGTTGGCTTGCTTCAGGTCCTCGTTGTGGAATTGGAGAGCTTATCATTCCAGATAATGAGCCAGGTTCATCAATCATGCCAGGAAAAGTAAATCCTACTCAACCTGAGGCCATGACAATGGTTTGTGTTCAAGTCATGGGTAACGATGCTGCTATTGGTTTTGCTGGTTCACAAGGAAATTTTGAACTCAATGTTTTTAAACCTGTGATGATCCACAATCTTCTTCACTCAATTCGTCTTCTCTCTGAAGCGATGGTTTCATTCAATGATAACTGTGCTGAAGGAATTGAGGCCAATGAACCTGTGATCGAAAAACATGTTCAGAATTCACTGATGTTAGTGACGGCCTTGAACCAACATATTGGTTACGATAAAGCCGCTGAAGTTGCAAAGAAAGCTCATAAAGAAGGTCTGACTTTAAAAGAATCAATCTTAAAACTTGGCTACCTCACTGCAGATGAATTTGATAAATACGTTATTGCAAAAGACATGACTCATCCATAATTCTCTCTCTAGTGCCAGCTACCTTTTGATTCTCTCTATAACTGACTGTTTTTACTGATTATTATTTATTTAGATCCCAACTACCATTTCCTAGTGCAACTTTTCTTCATCATAACTTCATAAGGT
>DZBG01000166.1 GCA_022729855.1 Bdellovibrio sp.
TCTGAAATCAGCAACTTAAATGTGGAGTTGCACTAGGAAAAATTTTTCGGGATTTGAATTCTTTCTTGGTAAAAGTTTTTAAAGAGAATAAAGTTGCCATCATCGCAAGCTTTGCAGTGGCGAGGGCCCAATTACTTATCACTCTCATTTATCGTTTTTTTGAGAGACACCCAGAATACAAATCTCGGCTAGTTATTGATGGCCCTATGATGAAAGAGGCCAATAAGATTTACAAAGAATATGCAAAAGAAACAAATCTTTCACATGATGTATACGAGGCCATCGATGAAGTTGATTCAATTGACTCTCTAGGAGAATGGAATAGTTTAAAGAAAAAGCATGGACCTCTTATCATTATTAGTTCAAGTGGAATGATCACTGGTGGAAGAATTTGGAGACATCTTAAGAACTGGCAAGATGATAAAAACACTTTACTTTTTTTGCCGGGATTTCAGGCAGAGGGAACAGCAGGGAGAAGTCTATCAGAGGGGCATAGAGAATTTGCTGACAGTAATGGAGAACTCATCAATTGGAGAGGTGAAATTCTTCATAGCGAAGCTTTCTCATCGCATGCAGATCAATCTGAGCTTATTGACTGGGTAAGTGATATCTCAAAAGAAACTCATATCTTTCTCATTCATGGAGAAGAAAAGTCAAAAATTGATTTTAAAAATAAACTTCAAGAATTAGGATATAAAAATATAGTCATTCCAACCCGTGGTTTATTTTTTTCTACCAACACCTGATAACACTGAACTTAATCCATTGTGGCCTAGTCCTTCATGAATCTCAGTAAGTGAGACTTCAAGCCTAGGCCAGCTAAATCCTTCAAAACCTGCTTTGACAATTTCTGGATCACAGAGGAAGTCCTTATCTTTTGGCCCACCTGTATTATATTGAAGCTGCTCCGGCGTATAAGATTGAATCACAAAAATACCATCAGGCTTTAAACCTTTTTGAACTTTTTTATATACTTCACTACGAAGATCAGAGGGCAAGTGACAAAAAATCGAAACCACTCCATCCCACTTCTCTACTCCAAAGTCATAGTCTCTTAGGTCAGCAACATCGTACTCAATACTAAGATTTTTTTTACCAGCAAGTAATAAAGCTTTTCTTTTTCCTTCCTCCGAAAAATCAACTCCAGTGACTAAGTGTCCTAAGGAAGCAAGATAAACTGCATTTCTTCCTTCACCTTCTGCAAGACAAAGAATTTTTGAATTCTTTGGAAAGTTATTTGAAACTTCCTTTAAAAAAAGGTTCGCCTCTGTACCATAAAAATATTGATCTTTACCGTATCGATCATTCCAAAAGTCATTCATTATTTTTCAACCTTTAATTTTTTATCGTTCCACCCTAACATTCCGCCAACCATATTTATAACATTTGAGAAACCACTTAATTGGGCCTGAATTGTTGCTCGCTCAGAGCGAGCACCTGAGCGGCAGATAAATAATATTTTCCTATTCTTATTTTCTGACTTTAAAAATTGATCTAAGTCATCTCCAAGAGTGATCAGCTTGGTACCATGAATATGCCCAAGTTCCCCTATATATTCATCCTTTCCACGTACATCGACAAGAAGATCAAAATTATTGAGATCTTCTTCATCGTCAACAATCAATGAAGGGACTCCTGCTATATTTGTTACTGATCCCATTTGAGACTCCTTACTTAACATACGTTAGTGGTATTTTAAGATAGCTCTTACCATTCGATTCAGAAATCGGGAGGGCACCGGCATTTATATTTACCTGTAAACTTGGAAGTAAAAGTCGTGGTGCTTTTAGCGTTTTGTCTCTCGTTTCCCTAAAGCTGACAAATTCTAATTCAGTAGTATTCTCTTTAAGTTGAATATTATTTCTCTTACTTTCCCCAATTGTGGTCTCAAATTTTAATTCACGGTCATTAGGTTGATAATCATGACCGACAAAAACACGAGTTGAGTCATTAAGCTTGTAGAGACGATCATGTACGGAATGATAAAGATCTTTTGCGCTCCCTCTTGGAAAATCACATCGACCTGTTCCATAATCTGGCATAAACAATGCATCTCCAGTAAAGACAGCATCACCTATATGAAAACTTACACAAGCCGGAGTATGACCAGGAGTAGGAATGACACTAATTTCTAATTGACCTGCTTTTACTATCTGATTGTCCTCCAGTAGCTCATCAAACTGTGAGCCATCAGGAAGGAAATCGTCTCCTAAGTTAAAAACACCTTTAAAAACGTCTTGTACACTTGCAATATTTTTACTGATTGCAATTTTCGCTTCTGGAAACTCTTTTTTAAGAATTTGCGAGCCTGACAGATGGTCTGCATGAGCATGAGTTTCAAGAATATAATGCAATTTTATTTTATGGGTTTTTAAATATAAAATGGCCTCTTGTATACTACGAGCTTGAACTTTCCCTGAGGCTGGATCAAAGTCTAAAACCGAATCTATTAGGACACCATCAAGAGTCATTTCATCAAAAACGATATAAGTTAGAGTATAAGTATCAGGATCATAGAAATGCTTAACTTTCATAAATACTCCTTAAAATATTTTCAAAAATGCATAACAAACGACTAATGAAAAAATAATTTTCCTCGTAAGAGAAATTTTATTAACAGATATTTTCTTAACCAATATTCTTAGAATCACGGTAGATGAAATTATTCCTGTCATTAAAAGAACAAAATCAATTATACTTGGTGCTGTTTTTATTGTCTCAAACTGAATTGCAAGAGAGAACAGTGATGATAGAGCAATCGTAATCAGGCTTGTCCCCACTGCACGTAACTCATTCATTCTAAAAAAACTGATAAAAATGGGCATAAGTAAAACCCCTCCGCCGAGACCTGTCATCGTAGTCAAGCCGCCTAAGATAAATCCCAGGAATAAAGTTTTGAAAAGATTAAACTTATTGAGAACTTCAAGGGTGATATTCTTTTTCTTCCAAACGCTGTAAAGGGCGTAAAGTGAAATAAGAGCGAGAAGTAAACTGATGATAAGATCAGAGCTTACAAGTTTGACTGGTTTTAGAGCAAAACTACCTATAATACTTCCTAAAAAAATAAAGCCCGCGAGTTTATAATCAACGAATTTTCTTTGATCTATAAAATTAATAAATGAAGCAAGAGAGACTACAAGAAGTGAATAGATTGATGCATCTTTAAGATTGAAACCAAGTAGTGAAATAAATAGTGGAATGGCCACCAGTGCTCCACCGGAACCAGTTAGCCCCATCACAAACCCGATAATAACACCAATAACTGCGTATTCCATAAAGAAAGAATAACTCTCATTATTCAATTAATCAATTGAATAATGTAAAACAGCATGATATAATGACTTTGTGAGGTTTAATATGAAGCAATTTCAAGAAGTTAAAGAAAAACAGAATGAAGTTTTTGAAGAGATGGCAAGTCTACTTATGAGTATGGTGGCCCCTGTAAGACTAAAAATTATTCACCTCCTTTCTCAATCTCCACAATCAGTGGAGACGATCGCCCTAAAGCTCAACCAAACGACGGCCAATACTTCAATGCATTTACGCAAAATGCTTGTTGAAGGGATATTGAAAGTAACAACTGATAAGCAAAAAAGAATTTACTCTATTGCCCACCCTGCACTTTTGCAATTCTGGGAAAACCTCCAAGATTTTGCTCAAGAAAAAAACCCTGAGTTGATAATTAAATCTCTTGATATTTATGGCGAAGATTTTTCATGGACCAAAACAAATGAAGAGACAAGACAACTTCTCAAAGAAAATAAGGCCATTCTTCTTGTCCTGTCCGAGCACCTATGACACAAAATCGGTCTTAATTTAAGTCAATAAA
>DZBG01000007.1 GCA_022729855.1 Bdellovibrio sp.
ACCTTATGAAGTTATGATGAAGAAAAGTTGCACTAGGAAATGGTAGTTGGGTAAACTTATGGCCGTATCATTACTCATTATAGACGACGAGCTTATGCTAGCTGAGAACCTCAAGGAGTTTTTAGAGGCAGAAGCCGAGACTATTTATATTGCTATTAATGGGCAGGAAGGTCTCGAAATTCTTGAGCGCGAAACCATTGATTGTGTCATCTCAGATGTAAATATGCCCATCATGGGTGGGCTTCAATTGATTGAGGAATCACGCAAACGTGGCCTAGAGATGCCATTCATTTTTTATACTGGCCATGGAGATGATAACTTGAAAAAGAAGGCGGCCCAACTTGGAGCACATGATCTCGTTGTTAAGCCTAACCTTCATTTATTGGAAGAATGTCTTCAGAATGTTTTAAAAAAATAGTTTATTGCCCTTGATTCGTGCTTTCAAAAATCTTATCAGCAGAGGCTGCCACAAAGCCTGTATAGAGATTACCATTTGGCATTGCATATCTCTTTGCAAACTCATAGTAACAAGCTGGTACAGAAATTGTCTTATCATCAAATTTTACGTCAATATTATTGGCCAGAGTTGAAGATTGCTCCAGAAGAACTTCTTTAGAGCCTTTCACTTCTCCACCACTTGCATTTAATTTAATACCTTTCTCTTTTAAGTAAGTATTAAGAAATAAAATATCTGAGAATTTTTTTAGCTTGTTAATGAATACAGTAAAGTGATTTGGACGATAACCAAAAGCCGCAAGCCAAGCTGCATAGTCGCTTTCTTTGAGAAGATTCTCGTAAGTCGCAGTTGAAACATTCCAAGGACGACCAATAGAAGTGAAATCAAATTTGTGCTCAAGATCTTTTGGCATTTGATCAATAAGCGAGTTTATCGTTTTTTGAAGTTCTGCTGAAAAATCTTGAAGTTTAAGTTCAGAGATAAAGATTTTAGGAAAAGCTGCATTTTCATGTTCGTAGTGTTTGGCATAAAGTTTTTTTTCAGTGAAGTGATAGTCTCCACCATACTTGTAGCCAGCTTCGATAAATGGTTTTGCAATTACATCAATCGTCACTCTTGGATGATTAAATGTTCTGAGTGCAATATGATCATTCACGATCTCTTCGCCTTCAGTTTTAAAAATATCATAAATTTTTTGGGCCAGTGGATTGATGGCCACATAATCTGCCCACATTTTATCCAATAGTCCTGACATCGTTTTAACTTCCATAAAATCTCCTTGAATCTTTCCCCAATGTAGCAGAAAAGCGATCAAACCTCTAAAAATATCTTAAGCGACTTGACGCATAAATGTATAAGTTTCGCGCCCACAGGAGTATGATAAAGATCATTTTTTAAGCAAAGGATCCGTTATGAATATGCAACTTCTTGGAGATTACTTTTCAGGCCAATTCTCTCACCCACAAGGTGTTGATTTGTCGTCAGCTGATGAGAAAATCATTAAAACCTGCCCAGCCGAGTTAAATATGAAGCTTTGGGAAGCGGGAGTATTCTATAAGCATATCGATAAAGTCGTTGAGTCGGCCCAGCGAGGATTTGAGACTTGGCGAAAACTTAGCCTTAATGAACGTGCTAATTATCTTAAAAAATACCAAGAAGTCGTTCGCGCTCGCAAAGATGAAATCGCCATGGCCATTGCACTTGAAGTGGGAAAACCACTTTGGGAAGCAAAAACTGAAGCCGCGGCTGTTGACGGAAAAGTCTCTGTCACAATTTCTGATTCAATGAAGAGAATTGAGCAAGAAACATTAAAAGATGTCATGCCAAAGATCGATGGCCATGTCGTTTATAAGCCTTTAGGTCCATCACTTGTGATTGGCCCATTCAATTTTCCTTGTCACCTTGCTAACGGACAGATTTTAAGTGCGCTTCTTGCTGGTAACTCAATTATTTTTAAGCCGTCAGAAAAAACGATCTACTCATCACAACTATTGATTGAATGTTTTCACCAAGCTGGTTTCCCAGAAGGTGTGATCAATTTTATTAATGGGACAGGGGTAACTTCTTCTAAACTCACAGGACACAAAAATATTCGCGGTGTTTTCTTCACAGGCTCAAAAGCTGTGGGGCTTCGTATTCTAGAAAATACTTATAAAGATCTAAGTAAGCTTGTGGCCTTGGAACTTGGGGGGAAGAACACTACGATTCTTCACCATGATACAAATATGGATCATGCCCTTCCTGAACTTCTTCGTTCATGTTTTTTAACAACTGGACAACGTTGTACTTCAACTTCACTTATCCTTGTTCATAGAAAGATTGAACAAGAAATGATTGCAAAGTTTAAAGCAGTAACTGAAAGAATCTTAGTTGGGCATCCGACAAAATCAAAAGTTGATCCATTTATGGGATCTCTTATTGATGGCCATGCAGAAAAACTTTATTTTGATTTCTGCGCCACAGGACTTAAAGAAGGGGCCGAAGAAATTATTAAGCCCACAAAACTTGATATTGGTTTTGAAGGACATTATGTCTCGCCTTCAATTCATTATTTAGCAAAACCACAACTCGAAGGTAAATTTATCCAAGATGAAATCTTTGGGCCAAATTGTACTTTCATTCCTTACGATTCTATTGAAGAGGCCATTCATATTGCCAACTCAACTGAATATGGATTAGCGGCTTCGATTTTCACTCGTGATACTGAGATTTATAAACTTTGTCTTCGTGATATCGACTCTGGTCTTCTCAATCTTAATCGCTCAACAGTGGGGGCGACAGCACGTCTTCCATTTGGTGGAGTCAAGAGTTCAGGGAACCACCATCCAGCAGCTGTTTCAATGATTGATCATTGTGTAAGTACAGTGGCTAGCTTAGAAACTTTAGATGATACGAGTAGTAAAATTGATGATGTAGTAGGACTTAAAACAATATGAGTATAACAGACGAGACAGTAGAAGATCTTCGTAAAGAAAAATTCTATGTCATTATTTTAGCTGCGATTCAATTCTCGCATATTCTAGACTTTGTGATCATGATGCCTTTGGGCCCTAATTTCATGCGCGTCTTTAATATAACAACCACACAATTTTCTACTCTTGTTTCTGCTTATACCTTTAGTGCAGGGATTGTGGGTTTTCTTGGCGCTCTCTACGCCGATCATTTTGATCGTAAGAAATTTCTTCTTTTCAATTTTACAGGATTTATTATTGGGACTGCCATGTGTGCCATGGCCCAAGGATTTGCCTCACTTCTCATTGCACGTATTATAGCGGGTGCCTTTGGTGGAGTTCTCAATGCTTGTGTTCTCTCACTTATTGCTGAACTTATTCCTTTCAAAAGAAGAGGAATGGCGATGGGTGTAGTGATGTCTGCATTTTCAGTTGCAAGCGTTGTAGGTATCCCTATAGGCCTTTATCTGGCCAATATTTTTGACTGGCACGCAGCCTTTATCTTCATCTGTATTGTGGCGACGGTTTTCTGGATTGCCTCGGCAATTATTCTACCTCCTGTAAAAGTTGATCATGAGCCAACATCACTTGTGCAAAACCTTAAAAACTTTAAGAAGATTCTTGTTCAACCAGATTATTTGATTAGTTTTTCTCTGACTGTCATTTTAGCATTTGGTGTTTTTGGAATAGTTCCTTTCATTTCTCCCTATATGGTGAAGAATGTTGGGTTGACGGAAAAAGATCTCCCCCTCATTTATTTAATAGGGGGAACTTGTACCATTATCTCATCACGAATTATTGGAAAGGCTTGTGATAGAATAGGAAGTTTTAAAGTTTTTAGATTTCTTGCCATCATCTCAATTCTTCCGATGTTACTTATTACCAATGCTCCCGCACTTCCGATTTGGGGTGCACTCATCATTACTTCATTATTTATGGTTTTTGTTTCAGGAAGATTTATTCCGGCCATGACTTTAATCTCAGGAGTAGTAAAACCTAAAGAGCGTGGAACTTTTATGAGTCTTGAAAACTCTTTCCGTCAATTGGCCGCAGGAGCTTCTTCGCAAATTGCGGGGATACTTATCACAACTGGTGTCACCGGAGAGCTCGTGGGTTATAATCGTGTCGGATATATTGGAATCATGACTTCAGTGGTAGCAATATTTATCGCTCTTAAAGTGACAAAAAAAGTCATTACAACAAAGTAATCTATGATCACTAAAGCTCATCTTGCTGCCATGGCCGCGTTCACAATGTGGGGGACTCTCCCCCTTTATTGGAAGTGGTTGGATGAAGTTTCTACTTTGGATATTTTTGGCCACCGAATTATTTGGTCTGTTTTCACTCTCCTCATTATTCTTGGATTTAAAAAGAAACTTGGGGTGATAAAAGAGATCTGGTCCAATCATCGCAGCAGATACCTTCTCATTCTTTCCGCCATCCTTATTTCTTCGAATTGGTTTATTTACATGTATGCCGTACATGCACATAAAGTGCTTGAGGCGAGTATGGGATATTTTCTCAATCCCATCATCAATGTCTTTTTAGGATGGCTCATTCTTAAAGAGAAAATCCGTCTCACACAATGGCCAAGTATTATTCTTGCTATCATTGCGATTCTTCTCATTGCCTTCAATACTGGTTTTGAAAATTTTCCTTGGGTGGCGATTAGTCTCTCACTTACTTTTGCGGCCTATGGTCTGGTGAGAAAAATTGTTCATGTCGCCTCTCTTGAAGGCTTGGCCTTTGAAACCCTCGTGATCATCTCTCCTGTCCTCTGGTACTGGCTTCAACAAAGTTCGGGCCCAATCTCAAGTATAGAGGCCTTGCCTCCTTACAAAATACTGGGACTCATGATGTGCGGAGTAGTGACTTGTGTGCCTCTGGTTCTTTTTGGATATGCGGCGAAGAGGCTCCCCTTTGGAACTCTGGGTTTTCTTAGTTATCTCTCACCTAGTTTTAAATTTCTTTGTGGGCTACTTGCCTTTCATGAACTACTCACACCTGAAAGGCTTCAGGCCTTTGGTATTATTTGGATCGCGCTGATTCTGTATACCATTGAGGCCTTTGTGAATCAGAGGAAGATGAAGAGGTTAGTTAATACTTAAAATCTCTGCCTTCTTCGGACTCTTCTTTAAATGCACAGGAAGTTGTTTTTTAATCATCTCAATAAGTCCTTCTTGAATCGAAAGCTTAATGGCAAATGGTCCAGTGACAAAACTAATCTCTCTCACAGGAACAAATGATTTAAAGGGACGAAGATTTTTTTGATCAGCAGCACTCATCTGGCTTGAACAAAGTTCAGGCAAGAAAGTAAATCCTTCTCCATTTTTCACCATCTGAATTAATGTCTCTAAACTACCCGCTTCAAAATAGAGATTGGTTTGAGTTGATTGATGTTTCACATGGCAAAGCTGAAGTGCCTGAGCTCGCAGACAATGACCTTCTTTTAAAAGCCATGCCTCTGATGAATTTAATTCTTTATCATCGATTTGTTTTTTCTTAAGTAACTCATGCTTGGGAGAGAAAAATAAAGAGAATGGTTCATAAAAAAGATGCTCTTCATTTAGGCCCTTCTCTTCAAGCGGGGTCGCTAAGATGGCACCATCAATTTTATCTTCTTTCAGTAACTGAATAATCTCATGAGTTTGATATTCAAATATTTTAAGTTTTACTTGAGGATGCAGTTTAACAAATTTTTCTGCGAACAATGGAACTAAATAAGGAGCAATAGTCGGAATCACAGCGAGGGAGAACTCGCCTTTCATCTCTTTTCTCAGGCTCATTCCCAGCTCTTCGAGTGCATCAGCTTCTTGAACAAGTTTTCTGGCCCTTTCCAAAACCTTAATCCCTAAAGCCGTTGGAGCGGTGGGAGTTTGAGTACGGTCAAAAATTTGAATTTGCAAATAATCTTCGAGCTTATGAATTTGGGCACTTAACGTCGGCTGAGTTACAAAGCACTCTCGGGCCGCTTCCCCAAAGTTTCTGCAACGATCTACGGCGAGAATATATCTGAGCTGAGTCAAAGTCATAAGTTTTCCTTTTACGTTCAAGTCATTATACTCTAAATGTATCTAATTTTTGGAGTACTTATGATCATTGTTCTCGTTATTATCGCTGTTTTAGTAGGAAGCTTGATGCCAATTCAGGCCGGAATCAACGCCCAGCTCTCTCAAGCACTTAAAAATCCATTTTCTGGCGCACTTGTTTCCTTCATGATGGGAACCACAGCACTTTTCCTCCTTTCACTTACGCAATCAACTTCTCTAGGAGAGCTAAGAAAAGTTCCTTCTCTCCCACCTTATATGCTCCTCGGTGGAATAATGGGTGCTACCTTTGTAGGTTCATCAATTTATTTGATCCCTAAACTTGGTGCAACGACAATGATCGCAGCTTTTGTGACAGGACAATTAATAATGTCATTGGTAGTGGATCATTACGGAATTCTTGGTCTTGCTTCCCATCCTATTAATATGATCCGTCTTGCTGGCGTCATTCTTCTGTTTATAGGACTCATCCTTATTTTGAAATTCTAAAATATGATCAAGCTTACTCATCTCAGAAAAATTTTTGATAAACGAGGAATAGCAGGTCTTCACGATATTAACCTCACTTTTTCAGGATCAAAGCTTTTTGCTATTTTAGGTCCTTCTGGAAGTGGGAAGACCACACTGCTCAAAGTTATTTCAAAAGAAATTCTCCCTGATTCAGGAACGATTACTGGAAATGAAAGTGTGGGTTACCTAGATGCCAATACTCATCTTGATCCCACAAAAACCATGCACCAAACTCTTTTTGATGCTGTCACTGTGACTGATGATTCTGATCAAAAGATTCAGCTCATCCGTGATATGAGCATGCTCTTTGAGATGACGGGGAAACTCAAAACTCTCGTCTCTGAACTCTCGGCCGGACAATATCAACGCGTCCTTCTCGCGAGCTTTTTTATCAATCGTCCAACGGTTCTTCTCTTAGATGAACCCTTTAGTAATCTCGATGAAACTCTTCGAAGTGAGCTGATGACTCAATTAAAGAGTCTTATTCTTGAGCGCGAGATCACTGTTCTTTGGGTCACTCATCAAACCACTGAGGCCCTAAGTTTTGCAGATCACCTCACTCTTCTTCATCATGGATCTGTTGAGCAAGAAGGTGATGCTTACCAGCTCTATTTCAAACCACGTACATTATTTGTGGCCCAGTTTTTTGGATACAATAATCTTTATGCTATTAAGCGCACTCAAGATAACTCAACATGGACAACTCCCTGGGGAGAACATCTCTTACCTATTACTTCATCTGCCCCTGAAGTTGTGCTGGTTATTCCTGAGGAATCTATCAGTTTGGATAGTGGCCCCTATGAAGGTCTGATCCAATCTCTACAATTTCAAGGGACCTATACAAAAGTAGAAATTGAAGCCGAGGCCCAATTATTAGTGGTAAAAATTCCTAGTAAAATGGCCATGGCCCTTTCTCTAAGTCAGAAGATCAATTTTAATATTAAGTGGCTAGATTGTTTTGAAATTAATTGCTTATAAAAAAATGCCCAAAAATGTTAGCGCATTTTTGGGCGGTAATTAAGCTAAAAACCGGAGGGCCTTGCCTTGCGGTGTTTTTATTATTTAACTTTTCATAAAAAAATTCAACTTTATTTCAACTTTGGAATTTAATCGCTGCTCAAAAGATTTTAATTACCATCCCTTATAAGAATAAGCCATAAAGCCATGCGGGGAAAACTCCTCTCTAAGGGGGTGATTTTTATGCTGATATGGCTCTTAGTAGTCATAGCGAAGTTTCTTGAGCTGTTAGTGGCTCTTTTAAACTTCCCATCTAGCTAAAAACCGGAGGGCGTGATTAGCGTCGCGTCCTCCTTTCCCTTTCCAATCAATATCTTAGACTAAGACTGTCTAATTCTTATACACCCCTTGTAGATTCTTCACTTCCCCCCAATTTTGTCCCTAATTGAGAGATCATAGACCTACTTTATTTATCGATGACTCTGACTAAGGATTATTAATGAAAACTCTTCTACTAGCTTCACTTGTTGCCCTTTCATTCAACACTCATGCAGTTTGTAATGATGCTACTCTTAACCAACTTGAACTTTCAGTAGATCAATTAGAAGAAGTAGTGAATGCCTCAATGGACCAAGATAAAGATTCATTTAAACGCAGAACATATTCTGGTTACGATATGCTGGTGAAAATCAATACTAACTTCACTGCTCCAGTAGTAGGAAATGGTAAGTATTTTGGATATATCTATACAGTTCCAGGTAACTCATCAACAGTAAAATATCGTGATGAGATCACAGCAGATGATCACTATAAACAAGAGATCAATGATCCATCTTCACAATACATGTCATCATATAAGGTAAATGATTTTAGAGCAGCAAACGGACTTGAACTTATCAATGCTGCCGGAGCCTATGTTCGTCTTAAGTCATCAGATTTTACAATGGCAAATGGTGGAACACTAAAACTAAGCTTCAAGATCCCTCTTCAAAAATCAGGGTCAGTTGATATCGTCGTCAAAAAAGTGAATGGAAAGCTTAAGACTCATGTGAAAAATGCTCAAGGAAAATTAGTTCCTTTTGACTCACTGAATCTAAATGCTAAGAAAACATTCGTGACAGGGACAAGTATCTTAAATGGCGTGAGTAACATCCAATTTGTAAGTGGTGGCCGTACAGTTCATACCTATTCAATGTAGGCCCAAAGTGATAGAGTTCGCCCATGGCCGTTACATACTTTGATAAAGAAAATTATATTAGAAAACCTGAGTGGCTTAAAGTTAATCTCCCTACCGGAGATAACTTTAAGGACCTCAGAGATAATATGCGCCAAAAAGGTCTCGCCACTGTTTGCGAAGAGGCCAAATGTCCAAATATTTCTGAATGCTGGAGCTCACGAACAGCAACTGTGATGATTCTCGGAGATACATGTACTCGTGCTTGTAAATTCTGCCACGTCAAAACAGGAAATCCCAAAGGTTTCATTAATCATACCGAAATTGAAAATACATCTCAGATGGTTGCCATGATGTCTCTTCGCTATATCGTGATCACGAGTGTGGATCGTGATGATCTAGAAGATCATGGCGCCGGACATTTTGCGGCCGTTATTCGTAGAGTAAATACAGATCACCCTGAAACAAAAGTTGAAGTGCTCATTCCAGATTTTGCTGGAGACGAAGTTCGTATGCGTGTTCTAGGTGATAGCAATCCTTTTGTGATTGCACAGAATATTGAAACAGTCAGACGCCTCACCCACCCAGTTCGTGATATTCGCGCGGGCTATGATAAAACCATGAGCTGTCTTAAATTTTACAAAGATAATTATCCTCATATTCAAACTAAGACATCCATCATGGTTGGCCTTGGTGAAGAGTGGGCAGAAATTCAAGAAACACTTGAAGACGCCCGTGCCGCTGGTGTTGATATCGTGACTTTCGGACAATACCTTCAACCTAGTAAGCGCCACCTTGATGTGAAGAGATACTACACTCCAGAAGAGTTTGATGAACTCAAACGTATGGCCTTAAAACTGGGCTTTAAATTTGTGGCCTCAGGACCGCTTGTGAGAAGCTCATACAAGGCCGGAGACTTTCTTGATTATGTTGAATCAACTCAATCTAAATAATTACGGTCTAACAGAAGAGAATCTTTCTCATTTTGATGAGCGCACTCTTATTGTCAAAAAATGGAATTGGGATTATCAGACGGCACTCTCATTTCAGAAGGCTTGTGTAGGTCTTTTTCAAGAAGGTGGGAATCAAAGAGTCTTGATCGTTTGCAATCATCCTAATCTTTTTACGAATGGACGTGGACTTCAAAAAGCAAAAAAAGGTCAAACCCTAGATCTTGTGGATTTTGATCCGGCAATGGCAAATCTTCTCCCCTATCCAGTTCATCAAATTACTCGTGGTGGAGGACTTACATTTCATCACCCAGGTCAGTATATTTTTTATCCTATTGTAAAACTTAATCCAAAAACGCTCTCACTTTCAAAAATGATTGATGATATTTTTGATTCGGCAAGACTCACTCTTGAGTCTTGGGGAGTAGAAAATCTTTCAAGTGAGAATGAACTTTTGGGACTTTGGAGAGGAAAAAACAAAGTGGCTTCTATGGGGATTGCGATTGAGAAGCTCACTACTTTTCATGGCATGGCCCTGAATATGTATAAAAATGATGAAATAAAAAATGCCATGAGATCTCTTAATCCTTGTGGCCTTAATCCAGAGACATATATCAGTGTTGAGGAATTGCGTCCGCTCGATAGTAATGCCCTTGAAGACTTTCATACTGAGTTTATCAAAAGGCTTCAACATGCGTGGTAATCAGTTTGGAAAATTCTTCTCTATCACAACCTTTGGAGAATCTCATGGAGAAGCTCTAGGTGTTGTTATTGATGGAATGCCAGCTGGGGCCTTAGTTGATATTGAACAATTAAAAAAAGAACTCAAGCGCCGAGCTCCTGGCCAGCACGCTGTTCATACAAATCGTAAAGAAGATGATCTCCCTGAAATACTCTCTGGAGTCTTTGAAGGAAAAACACTTGGTACACCAATCACTGTGATTGTGAGAAATACCAATCAAAAATCTGCTGACTACGATAAATTAAAAAATGAATACCGTCCCGGACATGCTGATCAAACAACTATGGATAAGTTTGGTATTCGTGACCACCGAGGTGGAGGACGTGCTAGTGGACGAGAGACAGTGTCTCGAGTCATTGCAGGATACTTCGCAAAACTAATTATCCCGAAGATTTCTTTCTATGGATATATCTCTCAAGTGGCTCACTTAAAACTGGCGACTCATCCAAAAAATCATCAAGTCTCTCGTGGGGAAATAAATATTCCTGATTCAAAAATGGAAGCTGAAGTCATTGCCTTTTTAAAAGAGTGTAAAGAGAAAGGTGAATCTGCAGGCGGACTAGTGACTCTCTCTATACAGGGTGTCCCTAAGGGCCTTGGTGAGCCTGTCTTTGATAAACTTAAGGCAGATCTTGCTAAAGCGATGATGTCACTTCCTGCATGCGTAGGTGTGAGTCTCGGGGCCGGATTTGAATTTGCTAACTTACTTGGGTCTCAAGTTTCTTCAAATTCAAAAAACTTTGGAGGAATGGAAGGTGGAATTTCTAATGGCGAAGAGATTGTGATGACTCTTGCCTTTAAAGCTCCATCAACAATTGGAGAGAAAGCAAAAGAAGGCAGACATGACCCTTGTATTTTACCAAGAGTCATTCCTGTCGTTGAGGCCATGGCAGCGATTGTTATTGCAGACCATGCTCTTCGCCAAGAGACTTCGACTCTCGCAAAAATTCATCGGTAATCGCAATCATTCCTGATCTAAAATTCCAAAGCATTGATAGATTCTCTGCACAGTTATTTAGTTTTGAATAACTAAGATCCGTCCAACAGTATGGACGACCTTCAATCATGACACCTTTCTTTGAGCCCACAATTCCTGAAACATTAATAGCCACTCCCTCTTCATGAATTAAATCTTCTCCTAACTTCATGTATTCGATGTTTGATAAAGACAACTCATAAAGCGTCGGTAGAATATCTTCGTGAGAACCAAAATTGAGAGGATCATAACTTTTGGGCCTTAGATTTTTAGGAGCATAGATATAAAATGGCACAGCATTTTTTGTAAAAAGTTTTTCTTCGGGAATATTCTTAGCAAGCCAAAAACTATGATCACCAGTTAAGGCCACCACAGTCTTCTCTCTTAAGTCTCCACCTTTAATATGGCCCACAAATTCTGCAAACTTTTGATTACTATACTGCAAAGTGAGAAATCTCTGAGCTACAGTTTGTTTATCTACCGCCATCTCGCTCATAAGAGGATCACTCAATTCAAGAGGACGCGGATTATACGTGCGTGGAAATTCAAAAGGGGGATGATTTGTAGTCGTAAGAACTAAAAAAAACTGAGGCGTTTTAGCTGTTTTAATTTTCTTTTCGATATAATCGTAAAGATACTCGTCAAATATACCCCACTCATTTCCAAGATCGCGGGCCTCTATTTTACTCAGTTCAGGCATTTCATTTTTAATTTCATCGGCACCATGAAGCTCGGTATAGTTCTGCTTTTTGAGATATTCACCTAGATCACGCCAGCCTAATTTCCCACCATACACAAAATGCGTATCATACCCTGCTCTCAGATAAGGAATATTTGCAGATGAAAGGAGTGAAGTTCTCATATACTGGCTTTCTGATAAAAATCTCGCTCCAGGTCTGATCACTTGTCCTTGAGAGACAGAAAGAATACTACCGATAGTTCCATTCTCTCCTGAGAGAAAATTCCTAAAAAGAATATCCTCTTTAAAATGCCTATCAAGATCACCTAAAAAATTAAAACTATCGGATTGATAATCAAGCCAGTAGCTACCAAAGCTCTCCATCACCACAAGGACAACATGAGGAGGAGGAGTGGGTTTAACTGATGTTTTGGTCTTTAGATTATTTAAGAATATATTCTCATCAATGACTTTTTTATTAGTAGCGGCGAGAGCTTGTTTCCAGTCCGAGAAGCCCATTTCCTTTATATAAGAAATCTCTGCACGAGAAAAATACTTTCTAATTTTCATGGCACGGTTAAAACTGATGACTCCATTCACACTCAGTTTATTAATAAAGTCATTATTAGAAAGGAAGGCATCCTCAATGGAGATAGGAAGTCTTGAAAAGTTTCCTCTTCCACCAAAACCAAGAATTGTAATCCCTAAAAGAAATAAATTGGCCTTAAAAACATAGGTCGAATTTGTAAGGGTAAAAGTCTCTCGTTTAAAGAACTCTTTCATTAATTTATAGAGAATTAAATGCACAGTCACAATGACTGCTCCCCAGAGAGCAATATTGTAATTTTTAGCAATTGAGGTTAGAAGAGCGACAGTGTCATCCTCCAGAAATCCAAAAAAAAGAATATTTAAATGATCATGAAAATAAGAATAAAATCCATAATCAAAGATATAAATCCAAATCAAGAGACTATAGAAAATAAAAAAGTAAAACTGAAAAAACGTTGAAACAATCTTTACCACAAGTGGACTCTTAAAAAATTGCATGAGATGCAAAATTAAAAAAGGAAGAACAAAGATATAGCAAACTGGAACCCAGTCAAAACGCAGTCCCAAGAAGAGTGCTTTCATCAGTGGCTCAGGGGTTTGTAAAACCTCCGTCCATGACCCGAAGAAAGTAATAAACCCTAGGCGCAAGAGACTGAGGACCCCAAGCGTGATAAAGTGAAAATAAAAAAGTGTTTTTAACCAAGGACGGTAAACAAGTCCGGGTGTAATGATAAGACGATTCATAGAATCATCCTATCACTCCTCTTGCCCTTCCCCAAACATTAAGTTGCGCTCAAAATCTTCTGGTTTAGAGGCATTCGATTTTGCCTCTTCCATTGAAATTGTTCCGGCCTTATAAAGTTTGGTGATATGTTGGTCAAAGCTTTGAGACCCTGAACCATTTTTACCTTTTTCAATATAAAGATAAATTTCTTTGGTCTTAGTAGCATCAAGAATACTTTCACGGATACCAGGATTATTAATCATGATTTCCTGTGTCGCGACACGGCCTTTCCCATCAACTGTCTTCAAAAGACGCTGTGAAATAGTGGCATGAAGGTTATCTGCAATACGATTTCTCACCGCATGTTGCTCATCAGGTGGAAACATTGAAATAAGTCGGCCAATTGTACTTAAAGCATCAGTAGTATGGACCGTTCCGAAAACTAAGTGACCAGTCTCTGCCGCTTTAATAGCAATACCAATTGTTTCCGCATCTCTCATCTCTCCGATCAAGATAATATCTGGGTCCTGTCTGAGGGCCGCACGAAGGGCCAGACCAAAATCATCTGTATCTTGTCCGATTTCTCGTTGAGTGATTCGGGCCTTAATGGGTTGGTGAACAAACTCTACAGGATCTTCTAGGGTGAGAATATGAACAGCTGAAGTTTTATTAATATAATTAATCATCGCTGCAAGAGTCGAACTTTTCCCTGACCCTGTAGCACCTGTTACAAGAACAAGCCCAGCATTGGCCGAAGCAATTTTATTAATAACAGGAGGAAGTTTTAATTCTTCTGTTGTTGGAATTTTATCCGAGATAAGACGTAGGATAAGTCCCATCTTCCCTTGATACCGGAAGAAGTTATAACGAATTCGACATAGGCCAGGAATAGAGAACGATCCATCGTGTTCACGAATATTATCCAAGTTCTTAATCACTTCTGCATTTTTGATCATGATCTGACAAACAAGCTTAATGTCTGCTGCCGTCGTTGGTTCAGTATTTACCGGAACTAAATCCCCTCTCAAACGAAAGCAAGGCTTCTCATCAGTTCTAATATGAATATCACTCACACTAGAGGCCGAAGCGGACTTTACTAATTTTAAAAAACCTTCTTTAGTTAAGGCCATAAAGCGACTCACAATATATTAAAGGGTTAACTAATACCTTTATCGTAATTTCCAAAAGATAGTTTAATAAAAACTGTTACCAGAGCAGTACACTCCACTTTAGTTAATTCTTTAATTTTCGATAAGTTACTCTATGAGAAAAGTTTTTCTTCCAGCAAGCTGGGAGACAGAGAAATTATTTTTTGAAGGGGATGATTATTTTGGATCACTCCTTAGTGATATGGATTCGGCTACAGAATCTATCACAATGGAAATGTATATTTTTGAACAAGATCAAGTGGGTGAATTATTTGCAGATAAACTCAAGCACGCTGCAAAACGTGGAATCAAAGTTCAGCTCATTGTTGATGGAGTGGGAAGCTATCATTTCTTTGATAAATTTTACGGAGAACTTTTAGAAAGTGGAGTCGAAGTGAGAATGTATAATCCACTTCCCTTTTATCACCCAACCTTTGAAGATTTATCCCTTTGGCAAAAGATTCGCCTTTTAGGTGTTCGTCTTTGGCACATAAATAAAAGAAATCATCGAAAAATTACTATTATTGATGAAAAGATTCTTTATACCGGAAGCTATAATATTACTTCTGATCACTCTGCCCGCTTCAATAAAAATTCATGGCTTGATGCTGGCGTGAGACTCACTGGTGACGCTGTCAAATTTGCAGTGATGTATTTTAAAAGAACTTGGAAGATGAAAGAGTACCGCACTTATAGGAAGCAGTTAAAAAAACAATATAAACTGAACTGGAAACGCATGCCACTAAGACTCAATACGAGTATTAGAATGCGTATGTTTATGGCGCGAGATCTCAAGAAAAGAATTAAAACTTCAACCTCAAGAGTTTGGATTACAACTCCTTACTTCATTCCGACGAGAAGTTTTATTAAAGAGCTTGCACGAGCCTCAAGAAGAGGAGTTGATGTAAGACTTCTTATTTCTGCCAAAACAGATGTGAAAATTTTTAACTTCCTTCAGTATTTTTATTATCCTTATTTATTAAAGAATAAAGTCAAAATTTTCAGATATACTGCCCGAGTCCTGCATGCCAAAAATTATATTATTGATGACTGGATGATATTGGGAACTACAAACCTTAATCATCGCTCCTTAATTCATGACCTTGAAGTAGATACGGTTATTGGGAATCATGATAATAAACTGATGATGGCCAAACACTTTACGGATGAGTGCGCTTCAGTCAGTGTCTTAACTTTAGAGGATCTTAAAAAAGAAAATATTTTCACACGTTTTATTACTACTATTATTTTTATCTTTAGATACTGGATGTAAAAATGAAATTAAAAATTCTCAGCTATAATATTCACAAAGGTTTTAATATCGGGAACAGACTTTTTGTTCTTAAAGAGATTAAAACAGCTCTTAAAGAGATGGATGCAGACATCCTTTTCCTTCAAGAAGTTCAAGGGGATCACTCCCATAAGAAGTGGAAAATTGATAACTGGAAAACAGCAGCTCAGTTTGAATATTTGGCCGATACTGTTTGGGATCATTTTGCTTACGGTAAAAATGCCATCTACCCTCAAGGCCATCATGGGAATGCTATCTTAAGTAAATATCCTATTATGAAATGGCATAATCACGATCTCTCTCTTCATAAGTTGGAGCAACGTGGACTTCTTCATGCTGAAATTAAAATTCCGGCCTTAGGTGGAAAACCGATTCATCTTCTCAACACGCATATCAATCTTTTAGAATACCAACGTATTAAACAAATGCGCATGATTCAGGATTATACGAATAATCATATTAATGAATTAGAGTCTCTTCTCTTTGTAGGCGACTTTAACGACTGGACTAAAAAAGCGGCGAAACTCGTTTTAAAAGAGTTTCAGATGAAAGAAATTTTTCATGAACTATACGGAAAATTCCCACCGACTTTCCCTTCAAGACTTCCTGTCCTCTCACTTGATAGGGTCTTTTATCGCCATTTAAAGCCTGTGGGTTCAATGACTTTAAAGGATGGGATTTGGAGAAAGCTCTCTGATCACTTACCTGTTTATGCGGAGTTTGAAGTTATCGAATAGACCTCTGTCAAATTATTAGACAGAGGTCTGTAATAACTCCTTCTTAGCAGTATTTGGCCTCAATATAAGAGATGATTACATCATTCTTTTTCATGAGGTCTATATGCGCCATTTTTTTATTCTCCTTACTCTTTTAAGTAGTCTTTCTGCTTATGCTAAGAAGAGCTATGGGGACGCCTATAATCAAACAATTAAAGAGAATATTGTTTTCCAGGAAGAAGCGCTCAATTTAATTGGGGGAAGACTTGTTAACCGCCATGATAAATCTGAGATTCTAGGACATTGTAGTGAGATAAATAAGATTTCTGAATGTGAAACCATGAACTATATTCTTCATACTCAAAATAAATACTTCCAACTCATTGATCGCAACGGAAATCCGGCCATCGTCAATTTATCAAATTTAAAAGGAAAAATAGCGACGGAGTATTTTGAGTTAAATTCTAGCTACGAGAGAAATGCTGGGGACTTTACAGGCGCTCTTGCCATGAATTGCGCCTATAATAAAGCTGCTTGCCCATTACTTATCCTTCTCCCTTTGTCTATCGCTGCAGATTTAATCATGCTACCAGCTGATCTCATTGGACCTAAAATTGCTGGTGCTTTAAACAAAGAAAGTAAAAGAGTGAGATATACTTCAAAAATAATTTATGATGAAGTTGAGAATTCTAAAAAATTATCTCATCGAAATTTCAATCTTTTTTTAGATTCTATTTCTGAACAATAATCTTCTTTCCTTGGTAGTACCCAAAGGTTTTACCAATGAAAGTCAGTTTATTATCATCCACAACAATCCCTGAACCATCTGGACTGGCGTAAATTATTTTCTCTGTTTTTTTAGAGATGATTTTAAAAGCATTATCATAACGAGTACTTTGTCTAAAATGCGGAAAGAAATAGAAATCCACTAAATTCATCGATTTTAAATTTGTCAGGTGAACAGTGTTCTCATCACGATCAAATTCAGGTTCTCCGGCCATAGTGATATCACTGGTCATCATAATCGCACCGGCACTGAGTCCTGTGAGAATTCCCCCTGCTTGAGCGAAGGCCTTAAGATAAGTCAGCATTTTTGATTGGCGGAGATATTTTAGGAAATAGAATGTGTTTCCACCGGCGAGGTGAATAATATCTGACTTCATGACCTCTTTAAACATTGTCTGATCAAAGGGAACATCCACAGGAAAGTGAATGAAACGAGTCACTTTGTACTTACTATAATGCCTAACAAACTCGCGAAATTCGACTTCAGAGAGATAAGATGAAGATGGGATAAAAGTCATCACAGGGTTCTTTTTTTGAACCATATCAAATAAAGTGCGATCTAAAGATTGATTCTCTTTATCGTCCCCTCCACTATAGAGAACAAGTTTCATATCCCCTCGCGATTCTCGCGTACAATGGAATGAAATCCTCTCACTAAGTTCTGGTGACGAACAGGAAGAGCGGCCGGAATCACTTCATGATCCGGATCAAGATTCTGATAATTTCTAAATTCATTCATTAATTGATAAACTTCTTCTGCACCAAGCTTTGGACGACTCTTTCCTACTTTCTCAACCACAAATGAAATCGAGTTCCCTGTGACACGGTCATATTTATTGATAACCGATGATCTCATCGTTGTCTCTAATAGGACCTTTGAGCTTGTTTGATTAAACTCTTTTGAAAGAGAATCTATAATTGCCCAGTATTGTTTCTGGAATTGATTGATATATTTTAAACGCTTGCTGCTAATAACAAGATCTCTTTTCTTCGCATAAGATGATTTCATAATCTCTATGAACTCTTGGGGTGAGACCTTATCTTGGCGGGCCAGATACATTTGTGGAAGCTCTCTGAAGAGATCTCTCATACAAAAGATAGCATCTCTTGTAATCCCATCTGCCACTTTATAAATCCCACGCTTAGACTTTTCTCTTTCAAAGAATGAAAAAGTTTTTCTAAAATTTTCAACTAGCGGAAGGTGTTTTTCTAAAAGGAATTTTTGATACTTTTCTTTGAGTCCCATTTTCTCTAGGATATTTTCATTTTTCTTTTCTTGGAAATATTTATCAAAGTTTTTCACGATCTGATGATTCTTAAACTGGGCCAGAGGTCTTTTCTTCCCTGTAACAATATAATCAGCAATTTGAGCAAAACATTGAACGATATAACGGGCCTTAAGCCTTTGCTCTAAGATCGTTGTTGAAAATCTTTCAACATCATCATAACGATATTCAGCATGGAAGAGTCCAAACTGACGGATTGAACCATAATCAATGATCCCACCATCCATCAAAATATTATCTCCATCCCAATCTAACCAACAAAAAATATAATCATCTTCGAATTTAGCGGCGATATTTGCAAAGTCACGGGCCACTTGATCGGCCAAGGCAAAATATCTTTTCGCCGGTGAGAGAGTTGTAATATCAGGGAGCTTCTTATTCTCGATTTGACGTGAGATATGATAATCAGTGACTTGTTTGAGGGCCTTTAGATTTCCTTGCTTTAAATGGCAAAAGAAATGACTAGGCCTCATGAGATTTGGATAAGCACGAACATTGATCGCGAGACCTTTCTCATACTCCAAGATCGCCAGAACTCTTTCAGTGGGAAGCCCATTGCGGTGGAAAACTTCACTAAAAAATAAAGTCTCTAATCCTTCTGCGACTTCTGATAGTCCACAACCATAAGAAATTGAGGGATCACCAGTTTGATAAAACTTTTTATTATTATTACAGGCCGGACTAAGTTTAGTGGCACCAGTTCCACAGCTTGAAATATCCCAAGTCACTCCACCAGACTTAACAGTTCCGTTCCAAGCAGTTCTTCCATCTCCGGAAGTTCTTCCTGTTTTATCAGCATGTTGAAGCTGGAGATAACGAGTGGCCATATAAGTATTTGGGAGAATTTCATCTTCAGGAAACTGAATATTATTGATGAGGTCATACTCATTAATAATTACAATACTAAATGTCTCAAGAATTTCTTTTTCAAGATCGGGGTTTAACTGATGAGCGTGAGTTTTTGGGATAATTCCCATCTCTTTGGCGAGTTCAAAATTAAAAAAGGCAACTTTTCCGCCTTTCTTATAACGTGCCTTATACTCCACTCTTCCCTCTGGAACTTGCGTTTTAAAAGGGTGTTCACCATTAATTTTGGCAAAATGTGGGTAGTGACGTTTTTGAATTTCGTCCTGAGGTTTTTTGATTTGCCCCATTCTAGTTAGACTCCTTGATTAAGACATCAACTGTATCTAAATAAAATTATAAGACAGTTCCGCACGGATACCTAAAAAAAAATAATTGTAGGTAAAAAAGTCCCCAAGTCACTTAAAATGCTCGAACCCAACCAACATTCCATTGCGCTTGATCAAACTTCTTATTATCCCATTGATGATAAAAAAGTAATTCTGCTCGAATCCAATCATTATCTCCTAAGGAATAACGAAACTCTTCAGTGGATTCAAAGAATTGTTGATCCTTTGTTTTCTCCCAGCGTTGGGCAAAACGAAACTTTTGTAAAAAACTAAACTTTTCATACGTTCCAAGAATGATCCATTCGGGATCTAAATTAAATGCATAACCTTGAGCAAAGTGATTAGAAAAATCAAAATGACCTGTTAATAAAAAGCTTGTGACCAAACCTTCACTTAATTCAAAACTAATCCCTGCACCAGAGAGAATTTTGTCTAAACGTCTTCCGTTAACACTTATTTCATTTTGTTGATGAGAGAGCTCTCCCCTCCAACTCAAACGCCGTGACCAATATTTCCAGGGCGTAAATGATGAGGTATCAATCAATGTGAAGTTCTGAAGGTTTAATTCATTTGATTTAGTCGAACGCAAAGTCACAGAAAGTAATTCCATCTTTGAATAAGGGAGATGCCCCTGAGGTGGATCAATCAGATCATGAGAAGCTGGTTTAAACTTGAATTGTGTTCCAAATTTTTTATTAATCTCACCGGCTCCCAACTCAAGCCTCATTGGCCCATGGGTTTGGGCGGGGTGATGTTTTAATTGAGGAACAATCACTTCGGTAACTTTCATTTTTGATTGCTCAATCAAAAGATGATGAAGCTCTTCTTTCTCTTCTTCATTCCAATTTTTTAAAGTCTGTTTTTTAAACTGCGCAACCTTAACTTTTGTCCAATTATTGTCTGGTCCTAATTTCTTATTGGTTTCATTAATTTCTCTATCTAAAGAAGCCCGGGACTTTACAAGGGCTATCATCTTGCTTTCTTCAATGGTCTTCATTGTTTCAGACGGGATGGTAATATAGTGATAGTCATCAGCGAGGTGAGAATCGATTCGGGCCAAATCAAGAAGGCGAAGCAGATAGTAAGAGCAGTTTTTTCCCAAAAAATAATAATCAAATGAACCGTTATTTCCTATTTCCCAAATAGCATCTAAGAGACGGTCAATTTCATCAGGGGTTAAATTCAATTCGTACTCAAAAAGATCTCGTCCCTCACCATTACTGTACTCATTTACCTTGAGAAAATAAGGGGCAATATTAAAGAAGCCTTTATAGTAACCAAAAAGCCCTTTTAGTCCAAAAAAAAGACCTGTCTCTTTTTCTGTAATGGCCGCAAAGTTCACTCCATAATCAAGCAGTCTCTCATCTTGTGGCCCATGAAGTTTTAAAAATGTATGTCCAAAGATAGACGCTGGATTATTTGAATAATATCCTGCAAATACAATGGATACCTTTTTGACGGCCAGTTGATTTTTCCAGGCGTAAAACTCTTCACACTCAGAATCATTTTTTGGCAGAGGCTCAATCTTATTTAGATATTTCCATCTTAAGGGATAAGCACAATTCGCTGGCAGCTTAAGGCTTCCAAATTTTTCATTGGTTTTAAAACGACGAAGACTTTCATCTAATTCTTTTTTGGGATCGATATTTCCAGAGGGTGATAGATAGAATGATTTTTCGGAAACAAGGCCTTTATCACCTTCATACCAAAGAATCTTTTTCCAGTAGGGATCTAGAGAGGAGTTCGCAAATAACGGGCAGCTAAAAAGAAAGAGGGCCATTAAAAAAATGGCCCTCTGATTTTTTAAATTGAAGCGTAAGTACATTGGCCCTGAAGAGAGCTATTCTCTTTAATAACTGCTTTCACAGAATTAAGCATCTCAAGTGGAGTTGTGTTTGAAGTTGGAAAAATTTTAGAAAAGTTTTTCTGAGTTTCATTACTAAATTGTTTTTTCAAATTACTAGGACAACCTAGTGCTTCTGCAAAAGTAGTAAGGTACTCGCCTTCTCCACGTGCCATATCGATTTTTAATTCTTCTTTATTAGCTTCAGCATAATAAACTGGCGCCATATCACGTTTTACAAGTGAATGTTGTGAACAACCAGATGTTCCTGATGTGATACCAAAGAGCTGAGATGAAAATGAATGATTTGTTGTTGAACGAAATAATGCTGAAATAATTGTATTTTCTTTCCAGATTAAGCTTCCAAGTCCACATCCAGTTGAACTATCGGCCATTGCTGAAAATGATGTTACGAGAACCACTATTGCTAAAATCTTCTTCATAAAACCTCCGTATTTTAAGTTATTAACTTTATTATGAACTAATTTTAAAGAGAATCAATGAGTTTGATAAACTCAGTTCTATGCTTTCCTTCATCAATATGAAAAACATCAATATGCTGACCTTCATCAAGTTTCCAAATCCATTTCTTATTTGCTTTAGAATACTTATGAATTTTTTTTCCAAATTTAGCAGGAACAGCTTTATCTTTCTCACCAACAACTACAAGTAATGGCATTCTCACCTGATCAAGTGTGTCATCAGCAGCATAACTATCTGAAACTAAGACGTAGGCCAGTGGACTAAAAGGAAATAAAAACCAGACTGAAGCAAGTTTATCAAACCCTATGTCTTGGTATGACATAAAGGTTGAGTCCATCACAAGTAAAGAAACCTTATCTTTAAATTCAAAGTCAGCAATCGCACGCAATGAAATGATCCCACCAAGACTTTGACCATAAATAATAAACTTTTCTTTATCATCTTTTTTTCGTTGATTAAAAAGCTCAAGTCCAAAATTCATGGCCGTCAAAGCATCTTCATAAATACCTTTCTGACTTGGATCCCCTTCTGACTTACCGTAACCACGGTAATCAAAAATAAAAACATCAAATCCTTCTTTGGTCGCCCAAGCAAGGTTAAGAAAATGTGAAGAAAGATTTTGCGCATTTCCATGAAAATGAACAATGAGACCACGGCGTTTCACTGCAGGATCGGCCTTTACTAACCAACTATCAAGCTCAGTCCCGTCTTTACTTTTAAGCTTATAGTCTTGGTACTCTAGTTTGAACTGATCTGGAGTGTAGTACACATGCTTAGTGGGGTAATAAAAGAGGTGTCCGCAGCCACTAATGACAAACAAGACTGCTAGTAACAATAGGTTTTTCATCTCTAATCCTTGATCTTGATCAAATCCTAACAAGCCTTCCTCCAGTAACTGAACTATCTTTGAGTTATCAGGGAGGACGTGATGAACATATTCGCTAAAATATTACTAATGATCGTTTCACCAGCACTTCTTATTCTTTATTGGAAAAATGAACTTAAAGACCTTACTCTACATCAAAATCAAAATACTGATGAGGATATGGTTCTTTCACTAATGAATAGTGCCACCATTCTTTAGAGAAGTTTTTAAATCCATGTTTTTCCATAAGAGCTTTCAGTAGCTGTCTATTTTTTGTCTGCTCATGTGTAATATTATTATTTTCAGTATGAGACAGGTCATCAAAAAAATCAAAATGAGTTCCCATATCTAAACTCTCCCCCGTCTTACGGTGGGCCAGAGTCAAATCAAGTGCACTACCACGTGAGTGACTCGATTGTTTTGCAATATAACCGAGCTCAAAGAGTTCCGGTTTATTATGCTTAGGATAAAAAATATCTTTAATCGCAAGATTAGATTCAGGTAGCTTTGCCCATTCCATAAAATAGGCCACGGCCTTAGCAGGTCTGTATCCATCAAAAATTTTAATCGTAAGGTCTTGCTTTAAAGCATCCTCTTGAACTTTACATAAAGCCTCCACAGCTTCTTTTGATGTAATAGCGGTGACTCTTTTATAACCACGAACAACAGTTCCTGTGAAATTCATCTCTGTCGCATAATCAGCATTGATCAGAATTGAGGGACAATATTGTTTAATATCGACAAAACCTTTTTCCATAGAAAATCCAAGTGTTGAAAAAAATAAAATCCATAAACTAATAATATACATAAAACCCCAGCTCACTCCATTGATTCGTTTGTGACTTAATATCATACCAATCAGTTTTCATGAAAAGACTCCATGTCTTATTCATATTCCATCTAAACTCTCCTCCACGCTGAAAAGCTGTTGAAGAAAAATCATTGTCAGTAAAATAGTGACGCCATTTATATGAAGTAACGAGTCCAAGACTTAAGTGATCACTAAAAACAAAGCGTGTTGAAATTTCTGGACCTGCCGCCATCCTCCAGCCATGTGCAAACTGATCTTGCTGTGTGAGTTCAACCTTAGATAAAAGTGTTAGTAGGTTCCATTGATTTTGTCCTAATCCAACAGTTCCCCCACCACCTAACTCAATCGTACTCCCAAGCTGATCTTTAAATGATTCATCTCTTAAAGTCCCCATTCCAATTCTGGCATTCCAAGAAAAGTTTTGCTGCCATGGAGTCACGGGCTGATAACTTTTCACTCTAAAAATATCGAGATGATTGATCAAAAGTTTTCGAGGAGCATGATAGTCTTGTTGTTGAAGACGAAGACCAACATCACCAAAAGTAATTTCAGAGAATGGTGGTTGTCCTGGAAGTGGGTCGAGCATATCATGAAGAGCAAATCGCATTGAAAGAGTTTGATAGCTTCCTTCTCCTGCACTATATCCATGGCCGAGTCCTACACGTTGCGATCGGTGGGCCTGATCAGGAAACATATCTTTTCTGACTTTATATTCTTTATCTTTAGAAATTTCAGGGTTTTCAGCACGAATCATTAACAGTTCATGCTTATCATTTCTTTTTTGACCTTTTTCTAAAAGAAGATCTTTGGCAAAAAGAAAATCCATGGCCTCAATTGCACTATCCAAAATTGTCGCTTGTTGAGCAGAAGTGGTAAGATCTTTTAAACTGCTTTCACATTTTTTAGGATCAGCGGCAAGATTTTTTACAAGAGTGAGTTCTTTAACACTCATCTCTTTTGTTCCAGCTTCTAGTCTTGTGAGAGCAGAAGGACGGAATTTCTTCTCAATAACCAGTCCCTCTTCCTCTACTGCGGCTCTTACTGTATCCGCAGGAATAACATAAAAAGGAATACGATCCACAAGTCTAAACTTAGGATCAACGAGATCAATCATGGCAAGAATTTGATATGAACAATTCTCTGTAAAATAATAATAATCAAAATTTGTCTGACTCATCTCCCAAATATGGGCCACCATTAAATCAATTTGTGCTTGAGAGAGATTTAATTCATACTCCCAAAGATCACGAGATTCATGATCATTGTATTCTCTGACTTTGTAATAATATGGTACTGAAGTGAAGACACCATTAAACATTCCTGCGATCGCCTTCACGGCATAGATAAGAGCATTATCTGTATCCATTAAAGCGGCATAATTAATTCCGTAATCCAAAAGCTCAGTTCTATCTTCTTTCTTTGCTCCATGGGCATGTCGATTCATTCGAAGGAATGTATGTCCAAAAGCTGAAGCAGGAGTATTGATATAATAAGACGAGAAAATAAGGCTTGCTGATTTTGCCTGAAGCTTATCCGAAAAGACTAAAAACTCAGTACATTCTTTAAAACTCTGGGCAGGTAATCCCAAGATTTTTGATAACCAAATATATCTGGCCGGAAAACGACAAATCGCCGACTGATTATTTTGTTTAAAGGCTTCTACTGTTTTTTCTAATTCATGAAGCGGATGTGTTTTTCCGTCTTTAGAAAGAAAGAATTTATCATTGTCTGCTTCACTCTCCACACCAAACAATGTGGGTTTGTAATGAACAAGCCTTTGCCAGGTAATGTCTTTAGATAATGAAGGGAGATCTTGTGAGAAGGCCGAGAAACTAAGGAATAAGAGAAAAAATGTTATTTTCATGAATGGGACCCGCTTTTATTTGCAGGTCCCATTATAAGAACTAGATATTAGTGTTGCAAGAAGTAGAAGCAACAGAGTTTAAGCTGTTTGTGATTTCTACTGAAGAAGCGTCAGCGTTAGAAAAAATGCTTCTGTAGTTTGATTTAAGAGCTTTTCCGAAATCAGCAGTATTTGAACAACCATAAACTTTTGAAAGGTTCATGATAGTTTCGCCATTTCCTTTAGCGATATCGTTAGCAAGAGCAAGCTTGTTAGCTTCAACATAAGCTTGAACTTGAGATACTTTTAGAGGAGCTGGTGAATCACAGTTAGATGTACCAGTCGTGATACCAAAAGTTTGAGATCCAGAAGTACCGTTTGTAGTAGCAGTAAGAACTTGCTTCCACCAAGTTTGGTCACCTTCGAAAATCATTGAACCAAGACCACATCCTGCTGAACCGTATTTCGCAGCAAAAGCAGAAGAAGCCATAAGAGCTAGAGAAACAACAACCAGAATTTTTTTCATGTAACACTCCATTGTAAAGGGTTGGTTGATAAGGACTAAAATTAATAAGCTTTATTATCAATGGAGGGGACTGTTTATTTCAACTGAAATAAACAAAATTCGCTCATACTGGAGTAATACACTTGTTTGATTCAATGAGATGTATTGATTTACCTTAATTCAACCCAAACGCTTTAAGCGTCAAATAGGTCAGCCTCAATCTTTTTTCTGATGATTCATCCATAGCAAGCAAGAGCTGCTCTAGTTCATCGGCCAGTCCAAGATCACAGACAAATTTATCCGCTTCGATTTCGGCCATCATATGATCCATTTCAGGCATCTCAAGTTCGTAAACAAGGAAGGCCACTTCATGAGCAAGATAAGCTTCTGCATAGTTCTTATTTGAACGAACAAGGCTTTCAAATTGTGGAAAGACCACAACTGTATTTTTAAGAGAGTAATTTTTTTCACGGGCATTTTTGAATTCAGAACTTGGAACAAAAACAATGGCGTGTTGATAAAGAAGTTTTTCAATAAGGCCAAACGGAAGACGCTTGAGCATCATTTCAAAATTTGTTTTTACTTGTGCATCGTTATTGATCCACGCATGTTCAGGTTGAGTAAAAAAATATTCTTGAAATTTTAGACGTAGTTCTTTTTTCTTTTGGTGGTCTGAATTTACAGTAAAGAATTTTCCGAGCAGATTTAACATAATAAACTCCCTAGTAACTACTTTTCGGGAGTTTATTACGGTTCTAAAGCTATTTATTGAAAAGATGGTTGAGCGTCTGGATCTGTTGAAGCAGTAAGAGGTAGAGTATATTTCTCACCAATTAGCTCAATAAGATCATCAGGGATTTTTGTCGCCTTATATTTCTTACCGTTAGTCGTTCTAATCCAGAATCCATTGATAAGTCTATCAGGACGATTGATACGAATTGGTTTTAATGAAACGATATGATCAAGATTAAATAACATCTCAACCTCTTCCATATCCCTACCTAGGGTATCTTTTGGTGTTAAAACAACAAACTTTCTAAAATTCATGGAAGACTCCTTTATACTTGAGGTATTTTAAGGGTGTTCAGATTTATTACCAGACTAAAGGTATTTAGTTGAAAATTTTACAGGATCCTCATATTCAGCGTGTTCAATTTAGTGCCCCTGCATTTATGGACCTCGTCACTCGCATCCCGCCAGAATCTAAAGAGGTTTACCTTCTTTTGCATGGCCTGGGTGAGAGAGGAAAGAGAATTTACCGAAAGTTCATCTCTGCCCTTCCTAAGGATGTGGCTATTCTCGCACCAAATGGGATCTATCCCATTAGTACGATGAAGAATGGAGAGGTTCGTTATACCTATGCTTGGTATTTCTATGACCGCACGACAAGCAGCTATCTTATCAATCAAGACACTCCTGTGGCGTGGCTTGGTGAGATGATTAATACTCTTGATCTGGGCCATCTCCCCTTAACTATTATTGGCTTCTCACAGGGTGGATATCTTGCTCCCTTTGTTGGCCAGGCCCTCCCTCAAACTAAACATGTTATTGGTATTGGATGTGAGTTCCGTACTCCCCTTCTAAAAGAGAATTTTAATTTTAAGCTAAGTGCTGTTCATGGACTTGAAGACAAGACGATTCTTCCAGAGTGGGCAAAAAAAGAAATCACTTTTCTGAAATCAAAAAATATAGATTGTGAGTTTTATCCTGTGAAAGAGACAGGACATGAAATTAGCTCTCAGGTTGTGGAAACAATCACTCAGATTATAAGGAAATAGAATGGAAGATTTAAAATATAACGGAAATATTATTCAAGTCACTGAAGAGAAGATTGATAATATTGTGTGGGAGAGATGTTACCTTCCAGATGGAGTGATTATTTTTCCATTCACAAAAGAAGGAAAAGTCTTATTCATCAAAGAGAAACGCCCTCATGAAACTCCCACTATAAGACTCAAGCCTGTATCAGGAATTTTAGAAAAAGAAAAAGGCAGTCCGGAAGAAAATGCCAATCGAGAGCTCCAAGAAGAGATTGGATTTAAATCTGCCAAACTCCATCACTACTTCACTCTTTCGGCCAACGGAACTGTAAACAACACACAATACTTTTTCTACGCCACTGAACTAATTGCGAGTAAACTTCCGAATCCAGACGGAGAAGATACTGTGATGGAAGTTTTGGAATTAGATATTGATGAGCTCTATCAAATGTATCTCACTGATAAAATTCGCTGGTCTCATTCGACGCTGGGCTTCTTGAAGCTTTACCACCTGATCAAGGCCGGAAGTCTAACTATATGATTTCATGTTGCCCACTGCAAACTTTACCTAGATAGCTATAACTATTGTTTGATTAGCCGAACAGATATATACTGATTAAGACCATAAGGGTGGAACCAATGTATATTTGTATTTGTAAAGGCATCACAGAAAAGCAACTTCAAGAAGTGATCTCTGCTCGTCCTGCACATAATTCAAAAGATATTCTTAAGGCCCTAGGAATCGGATCAGACTGTGGAACATGCGTTGAAGACGCTATTAACTCTATTCTCCAAAAGTCATCTGCACCTATCGAATTGAAAGATACCTCAAACAAATCTTAGTACAATAAAACCTTCTTTCCTTCTTTCATCACACCTCTTAAAATAGCTCTCATAAGAGAGGTATTTATGAAAGGTTCTGCAAAAATTATCGAAGCGCTTAATTCAGTTCTCACAAAAGAACTTACAGCGATCAATCAATATTTTCTTCATGCACGTATGCTCCAGAATTGGGGTCTTGAAAAAATCGGAAAGCTTGAATACGAAGCTTCAATCGATGAAATGAAACATGCCGATATGGTTGTCAAAAGAATTCTTTTCCTTGATGGTTTACCAAATCTTCAAAAGATCGGAAAACTTCGCGTAGGACAAAGTATTAAAGAAGTCATCGAAGCAGATCTTGAAGTTGAACTTGAGGCCATCCCTCATTTAAAAAATTGTATCAAGCTTGCTGAAGCTGATCACGATTATGTCACTCGAGATCTTTTCCTTTCTATTCTTGCATCCGAAGAAAAGCATGTTGATTGGTTAGAAACACAACAATCACTTATCAAAGCTGTTGGAGTTCAAAATTATATTCAATCACAAATTGACCCAGATAAAGGTGCTGACTAAGCACTGATCTTTTTAATCGGCAGATGAGGGGTGAGCTCTTTCACAAAGTCACTCCTCTCAATCGGTTTACTAAATGCTCGGACTTTTCCGCTTTTTGAATTGATACTTTCTGCAAGAATTGAATCAATTGATCCAGACACGATAATAACTTTCGGCGCTTTAGAATTCATTTTTATATGATACATATTCTGATTACTCTGAATGGATTTCAGCAGCTCGGCCCCAGTCAGCTTGGGCATTTTAAGATCAGTGACAACCACGCTAAATTCATCGTTACGAAGTTTATTCAAAGCTTCCATTCCATCACTGGCCTCAAGGACACTAACTTCAAAATGTTCAAGAATGATTTCTTTTAAAATTTGTCTAAATTCAACTTCATCATCTACGAGTAATACTTTTTTCATATGCAGTATTATCGAATCTTTTCTTAAGATTCCTTATCAAATTTTAAAATATGTGGAAAAAACATTGATTATCGAGGATCAAATATTTAATCCCTCTTAACATATGCTAGAGGGAATAAATATTCGTGAGATGACTAAGGAAGAACATAGTCTCTTGACATATCTTCAGCACGTGTACTCATCTTGTCCCAGTAACGGGCATATTGATTCGAGAACGCTGAGACAACAGAAGGAATTTTAATAATATAAAAATTCTCATAGTTTTTAGAAAAAGCTGAGGTCGTTAGATTCCCTGCTCCTGCAAAAACTGCTTTGTTATCAAAAATAAAAAACTTACTGTGCTGTAATTGATAAACATTTTGATTTGTTTCAAGATAACGAACATCAAATCCGCTTGTGATTAACTTCATAATCGCAAAAGCTTCAAAACGAGTATTACGGCCCACATCTTTTTTGAGATTAGCTGACCAATAGATATCATCGTCAAAAATAAAACGAACATTCTTTTCTGCCGTTTTTAATTTTTCAATAAGCCCTAAAAAGATTCCACTAAAACGGTGACTCATTCCTTGAACTAATTTTGAATCCATTGCTAAAGCTTCTAGATTCTGGAATGTATCTTTATCTACTGGAGAGAAATAAGCACGAATATCGTCTTCCGGCTTTACTGTAATTTTTGTACGACATTCTTTCACATAAGCTTTAAATGTTTTGGCCGCCTGACCTGCTTCAACCATACCATTAAAAACACATAAATGATCTTGGATGAAAAATGATTTTGTTGTCGTCGTGATGAAGTTCCAGTTCTCATGATTAATTGATGTTCCACCTGTCATATTTCCAGAAGAGAAAATCAGTTTTACATCATTTGATGAATTGGGATTAACCATCATAATTTTATTATGAGCATAACCTAGGCCACCTTCATTTCCGCGATAATGAACAGCAACATTAGCTCCACATTTCTTAATTGATTCAGCTTCTCTATTATCTTTATGATCTTTAGGATTATGATCAAGGATGATTGTAATCTTCACATCACGTTTAGCCGCTTCACAAAGAGCTTCAGAAACATTCTTTGAACTAAATGAGAGGTAAGCAAAAAAGATCTCTTTTGTATTTTTGTCACTAATCCATTCTACAATTCTGTATTGAGGAGAATTTTTTCTCACAACAGATTTAGCTTCATCTGCTGGCTTACAATAAACATCTTGAGGTTTTTGAGAAAGAGTTTTCCCTGAAGTCGTGATGACAGCACGGTCATATTTATAAGTCTCACAAACTGGGTTAGTGAAGAGAACCTCATAATTAAATGGCTTCATTTCACTTAATTTGGCAGCTTGTGCAGTGGCTGCGAGCATCAAAAAGAAAACAACGAGTGATTTCATAGTTTGGCCTCATTTTTAAATAAATTATACTTGTTAGAGGCTACTTATCGCGGCGACTCCAAGGGGTAAAGGGCCAAATCATTTTTTTGACGAACAATTTATTGTTTGGTATATCAAACCACCTGTTTACAACGAAGGAATTTAGAATGAAATCAGTTTTAACTTTAGCGTTTCTTTTATCTGCAACTTCTGCTTTTGCTCGTCAGTATATCCAGTGCTCAAGCCTTGATTATTCAACAACAGATGTAGCTGTTGTCAATCTTCAAACAGAAAACGGTGGAACACTATTCATCTCATCTGGAATGCAAAATGATGAATCAGAAAGAACTCTTGTGAAGATTGAAAAAGAAACAACAAAACAAGGTAAAGTATTTTTTAAAATTGTTAACGATAATATTAATGGAAGTGTTGTTCTTAATAAAAAAGACATTGGTGTAAGCTCGGATTTCATTCTTGTTGATTTAGATTTCAATGGTTATATGGTTAATTATTCGTGCTTCTCACGAATTTATAATGACTAAAATTCCCCTCTTCTTAATTGTCTCTTTTTCTATATGGTGGGGATGCACAGTCCTCACCGATTTTTTCATCGTTCCTACTATTTTTAAAACCATTCCCGATTTTTTTATGGCCGGTGGACTTGGGTTAAAAGTCTTTACCAAATTAAATTATTTAGAAGTTATTTTGGCCGTTTTCAGCCTCACTCTTTCTTTAATTCCTCGCCGAGAAAAAGTCCTTATGGCCCTTAGTTTTCTCCTTCTTGGAATATCGTCGACTTATATTTTTTATCTCACTCCTAAAATCCAAACTCTCACACTCTGGTGGCAAGAAGCTGAATCTCTTGGATTAACATCTCTTCATGGAGTCGCTGATATTCAGCAAGACCATCAATTTTTTCATCGTCTCTACGTCTGGATTGACGCAGTTAAGCTAATTCTGCTAACAAGTGGCATTGGTTTTTTAATCTTTAAACGTAATCAGGTCCATGCTTAGTCCAATTCCTTACGGTTCAGTTTTTTTCGCTCCAATGGAGGGAATTACTGACGAAACTTTCAGAAAAGTTATTTTGAAGCTCTACCCAGAGTGGGATTATCTTGCGTGCGATTTTTTGAGAGTTCCTGCAGCTGGAGCTTATCCTCAAAAACATCTCTTGAGACATTTTGGGAATGATCTTTTTCAAATCCCTTGGGTACGTGAGAAGACCATGTATCAAATTTTAACTTCTAAAAAATCTTTTACTGACATGATAGCAACTCAACTTCAAGAACTTGGTGTGCCTTGGCTTGATGTCAATTTGGGATGTCCTTCAAATACTGTTTGTAAGCATGGAGGAGGATCATTCCTTCTTACTGATCTCGTTTCTTTACGCCAAATCATTAAAGGGATTAGAGAAAATTTTAAAGGTCGCTTTACAGCTAAAATAAGAATTGGATTTCAAGATACTTCAAGTTTTGAAGACTCTATCAAACTTCTTAACGATGAAGGTGTTGAGCTTATCACTGTCCACGGGAGAACCCGTGAGGATATGTATAAGACTCCTGCTCGCTGGGAATATATCGCTCGTGCAGTTCAACTCTCACAGGTTCCAATTATTGGAAATGGTGATACATGGAAGCCGTCAGATATTGATCGGATGTTGAAGGAGACGGGTTGCCATGGAGTGATGGTAGCTCGTGGTGCTTTAAAGTTTCCATGGATGGCCCAAGATTATAAACGTGGTCAATTTGAATTGAATCAGGAAGAACATCTTAAACGAGTCAAAGACTTTTTGATTGAGTATCAATCTCATATGGAGAACGTCACTCCACGAGGGATTTTAAAACAATCAAAATCAATTTCAAGATTTATGTTTGATGACGTTGAAGATGGACCACAGATGAGAAGAAAACTTCTTCTCAGCCAAACAGTGCCAGATTTTTTTAATGTGGTTCATTCTCTTTAGTGAGTTGGATATTGGCCTCCTACTATTTTCCAAAGTGACGTTGACCAACTAGCATCACTATAAGTAGAAGCTGTTTTCATTTCTGCTGTTGTCAAAGCTCCAGCCGTATCTAGTCCTGCACCATTTGATGAAGTGCCAATAGATGAAATCTCTGCATCCCAAAAGCATCCTATATTTTCAACTCCACTGTATCCATGTAATCCACCAACAGCAGATGTTCCTGTAAGACTTGCTGATGAAGAATAGCTATTAAGTGTTTGGGCGTAATTAACTCCGCCTAAAGCCCCAATATAAGTACCACCAGAAATAGAACCATTAAAGTATGAATTCTTGATTCCATAGTTAAGATAGACCCAACCAGAAATCCCTCCAATATAATTTTGTGCAGTCACTTGAGAAGAAGAGTACGAGTGATCAATATACCCACTACCTGATCCTTGACCAATACTCCCTGAAATTCCACCGACATAATTTCTTCCATTCACATTTCCTGTTGAATGCGAATCAAGAATATAGCCTCCAATGATACCAATTAATCCACCAGTAAGATCTCGACCTGTCACAGCTCCAGTTGCATAACAGCCCTCAATTTGTCCCTGATCAACAGTTCCTACTAATCCACCAATTCTATCTCCTGCAGATGTCACCACACCTTTTGCATAACTATCTTTTATCTTTCCTCTTACCCATCCGACTAACCCCCCAACAAATCCTGTTCCATTTACTGTGGCTTCAGAATAGCTATTTCTAATAGTACTAACCCCAGATGCTGACTCCCAAAATCGACCTGCAAGGCCACCAACTCGTGTTTGACCAGAAACAGAACCTTTTGTGTAGCAGTTTTCAACTAAACCACTATTTTCTCCCACTAAAATTCCAACATCATTTTGGCCAACAACTGTTGAGTTGATCAAACCCAAATTCTTAACAACACCGTTAGTTCCGATCTTGCTGAAGAGTCCAACAAAGTCAGTTGTGGCAGCACTATAATTAAAATCTGAGATTCTATAATTTCCACCATCAAAGCTTCCAATAAATGGATTTGTTGTTGAACCAATTAAGTTAACCGTCAAATCAGAAAGGCTTATATCTTTTTTTAATGAAAAATTTTTATCTAGATAATTTAGGTCTGAACCGATTTGATTGAATTGAGTACTTGAACAAATAATATAAGGCTCATCGACTGTCCCTACTCCATCAGCAAAAGGTGAGTTAAGTTCTTTGCCATTACAAATAATAATGTCTTGAATCTTTGCACTCAACAACTCTTCATCACTACTATTATTCCTACAGCCAACAAGTCCAAAAATTAAGAGAAGGGGAAAAAAATAAATAATCTTTTTCATAAAACAGCCTTTAATAAAGTCAGTACCCTATCTTTATCGGCAACTATTCATTTTTTCTTAAAATATTTAGGTAACAACGTAGGTATTAGAAGTTTTTCATCGAATATTCAACACGTTGGCGCGCCAAGAGATTGCTTTCGCCCTCTAACCTGATTTTCTCAAGTCTTGGAACAAGGCCGGCCAGGTTAGCAATTTGAATACCGAGACCTGGACGCGCATTAAGCTCTAAAAGAATGGGGCCTTGGTCTGGAGTGAGAACAATATCTGCTCCTAAATAGCCAAGTCCAACCATATCGTAACATCTAGCTGCAAGTTCCAAGATCTCTCGCCAAAATGGCATTTGGAGATCTGAGAGCGTGTGATTTGTATCAGGATGAAAATCCACCACTTGATTTCTAATCACAGCATTATTAGTGTGGCCATTTGAAAGATTGAGTCCTGCTCCAATTGCACCTTGGTGAAGATTAGCGCGTCCATCAGATGATTTTGTTGGAAGGCGAACCATACTCATCACAGGGTATCCCATAAAAACGATCACTCGAATATCGGGAATTCCACCGTAGCTGTATTTATCAAAGATGGGATGCTTATCAATTTTTTGCTGAATGATGGCCGTATCACTTTGTCCAGCAAGTGAATAAAGACCAGAGAGGATTCCTGAAATATGATGCTTTAATTCATCAAGCTCCATAATTTTATCATTGGATCTTCGAAAACTTAGACGAATTCTTCCATCTTTCTCTTCACGTATTACTTCTTTAATAACAATGATTCCATTTCCTTGAGAACCGTTGGCCGGTTTGATCACAAATGAATCATAGTTCACAATTTTAGTTTCAAAATGCTTAAGGGAACCATAGTTTTCAATGATGAGATAATTCTCAGGCATAGCTATTCCCCACGCCTTCGCTCTTTGAGCGGTATAGACCTTATTATCAACGAGTGGATAGCTTGATCGTGCATTATGGCGAAGGATATACCTTCCCACTCGATTATTAATCCCAAGAACTCCAAGATTTTTTAATTGAGAGAAAATCATGATCTTTTCTCATCCTTTAATTGACGTTGTTTTACCAAATCTCTGAATCGAA
Source organism: Bdellovibrio sp. (assembly GCA_022729855.1). GTDB lineage: Bacteria > Bdellovibrionota > Bacteriovoracia > Bacteriovoracales > Bacteriovoracaceae > DZBG01. Next base: position 35,312 of record DZBG01000007.1, read on the forward strand.
TAAATTCTGAAAGACGGTATCCCTTGTATTTCCCAAGAAGAATGAGAATACCAATGATTGTTAAAAGAAGCTCAGGATTGGTAAACATAAACATTTCAAGGGTATGAATAAAAAACATTGCGTAAGTGAGAAGTGAAATAAACAAAGTACCAATCAGTGTTTTCAGAGTTGAGAAGACTCCTTCTTCAGCGATCATAATAGAGAGACGTTCAATATTTGTTGTCACGATAACAATTGGAAAAAATGACAGATGCTTTTGGGAGATGAAGCTCACATCCACACTCCAGAAGGAGTATCCAATCATAAAGACGATAACCAAGGTCAAAATAATCGACATTCTTGGGACGGCCAGAAGATAAAATTTATCTAAGACATATCTTTGCCCAATCCCAATAAGAACAACGATAAAAAAGAATATAGTACCGAACCCAAGAGAAGTTTCTTTAAAAAACAGAGCGAGAAGAATAGGAGAAAAGATACCAAAAGTAGGAATGCCTATTACATTTCGAGCAAGTGAGAGAACAATCGCTCCCAGTGGGATTAAGAGAATGGTTGTAAACATTGCCTGAAGTGGCAATGGCAATTTATAGAGTGAGACTTTGGCGAAGATTGAATCCGATTTGGCCACTTCTTTACGGTACTCTTTTCTATTAAATTTATTAACCCGAACTCTTTCTGCAATGATCTTATAGGTTACATTTTTACGCGAAATCATCTTTTCAATTTCTTCATAATTATGGTGAAGGACTAAAAATGAATCCGGACGTTCAGCGAAGTGTCCTCTATTTGTATCAATTGGGATCCATCTATTATTTAAAAAAACCTCATTGGCAAAAGTGAATCTAATTTTGGCCTTCGCCTCATCCTTCACCTCGGGAAGTCTTACCATGACGACAACTCTTGCCGGAACTTTTTGACGACGTGCCATTAAGTTAAAAAGCTTGGCCTTAACGAGAGGCGAGCCCTTCCCAGTCACAAGTGTTTCATGAATGGTTTTAATGGCAGTATTCCGTTGAACTTCTTCTTCAATATAATAATAAATTTTTCTGATGGCAGAAGTTTTACTTTCTGTTTTTTCAAGGATTGCATTTTCAAGTAAAGAAACTGCTTCCTCGTCTTCGGGTAAAATTTTAGGTATTTTTAAATACTGTAAAAGTCCCTTAGGATAACTGTCAGTTGTATCTTTTGTGACTTTGTATTTAATAGGCTTCACATCTACTCGTGCCGAATACTGAACGCGACGGATAATGGGAGTTTTTGAAGTCCATGTCATTACAATAGAGTCAGCAGTATTTGAATCTGAGAATACTGTGTAATTTTGTTTTTTAAATCTTTCGTCAGAAACTCGTACACCCTGGCCAGACTTTGGTACGGGGAAAGAGAAACTATTAACAACACCCTTAGGTCTTATTGATAAATGAAAATCCCAAACATCATCCACCATTTGAGGAACGAGAGACATCTTCAGAACCTGAGACTTATAAATAAGAATCAAGAGCGGAAAGAGAAGTAAAAAACCCGTTATATAAGGAACATACTTTTTCATTTTTTAATCACCTAGTACGTGTGAGCGTGCAACATCAACAATAAATCGCCCTAGCAGAAGATTTCTCCCCACGAGAATTTTATAATCCATTCCACCACGATCATTTAAGTTAAGTAAAACTTCACGTTCTATATCACCCATTTTAACTTTTTCTTTAATAACATAACGTTTTGAAACAAACCCTGCTGTGTTAGAAACCTTTTGCGTTGTATCTACTTTGCGAGTAAGGACAACTGGCTTCCCTTCAGGTGTTGTTGTTTGGAATTTAACGAAGAGCTCACCATTCTGAAGAACCTCTTCAATATTTGAAGCATGAAGTGAGGTTGTTTTTGCTCCTGTATCAATACGGGCCTTAAATTTCAATTTAAGCTCTGGGAATTCTACCCATTCAATTCTTCCAATAATCACTTTTTCTTTTAATAGCTGAGCATGTACTGGGAGTACCAGAATGAAGCTTAAAAATAATAACGACACTATCCCTTTCACACTAGAACCCTCTTAAAATATGGCCGAATTGAAGTAATCATAGTGCTTCCCTAGGGTCTCGGCAATAGAGACTGGGCCTTCAACCTTAGGATTTTCTTCAATATAGCTTTAGTTTACTTAAGTTCTTTTCGGAGATCGCCGAAAAGAATTGAGAGAGAGGTACGTATGACTGATAAATTTTTTGGTTTTTGGATGACAGCTTGTATGTGGGTATTCTTAGTGGCTCTTGGGTTTCACTACGGAAGCCTTAAGACTCCCGTAGAGGGTCGAAGTGTAGCAAGTACTCAGGTGAAGCCTTGGTACGATGCTCAGTTCAAAATGTAATTATCCTACGAAGAACTTAATCCAATTCAATTTGCCTTTATAGGGTGGATATCTCAATGGGAGATCCACCTTATTCATTTGCTTAAAGACTGATTTTTCATGTGAGAAAGTCGTAAAACTTTTTTCCCCATGATAACTCCCCACTCCACTATGCCCAGTTCCACCAAATGGTAAATTTGGATTCACCAAGTGAATCATAGTGTCGTTTACACATCCTCCACCAAAAGAAATTCGGTCAAGAACTTGCTTCTCAGCTGAGCTGTCTTCTCCAAAAAAATAGAGAGCTAGTGGACGAGGATGGTCAAGAATAGGAGCAATCACTTCATTGAGTGAGCTAAAAGAAATCATCGGAAGAAGTGGCCCAAAGATTTCATCTTCCATAATTTTATCATCCCAGCTGATATCTGTTAAAAGCGTCGGAGCAATATAGCGTCCTTCGCGATCATGATCTCCACCCTCTATCACTTTTGATTGATCTAAAAGTGAAATCAAACGATCAAAATGTTTTTGATTAATGATGCGTGAAAAGTCAGGGCTTAGTTTTGTTTCATCTCCATAAAATTCTTTGATGGTAGATTTAAACTTAGCGATAAATTCATCTTTTACTGATTCATGGACAAGCAGGTAATCAGGCGCCACACAGGTCTGCCCTGCATTTAAAAATTTTCCCCAGACAATACGTTTAACTGCTGTTCCAATGTCTGCCGACTGATCAACAATACAAGGGCTCTTACCACCAAGCTCTAATGTCACAGGAGTCAGATGTTCTGCGGCTGCTTTCATCACAACCTTTCCCACTGAAGTTGAGCCTGTGAAAAAGATATAATCAAATTTTTGCTTAAGAAGTGTTGTTGTTTCTTCTACTGCCCCTTGAATCACCGTGACTTCATCATCTTCAAAAACATCTTCGATAATTTCTTGAATAATAAGAGCTGTCTGAGAAGCAACTTCAGATGGCTTCACTACCACTCTATTTCCTGCAGCAATAGCTCCTATTAGGGGAGAGAGGCATAATTGAAATGGATAATTCCAAGGAGCAATCACAAGAACAACACCATGGGGTTCAGAATAAACAACACTCTTTCCAGGAAGCAGAACCAAAGGAGTTGAAACTTTTTTTGGACTCATCCAACTATCAATATTTTTTTTAATAAAGTTAAGCTCATCGAGGATAAATCCAACTTCACTTACATAAGCTTCAAACTCTGACTTACCTAAGTCTAAAAGAAGGGCCTTACTGATAAGAGCTTCCTTAGCAGTGATCACACGCTTTAATTGTTTGAGACGCTCTTTTCTCAATCCTGCCGAGAGGCCTCCATTCATATGGTAAGCATCTTTTACTTTTTTTACTTTTGAAATGACATCACTCATACATTCTCCGTAAGAACTAATCTTCGTATTTTAAATATTTTACATAATTGCGAATCAAGGTCGATTTTCTATAGTTTTTTATCCCAGGTCTATTTAGAACAAATGAGCTCTCATACATGAGCGGAATCCAAGGAACCTCATCCATTACGACTTCTTCAATCTTTTGCATCAACTGATCTTTCTCGTCTGGACCAGGCCCATCTTTAAGTCGTAAATAATAACTATCCACTTCCTTATTTGAGTAAGCACTTTTATTGATTCCTGGAAAATTCTTAGAATAAAGAAGCTGAAGAATATTCTCCCCATCTGGATAATCAAAAAGCCAGTTGTCTGTGAAGAACATCAACTCTCCCGCTCTTCCTTTTTGGAGAAACTCTGAAAAAGTGAGAACTTCAATTTCTACTTTGAGTCCAATCTTCTCTAATTGTTCTTTAACAAAATTAGCTTCAATAATATTAATTTCTTGATTTCCTCGAGTTGAATAAATAAGAGTTGGCCTATCTTCCACTCTTTCAAGACCACCCATTTTTAAGTATTCAACAGCAAGATCTGGACGGTATTCGTACTTTAGTTTTTGAGTTGGATGATAGCCCCAGATTCCAGGAACAAGAATTGAGTTAGATCTAAGATTAGTATTCTGAGAAAGGATTCTCAAATATTCCTGGTAATTAATACTATAAGCGATCGCCTTTCTTAAATAATTATTCTTTCCCACAATGGGATGCTTCATATTAAAGCCAAGCCAGCGATTCGCGAGGATTGGGAAATGTTGAATTTGGAAATTTTTCTCAGCTAATTCTTTTGTAAGCTCTCCCCTCTCATTAAAGAGATTAGGGATATAGGACTTAGGAACTGTGACAATATCTAATTGTTCATCTATGAACTTATCCCATCTCTCTTTCTCTCCACTAAGAACATAAAAGCGAACACTTGGAATAAAAGGAATCTTTTGTTTTGAAGAATCGAGAAGATTCTGAACATTAGCAAATCGGTCTCCTACACTAGGATAAAATTCAAGACGGTAATCTGGATTTTTGAGTAAATCATAGTACTCGCTATCTTTAAAACCACCATACTGGTAAGGACCAGTTCCAACCAACTCTTTTGACAAATTATTATTTAAACAAGTCATCAGCTCTTCTGGAACAGGAACAATAAAATTAAGTGAAAGATAGTAAATTAAATTTGGTTCTGCTCTTTCAAGCTCAATAATTAATTCATCACCTTCAATATGAAGACCTCTAATATTTTCAGATTTCAGTTTTGAGAGACTATCGCCTACTTTGTGACCAAACTCTTGATAACCTTTAATCACATTCGCAAATAATGATTTACCTGGGCTCTTGAGAGGCTCAAAAGCAAGACGTTTGAACTGCATAATAATATCGCGAGGCTCAACCATTCTTCCCGGAACTAAACATCTATGGGGATGATAAAAAACATTTTTTCTTATTTTGATTCGATAAGTTTTCCCATCTGTACTAATTGAAGGAAGACCTGAGGCTAGAAGTGGCTCAATCTCAAAAGGACGTTTTAAATAATGATACTGATAAAGTGGTTCAATAACCTGAGCAGAAAGAACAAGTCCATCATCACTATAAGTGATAGCAGGATCTAAGTTTTCAACAGGATTATCAAGCGCGAGCCTAAGGGCATCAGGCCCGGCCAGCTTTTTTTGATAGTCTATCCAACTAAAATAACAAATAGTCGTCACAACAATAAATGAGATTCCAGCAATAATAATTTTTTTCATTTCGTCATTTGTACCAATTGGGGTTCGTTAATTTTGCCTAAGAGTAAAAGTGCCATCTCTTGAGCGGTTTTAAATCCCCATCCCATTCCATGGCCACTAAACCCAGCGGCCACATAGCATGAATCGAAGTTAGATATTTTCCCGACATAAGGAAGTTCATTTTTTGTAAAGCCCATTGTTCCCGCCCATGTATTCAATTGCTCACCTGAGTAATTTAACTCATTAGTGACATACTGATAGAGGGCCTCTTGAATTTTTGGACTCACATTTGTACTTATTGTATTTTCATTGGCTTCATCTGCCAATCTCTTACCACCTACAAGTAAATATCCTGGACGATCGAATTTAAAATAGACCCTTGCCTCAGGGTCGTAAAACAAACCACTTGCGTAGATTGGTGTTTTTAATTTCATCGCTAGCATTTGCGCACGTTGAGGCACTATATCTAATTTTAACTCTGGCAGCAAATAAGACTCACCGTTCGTACAAACCATCAATTGCTCACATGAAAAATTCCCAAAGCTTGTCTCGATTTCAGGTTTTGATCCCGCGTTCACCTTTAGAACTTGTGCTCCTAGAATAAAATCCACTCCAAAATCTTTTACTTTTTTCTCTAAGAGAGAAAGAAGTCTAGTGGGATGAATTGAAAACTCTCCACTTCCAGTGAAAACTTTTTTCATTGGAGTTGCATGGCGAACTGGGGCCTCATCTAAATGAACCTCAGTATAATCTTTGAGAATGCCTTGAGGGATTTTAGAAATTTTCTCCAAAGCAGCATCAGTACGTATAAAAGTCCAAGCAGCAGTAGGTGCTGCAATCGAATCACAAACCAAATCAAACTCAGCACTTAAAAGATTGATCGAGTTCTGAGCATACTCATAAAGCAAGTTCGCTTTTTCAGCTCCCCAAGTTTCAGTTAAGTGGGAATAAAATAACAAACTTCCCTTTGTCAGAAAACCCGCATTCCTCCCACTGGCACCAGATCCAATCGAATCTTTTTCTATGATCGCAACTTTTAGTTCAGGATTATGCTTTTTAAGCCAGTAAGCCGTTGAAAGGCCAAGATACCCAGCTCCAATGATAATGACATCATATTGGCGTGAATAAGACTTAGAAGAATGTGTCCAATAAATTGCGCTCATAAATTATCTCAACAGTCTAAAATTTAACGTGTAGTCAAACCCACCGAAAGTTTCTCCCTCTTTATGTCTTTTTGAAAATTCAAAATAAGTTGTATCTTTTAATAGATCAGTAATCTCTTCATTTTTAAAGGCAAATGAACCAGTGATCAAACGATCATCAGAATTAAGCTCAATCAACATATCTGCGAGTGCCTTAATCTCCCTTCTCATTTGAGCAAGAACAGCTCCACCTTCAGGGTTTCGAGTTGTGTAAACAGCAATCGCAAGATCAATGATAATCGATGAAAGCTTTTGCATTTCTTTGATATCATCCCCATCTGACTCTATGATTCCATAATCTACAATTAAGTGATTTTGGGGAACCTTAGCGGGAATACCAACTAATGGAAAAATCGCACGATCCACTTCATTAAAAAAGAATGATTGTCCCGATTTTGTATCTTTGTAGATGCTTGTAATTTTTCCCGTTGGAATCACACCATCGGTAATAAAATAATAAGCATAGACATCATCAGAAAAAAGATCTGACTGACGTTTGATATCTAATTTGAAAGCATGAAGAGAAATAGCGGGTGCCAGTGCTGCCACTTCTGTTTGTGATGGCTGATTTTCAATCATCAAATCATATTCATCTTTTTCGGGAAGAGTTGAATTTGTTTTTTTTGCAAGGATGTTTTGCAAATAGATTGGATCAATTTCTTTTTCTTTTAAAATATTAATGATCTTAAATAAATCAGGTCTCACTACAAAATCTACAGTTTGATTTTGAACATATAATTCCATGGCCTCAGTCACTACAGGAATAACAGCCGAGTCAGTAGCAAAAAGATTAAAAGAATACAGAAACGTTAAAATAACGATTAAAGACTTCATTCTAGGGCTCCTTATCTAAGCATTTATATCTTAGTGGAACCTAGCACTAACAGTCTCTAAAGTTAGTAAATGTCAGTTTAACTGGCCTTCTTGTGTGACTTTAATTCAGGATAGAAAAATTCCAAATAGTCGGCTTTGTATTTCATGAATAACTGATAATTATGATATTCCGTTTCGGCCATCATTCCTATCTGTTCATCTAAAGATTTCTTGAAACACATCTCGATAAAATTCAGCTGAAATGGATCGAGATCCGAAAAAAAATCCTCATTGAGCTGAACCGATTTGAGGAGATCGCGAAGTGTTTTGGCGTGGTACATAATAGCACTCTCCTTGAGCTGTCACTCTTATCGGTATTTTTTAAGGCGGGATGAGAACTCTTTTAAGTCCGATTAATAAACTCAAAGACACTACGGAGTATTAATGATTTAATCTTTTTTATCGGAGTATCCTTTCTGTGAATTACCAGACCTTTTTCATCTGTTTTTTTCTTATTATCGCTATCTGCATGAAGTTGGTGGCCTATCTTTTAGAAAAATACCAAAACAGAAATCCCGATTTTAGATTTGTTTTTCTCTCTCCTCTCCTTAGTACTAAAAGTTACCAATGTCTCCGTGATCATCAAGTATCCCGAGGACAGCTATTTTTAAAAGCAGTCATTTTTGGTGCTCTGATGGTGATGTATTATTCTTCGTGTTACCAAGTTCAAAATAATTTATCGCCAATAGGATTTAGCTATTTAGTAGCACCAGGGATTTATCTCATCACTCTCTGGATGTCTGCTTCCCTTCAACTTCTGTTCTCTCTCACTGGTGTTATCTTTTCAGATATGCATGATCGCCCTTATCTCTCAATTTCTCTCACAAATTTTTGGGGCAGAAGATGGAACCGTTGGGTTCGTGACTGGCTCAATCACCTCACTTACGGATTAAAGTCTTTAAATTTAAAATATGCTGTCATGATTTCTTTCCTGATCTCAGGTCTGTTTCATGAAATTATGTTCAATCTTCCCTATTTTATTTTCACAGGAAAAGCCTATTTAGGCTCAATGATGGTATTCTTTTTCTTACAAGGACTGGGTGTTCTTTTTGAAAAATCTTATTTAAAAAATGCCCCCATTATCCTGCGCAGGATTTTTATGTTTATAATGATTATTGGACTCTCTCCATTTTTTGTTCAGCGTCCATTTCTCGCAATCATAGGACTAGCAAAATGATTTGGTGGCAAATTTTGGGTGAGATGGCCCTTCTTTCATTACTTGGTGTTGGCTATTATTTTTTTCAAAAGAAGAGATATCTCCGCTGGCTCAAAGAAGAACCACAAGTGGTAGCAAAAGATTTATTTTTATATCTTAACGATGAAAAAAATATCCCCGATTCAAATGAACTAGCAGCACTCCTAATTTCTCTCGAAGATTTTCTTGAACAAAGACGAGACAGCTGGCCCATGCAAGAATTAGAAGCCTTTTAGCTTTCACTTCCAGAATCAATTCCTCAGAATGTAATGAAAAAAATTAAACAATCAAAAGACCTTATTACTTCTGTTTTTGGATAAGAGAATTGTGAACACAAGAAATAATTATATTACTCCCCAAGGACATCAAAGACTTCAAGACGAGCTTCATCAGCTCTATCGTGTAGAACGTCCTGAGGTCACTCAGCTTGTGACTTGGGCCGCCAGTAATGGAGACCGATCAGAAAATGCTGATTATCTTTATGGAAAAAAACGCCTCAGAGAAATTGATCGCCGTGTGCGCTTTTTAACAAAAAGACTTGAGGCGGCTCAAGTGATCGACCCCAGCTCTATCACCTCTCAAAAAATTCAATTTGGCGCCACCGTGACAGTTGTTGACGAGAATGGCCTCGAAAAAACTTACTCTATTGTTGGCGTCGATGAAGTTGATACGAGTAAAAATCATCTAAGTTGGCAGTCACCCATAGGGAAGGCCCTTATTGGAAAAGAAGTGGGAGATGAGGCCATCATTCATACTCCCAATGGGGAGATTGTTTTTGAGATTATCTTTCTTAAATATCAAACCTTAAGCGAAGCTCACAACTCTCCGCGCATCAAGTGTTTACTCACCTTTTCCTAGGCAAATAGATCCTTCCTCTGGTCCTACCACAGGAAAAACTCAACTTTGGGGTATGATGTTTCGATAGTGACTTCGGTCACGTCAGGGATATAATTTAGAATCAAAGGATTGATTGATGAAAATAACAACTCAAAATTTTACTTTCGGAGTTATCCTCGGAGCTCTCCTTACAACTTCAGCTTTTGCTTCAATCGCAGAAAGAACAGATGAAATTAATGGCGTAAAACTTGAATCAGGCAAAGTGGATTCAATCAGATTCTATAAAGGGACTGTGACAAAGACTTACCCTTACTCAATTGACCAAGTTCGTGCTTCTGTGATGAATTTTGATGAGAGATGTAATAACGAATTTAAAAGTAAAAGAGAATTTTCAGACAAGAAAAAAGACTGTCTCTTTCATAATGATAATTTAGTTGAATCAATTGTGATCAAAGACATTGCTCATAATTACACAAAAGAAGAAAACGAAACTGAAAGATTCGTCGTGGCCCGCCGAGTTTATAATCGTGGAACATTTTCATACAATGAGATCGTAAAAGTTTTTGAATATAAGAATGATGAAAATCAAAAAGTAGTTAAAATCGATCAAATCATGATGGATGATAAAGAGACTAAAACTTATACAAAACCACTTGTTTCAAAAGACACTGCTTTTGATTCAACGACTGGTACATTCGTTCTGACTCAAGTTGGACCAAGTGAAACAAAACTTGAATACTCTTATAACTCTGAAACAACTCACTGGATTTTAAACAAAGAAGTTTCAGTTTCTCAGGTTTTCTCATCAATCAGTAAAAGTCTTAATGACCTGCTTGAAGTTGTAGAGAAGGAATCATCGAACTATTCTAGAGATATCGCCTCCAAATAAGCCCTAATGGCCTTTAAGCTATGGCCGTGGTAAACCCATGGCCATATGCAATTTCAAAAAATTTATATCGAAATTTCTAATATCTGCAATCTGCAATGTACCTTCTGCCCCGAAGTAGAAAGGGACAATAAGATCATGACGGCAGAGAATTTTAAGATCATTCTTCCCAAAGTTCTCCCGTACACAGATCAGATTTGTCTTCATTTAATGGGTGAACCTCTTGCACATCCAGAATTTAAAGAGATTTTGGATATCTGTAATTTCTATAAGGCCAAACTCAATCTCACGACCAATGGAACATTTTTAAATAAGTACGGTTTTGAAACTTTTTTTAAATCCCCTGCTCTTCACCAGATTAATTTTTCAGTTCACAGTTTTAAAGATAATTATCCGGATCAAGATATCAGACCTTATCTTTATGACATTCTCCAATTCTCGAAATTGGCCCTCACTGAAAAGCCGGAACTTTATATCAATTACAGATTATGGAATCTCCCCGGAGTGACTACAACCAGAGATGAGAATAAAGATGTGATTGATCATATCTGTGATTATTTTCAAATGCCGATTAATGAACGCATTGATGTGGGTTTCAAAAAAAGCAAAAATATTACGGGCCGAGTTTATTTCCACTTTGATACACGTTTTGAATGGCCCTCACTCCAGTCCCCTACACGAGGCGAGCTAGGCTTCTGCCACGCCTTAACCCAACAAATTGGAATTCACGCCAATGGAACCGTGGTTCCTTGTTGCCTTGATAAAGAAGCTGGCATTCCCCTAGGTAACCTTTTTGAGCAATCCCTTGAGGAAGTTTTTGAGTCTCAGCGCTGCCAATCTATGAAACAGGGCTTTGCCAAACACCGCCTGGTAGAGGATCTTTGCCAAAAATGTACCTATATTAAAAGATTTGATAAAAAAGTTGTTGAACTACGGAAATAATACGGCTACACTGATTTCAGTACGGAAAAAATACGGAGTCAGACATGGCATTAACTAAAAAGCAAAAAGAAGTTCTCGACTATATTACGGAATATGTCCGTGAGAACAATTACTCTCCTACTCAAAAAGAAATTCAAGATAATTTCGGTTTTAAATCTCTGGGATCAGTCCAAGACTATATTAAATACCTTACTAACGGTGGCCACTTGGTTAATGACTCACACTCTGTGAGAGGACTTATGCCAGCTACTGTTCAGCAAAATACAGAAGATATTCCACTTCTAGGATCAATCGCTGCCGGTGTGCCAATAGAGGCCATCGAAAATTCTGATACCATCAGTGTTCCCACGACAATGCTTGGACGTGGACGTCACTATGCTCTTAGAGTGAGTGGTCAATCAATGATTGAAGCAGGAATTCTAGACGGTGATATTGCGATCATCAGACACGTCACTCAGGCCGATAATGGTCAGATTGTTGTAGCTGTTGTTGAGAATGAAACCACACTCAAAAAGTATTTTAAGAAGGCCAAGCAGATTGAACTTCATCCGGCCAATAGTGCGATGAAGCCAATCATCATCAAAGACCGCGAATGTGAAATTCGTGGCCTCTTAGTCGGGCTCATTAGAACCTACTAAGCTTTCTAGACACACCATTTTTTCTAAGTCTTATGTATTTTCGTCAAGGAGGACGCTTATGCATGCACGCGCACAATCTTATTTTCATCCCTCATTCTCAGCGATTAGTGAAAACGAAATCTCTGAAAAGTTTCAATTCCATCTTATCGAAAAATATGGCCTTGATGAAAACGTTGCCTCAGAAATGAGCTTTGAGTTTCTTGAGATGCTACAGGCGGTGGATGCCGATCTGTCTATTTTCGAAAAGTATTTTCTACTCTAAAACTGCACACAACACTAAAAATCCCCCTCGGCACCGAATGTTGCGAGAAGGGGATTTTTTTATTAAATTATTTAGCTTTAAGAGTACAAGTGAGCTCAGTGATATCACTCCACTCATTTGGTTTTTGGCACTGAATATCTACTGAATAAGACTGAGTAAATAGACCCACACTATCATTAAGCGCCTGATAAATTTCTTTTGAAAGATTACCATCAACAACTTTTGAAGTTTTCCATTCAATTTTAAAACAAGCTGGTGTTTCAATTCCTTCTGGCTTTAAACATGAAAGATTGGCCTGTGCCCAAGAAGATTCTCTTCCTTCATCTTGTGAAAGTTTAAAAACTTTTTCCGCAAGAGCACCAGTAATACTCACTGAACTTTTTAGAGCAGGAAGAGTTTCAACACTCCACTTCTCTTTTGAATAGGTAACTTTAAAACGATAAACATTTCCATCTGACATTGGAATTCTGAATTCTTTTTCTTCAATCTCTTTATTTAAATCATCACCCGAAAAATTTTTCCTAGTGCAACTCCACATTTAAGTTGCTGATTTCAGA
>DZBG01000167.1 GCA_022729855.1 Bdellovibrio sp.
AACCACCCCTTAAATTTAATTATCCCAAAACTTAAACATGGATCTTCTTTGTGATGAGCTTTGCATTTATGTTGCATGTAATCTCAAGACTATCCCGTAACTCGCTGTTGTTAAGCCCAAAGTGATTGAGAAGAACATTTAGCTTATGTTTGCATACTTCCTTTGTCTCTACTTTTGTTAGGGGTACCCAGTCAAATCCAGATTCTGCACCACTACTGTATACTTTCTTGAGGAAGATTGGTGCTCTTATCCATTTTTTGCAATATCGAAGGTTTCCACTGTTATCAAAAGAATAATCCTTAAGCTTCCAAGAAAGTTTATTCTGGAAATGACGGTTGACTACTACTCCAACATACCATTTAGCACATCGTTTTCGGTATCCCATAAACTTGTAGAGTTTTTTATTGAATGAGGGTTGTCTTTGTGCTTCAACATTAAGTTCAGGACGCTTTGCGTAGAGTTCTGCTTTCTGGCTCTGTATACATCCAAAGTCTCCATTGCAAGCCATCCTTATCCTCCTTAATTCAAAAGACTTCTGAGCTCTAATAGATCTGCGTGTTCTTCGCCGACATTTGCTGGATTTTTTATCACAGAGAGGTACAGGTGTATCCTTGAGATTTTTATTATACGTCTCTCTGAATTTAAGTGCTTCCAATTGCCAGTTGTAATTCTTCATCTTCTTCCTCAAGCTTGGATCCACTGGCTTGAAGATGACTGGCATCTCGTATTTCTGCAGCTCTGGTTTCGGAGAGCTTGAGTTCAGAGATTTAGGTGCATAGATATACACCTCCAAAGTCTTTGTGAAATTCTCAGGCATGATGTACTTCTCATCCACCAAAATAAACTGAGGAAGGTACGCTAGTCTAGAATGGTTCCCCACCTTGAACGGGATCGGGTGATAAAAGTAAGGCACAAATTTTTTGGACTCAGGAGCCTTACAAGCTTCCAACGGGATATAAGCAACATTATCAGGCTGCTTCACCCAAAACGGAATCGCGTGAGGAGGCATCAGTCCAAGTGGCTGGTTTGGCACGCCTCTGTAGAGGATATTCCAAAAAGGTTCAGAACAAGGGAATGCTGGAGGAGAGTGAGGTCGCACGTACAAAAAATCACTCTTAGGGCGAGTGAAGAATGGTCTCGATTTCGGCTTCTCTGGTCTTGTATTTGGAATCGTCATATTTCGAGGGCCAAAGTTATCATTCTCCGGCAACTCAATTATCTCTTTACTCGCCTTCTTTTCCTTAGCTTCTTTTTCTCGCGCAAGCTTAAGAGGGTCTAGGGTACTTTTATTCTTCTTCTTATACTCCACTGGTGCTGGATGAGCTCTGAGGAAAGGAAAAAGGGGGTTGGTAGGCGAGCTATAATTTAGTTTTTTTGAGAGCTCGTGCTCTTTCGAGATGAAACGACTATCATGCTCTGGACCTAGTTCCAAACTTTGAGGGACACTGCTATTTGAATCTTTCTCAAATTTTGATTTCTCTATAGGACCATCGTGCACCATCAGATCCGGAAAATGTTTCAATACCTGAGGGGAAAGCTTTCGATCACCAATATCTAAGAAAGATTCATTGTAGTTTCCTGAATCTTGTGCTTTTGCTTTTAATGGGCTCAAAGCTGAGCTATTTGAACTAGAAAATGCGTGTACTGGCTCGGGTTGAGTAATCTCTTTTCTCGTTTCATTTAACTTTGGAGATTCTCTCGGATCCTCAAATCCTTTTGCAAATGGCAACCAACTCACATCGATTGGAGTATGCCAAGAAGGCCCATGAATAGGATCCTTTGGCCAAGGGTACTTCTTGTCTTTTGGATCAAGTGGATACATAAATCTGAGATCGGGTGGATATATATACTCTTTGTTCAAAGGCCAGGTATAAAATGGGTTCTGAGGCCAAATCAATCCTGGATCTCTTGGATACTCAGGATCATCACTAGATGGAGGAGTGTCAATCTGATTTGGCTCATTTGGCTCTCGTCTGTAGTTCACTGGGTATATCAAACCAATATTTAGCATTGGAGGAATAAGAGCTTCTTTTCTAAGTTTCTGTTGGATCACTGCTTGTATATCTTCTGGAGTAGTAGTGGCCTTAGGCTTTTCAAGATCAATAACTATGACAGGGCGTTCACCTCTTTCCTTCTGTTCAACGATATTTGGACCTTCTCCATTCAAGGGAAAATCCGGTTGGTTGTTTGGCCATGAAGCAGTAATACCATCGGGCCAAATTGGATATCCAAACGAATCAAGTTCCTCTAGTTCATAATTGGGTTTTCCAGAAAAATGAAAATCTGCTGTCTCCAAAGAAGGCAAATATTTCTTTGGTTTATAAGGAAGTTGGTCTTCATCTCCATTTGTGATGTTAGAGCTTGACACAGATTCAGACCCTGAGCCAACCTTTGCAAACTCAGAGAACATAGCTTTTTGATCACTATCAGACAGAGATTCTTTGTTATCTAACGGGTCAATATTCCTGACAGTAACAATAGGAATCCTGTTCTTCGGCCATTTATCAGGGAACCGCTTACCGTCCCACTTTATATCTTCATCATTAAATGGCCAGTGTTCAAAATGCATGGGTGGCTGAGGCGGGAATAGGTATTCAGGGTATAGGGGATCGTTCGGGTAGTTGGGCTCACCAGTCCACCCAAAAGTACCCGGATACGGGAAACTCGTCGAAGGGTAACGCATTGGGTTCATCGGGGGAAGCACAGATCTTGGAGGAGGATACTCCTGGAAAAAATAACTGTAAGCTTTTGCATCAAACCTCCAGTCCGGGTCCTTCGGATCATAGTCACTTGAATGATCTACAACCTTTCCTTTCTTAATAGTATGGGAATTTGCTATAACAGGCTGAGGAGCTGATAATTCTGCTCTCAAAGATTTTTTCTTAGTCCCACTTTGGGATCCTTTACTGTCTTCGTCTGGTTCTTTCTTCTTTGGATGAGACTCTGAATTAGAACTACTACTAGGCTTTAAACTATCTGATTCAATTGGGTTACTCTGTGAAGGAAGGTCTGATTTTGAATCTGAAGGTTTTGGATGAGTACTTCTATAATCCTTTGGCATATCCCAGTTTTTGTACAATCTTGTAGTAGATTGTCTGTTCTTCAGTTGAATGAATGGAGTGGGATCTCTATAAATCTCCTTCTTCTCATCTTCTCCCATATAGATAACCTCAAGACTAATCAAATAAGTGGTATTCGAACATCCACCAAAGAGCTGTTCTCCCTCATATGTCAAGAATTTATTTAGCCCAGGAGTAATTGCTTTATCTATACTAATAGCATCTGGAATATCTACATTTTGAGATGATCTAAGTTTTTTGAGTAATCCAGATCCGAACCCCAAACTCTGCAAAAACTCATTACTCTCATCATCAGCAGCTTTCCAAAAAGTGAGCATAGTGAAGCTTTTTGTGGTGACATGGCACTCCATATCGAAAGCATTTCCTGTGAAGTGATGGACGCTTGGCGAAACAAAAAATACTGATTCAACAGACTCCTTTATGCCGTTCAGTTCGACTGTTCCCTCAATTCCTGTTATATGGAAAATGTTCTCCTTGAGCTTTCTAAAGTGTAGTAGGTCGTTGTTCGTTATGTTATACTTTATCTCATCATCCCTAAACTCTAAAGGGAAAGTTAGGTCTAATGGACTGATTCTGTTTTTATCTCCGCAATCTAGACTTGGTTGCTGCGTTTCAAAAGCGCAGAATGTCATCGATATTATCAAGAACAGGGCTAGTTGTTATGCAAGGTTACTACCAATTGTATTTCCTTTGATTTTTCTCATCCTGTAATCCGTTTTTGTTAAACTATTAACAAT
>DZBG01000060.1 GCA_022729855.1 Bdellovibrio sp.
GCCGTGGATTTATATTATTTCAGTTGATTATGATTAAATGAGGACACGCCCTAATGTCACTTGCTTTCTTAAAGGAGCGCTTATAAGAACAATAGCTTATGAGGTAAAGCTAGAGTTTGTGGGAGCTCTTATTATTGTCGAAAAGATAGGTGGCACATTATATGTTCACTATTTTAACTCCGAGAAGTGATTACTTTTCACCCCTTATCGGGGGAGAGATTACTCAGCTCGCTCTAACTCTTGGTCATACAGACCTTAAAGTCACTGGGCGTTATATTCACTTCTCACCAAATTATCTCGATTCTGCCTCTGAAAAAGTTCGTTTCTAGTGTTGTTGGGTCTGGTTTAAGTACGTTGCTGAACTAAATCTGACCTACAATAGTTTTTGTTTTATTTCTTGTCGGTTTACACCTAGACGATCATGCAATGAAATGTAATGATTTTAGCACGTTGGAAATAAAAAAAGCTCCTATGGAGGAGCTTTAATTATAAGTAACTTGTGATTGGTGCCCAAGACGAGACTCGAACTCGTACAGACTTGCGTCCGAGGGATTTTAAATCCCTTGTGTCTACCATTCCACCACCCGGGCGAGTAAGAAAAAGTAGAGTAATGATGTTATGTTAGCGAGATTATGTCAATTGAAAACCCTTGTGATTTTATTGGTCCTTTGCACAGGATGCAGCTGGAAAAATAATAAAAAGACAAATGCTGGTGATGAGCTCATGACAATGATCAGTGACTCTAAGCAGAGCGAACGTAAAGTTGATCCTGAATATATTTGGGAGAACACTAACGGTGATGAGCAGTCTAATCTGTTTTTTGATATTCAAAATAAATTCAATCGAGCGGGATTATTAGTTAATGTCGTTGTTCTCAATCCAGCTAATACAAAGAATCAATACGAAATTGATCTTCAATCAGGGCAGCGTTATTTTGACCACGAATGGTGCTCAACGAAAGATGCTTGGAAAAAATACTCTGGAGAGTTAGGAGATATTCCTTTCTCAGTAGGTATTATTCCAGGGGCCCTTGATTTATTGGGGACTCCACAAAAAGTCATTATTTTTGGAGGAGAGGGGAAGTTCAAGTCATTACAGGATCAAAACTTTTTTAAAATTCAGTTACTGGGTAGTGTTGTTCAGCAAATTTGTGTTGAAGGAAATTGTTTAGGAAAGAGAAATTGGCCATCGAGACTTATCTTTATTGGAATTGATCCAGAAGATTCAAGTATGAAAGACATAAAAAATATTAATGATTTGAAAGAGAAACTCGATTTCAAAAAATTTAAAGCTTTTATTGAAAATCATGAAGGAATCAACAAAGTAGGAAGCAAAGAATTTCCGGCAGCAAGCATGGGAGATTTTATTGGTTTTGAGCCGACTTTTAATTTTCAGAAAAGATACTCTCTTAATATCGACCAGACAGAGAGAGAGAAGATGGTTAAATCTTGTCATGCTATCTATGATAAAGCGTGGAGAGATGTAGGAGTCAAAACGGTTTTTGATTTACCTTCAAAAACAACTGAAGAGCTCAAGGCCAAAATTAAAATTCGTTCTGAGTGGAAAAAAGCTGGGATTCCTGTTGAGTTCCATGAACGTTTTAGGGCCTATAGTATTAAATATGCGACTCATTTTGTAACTTGTATGAAGTTTGTGCGATTCCCTTCTGTGAATATGAATCCAAAAAAGTTTTGGTTTCTAAGTGATATTGGAATTTTTTATACGCTTCACTCTGATGGACACTATTATGATTGCTCGAGAAAAACATGGACTAGAAATACGCTAAATAACCGCGGAGATCTGGTATATGATTTTAAAACAGGAATCTATGATTGTTCGACTTTAGATATTGATCAGGCCTTTAATTATCTTGGCCCTTATCTAAGTAGTCTGAAGGGAACACAAAAATTTTATTACAAGTTTCTAGATTATGACTCTCATCCACAGGGGACTCATGCGAAAATCTATAGTTGGGTAAAGTATAGAAAATTTGAATCGAGTTGTTCATCAAAAATTAATGAACAAGTCTTAAAGAAATCTCAGGTCATGCCTCTTGACCATAAGTGGGATCAACGACAATTGAGAGAAGGCAAATCAAGTGATCTTGATGTGATTTTATAGAATGACCGAAAAAAAACTAATCATTAAAATATATTGTTCTGCCTTTGTTTCCTTGAGTGGGGACTGGGATGCTTTAAATTTATCTAAGTATGGACATTCTGGACTTGAGCTTATTTGGGTGAAAAATCTCAATGAGGCAGAGGTTGTGATTGTTCCCTCTCATGTGAATAAAAAAAGTGTGAAGGCTTTTCAAACTTATTTAAAAGAAATTCCTAGCTCTGCGACTCTTTTGATTTATCCAAATCCAGTGTCATCTCTTGCGAATCTTGAAGATATAACCCAAGGTCAACTTGAGCATCCTCTTTGGCCATTTCCTTCATCAGTTCTACTCCCTGAGGAAATTATCAACGAGATGAAAAAGAAGATGGGAGGCCAGCATGGCCTTTAGTTGGGATCAGTACCGCGATATTTCTGAAGTTCTCACTATTGTAGATAAAGAGTCTTATTCTTTTCACAAGGATCAGCATTGGGTTAAAACTCGTCCTATTCAATTTTCAAATTGGATACAGTTTCTTAATACAGAGTTGAACTTCCTTCAACTAATAGAACTCCATGCCATTGAAGTTAATGATCATTTAGATGTTTATTATCACTTACAAAATATTGAGCAACACCAACGTCTTAATTTGATTGTGAGTGTTTATAAAAATGAAATTCTCCCTTCTGTAACTGATATTTATCCGGCAGCAGAGTGGATGGAAAAAGAGTTAATTGAGAATTGTGGGTGGACTTTATTTAATCGTGTTGCAGGTCCATTTTTTGGAGCCGGAGATGAAGAAAACTATGATCTTCCACGAGTTGCTTTTAATCCCAATCGTTCAGAGGCAGCTTATCCAGAAGAAAACTATAAGTGGGAATTTTGTGATATTAACAAACCAGACTTAGCTCATTTGTTTGGAGCGAAAGTTTGTTATGATGGAGAAAAATTAACTGGCCTCATTCCGACTGTTGGAATGCACAGAGTTGGCTGGGACAATTTGCTTAATTCTGCTTCAATGAAACAGCAAATTGGGTTTATTGATCAGATCAATTTAAACTCAGCGCCTTGTTATAGTATTTTAATGACCAAAGTTTATGAGGATATCGCTAATATTAAAATTCCCGAAAGGGCCCAAGCGATCCGGATGATGTTCATTGAACTCTCTCGCATAGTGGAGCATCTTCTGGCCCTAGGACAATACTGTTCAAATCTAGGACTTGAGACAGAAGGAAGAATTCTTTTAAGTTGTCGTGAAAAAGTATTTGAACTCTATGAGAAGCACTGTGGTCGCAGAAGTGGAACTTTCATTTCTCGAATTGGTGGTGTGGCCCATGATCTTCCTTACGGGTGGAATATTGAGTTTAACGAATTCGAAAAAGCACTCGTGAAATTTTTAATCAATATTAGAAATAAGATGAGAGGAACTAGCTCCATTCATGAACAAAAAACTTTGGCTCAAATAACAGCAGGTCAGGCGATTCGCTGGAGTGTGACAGGGCCAGTCTTAAGAGCAAGTGGAATTAATTTTGATCTCCGAAAATCTCGTCCGATGTATTTTTATTCAGATATTGAATTTGATATTCCGGTGGGGATCAATGGGACTAACTATGATCGCTTACTGTTAAGAATTGAAGAAATTTTAGAATCTCTTCGGATTATTGTTCAAGTTATGGATAATCTTCCACTTGGGGAATTCTCAATCACTGACGAACAACGTGAACAGTTTTTAAGTAATATTCAAGTCTCAAGTTTTTTTACTTCATTTGAAGCGGGGAATGGTGAGCTTGGAATTTATTATTTAAAAAATGATAAAATGAATTTTAAAATCCGGACTCCATCGCTGACAAATGCCCAGGCATTACCGATAATTTTAGATCGTGTTCCCAAAAAATATTTAACCTCGACTTTAGGACTTTTAGGTCTGAGTCGTTCTGAAATTGATAGGTAAATATGATTTTATCCCGTGAACTCTATCAGGTCCCGTCACTTTTAACTCGCTTCTGGTATAGCTGGAATTATCGCTCGCTGATGAAAGAGGAAAAAGTTAAAAAGCTTTTGAAGTGGGATCAATTAGATCAAGAAGATCATCCTTATTTTTATTCTCCAAGACTAGCTCTTACTCCTGAGGGAAAAGGGCAACTGCCAACTCTTAATAGCGATTTATGTCCTGTAAATGCAATATCAACCAAAAAACAGGTGCCTATAGTGGATAATTCCCTTTGTACTAGGTGCCATTTTTGCCTAGAGTCAAATCCTGAAAACTTTTGTAGTTCTACTGACTTAGATCATTTTCTTAAAACATAACTTGAGACACATTTTAAAAGCGTGCTAGTATTCTGTTAGGACGTTCAAACAAAGTGAGTCAGTATGTTTATTCTTATTTCTTCATTGGTAGCTTCATATGCTGCTGTTGCTTATTTTCTGCAGGCAACGATGGGCAGTACTGGGCTCATTGGAGATGTTATTAGCAACCATCCCATTATTTTTCTCACACTTTATACAGTACTTATGACTCATATTACGATTACATGTATGAGTCTTTCGTTTCACAGATACCACACACATAAAGGTGTTGTTCTTAATAAGGCGGTAGATACTGTGATGCAAGTTTGGCTTTGGCTTGTCACAACAATGTCAAAAGTAGACTGGGTTTCAGTTCATATTTATCACCATGCTCATTCAGACACTGAAAAAGATCCCCATAGTCCAGTCCATAAAGGTCTAAAGCATGTGCTCTTCATGGGAGTGTTTGACTACACGGCCGCAAAGTCATGGCCAGAAGTTCAAAAGATTAAAAAGACAATCAAGACTAATAAGCTAGAGCTTTTTATGTATAACAATCCATTTATTGGGCCTGCTATCATGACAGTTATTTTAATGGTTGTTTTTGGTCCATGGTGGGGTTCTGCTCTTTCATTTATTAATTTTATGATTTCTCCAATCTTCGCAGTTGGTGGAGTGAATGCACTTGCTCACTGGTTTGGTTATAAAAACCATAACTACCATGACAATAGCCGCAACCTTGGGTTTGTTTTCCCTCTTAACTTTTTAGTGTGTGGGGAAATGGATCATAACAATCACCACGCTCACCAACGTTCATGTTCATTCCGTCACAAGTGGTACGAGTTTGATATTGGTTATGCTTATCTTGTTGTGATGAAAAAACTTAAACTTGCTGAGCTTAAAGTTGTTTATAATTCAAAAACTCTTCGCCAAGAATTGAGTACGAAAGTAAGTGCTCTTATCGATGCTGACCAACGTTTCCGTAAACGTTGTGAAGAGATGGCCCGTGAAATGAATGTTAACTACCAAGAGCTTAAACTTCGTATGGAAGAATATATGAAGGGTGAGAAAGTGAAGCTTGAAAAATCAGTTCGCCAATTCCTTGAAGAAGTTGAGCGTACACTTGCTGCTAATCAGCGTTTAAAGCTTTCTTATAACTAAAAATTTGATCACGATTTAATTCCCAGTCTGCATCCTCGAGTCGATGAATAAAGTCTTCTCGAGGAATATATCTCCCTCCAAACAATTCAACTACTGGTGTCACCATCTGAGTATCAAGATAGGTCAGCCCATTCTCTTGAAGCAGTTGTATAAGAGTCAGGAGCGCAAATTTTGAGGCCCCAGACTTTACCGAGAACATAGACTCACCTGAGACGTAACCTCCAAAACAGACACCATAGAGACCGCCTACAAGATCTTTATGATCCCAGACCTCAATACTGTAGGCATTTCCTTCATCAAAAAGAGCGCTATAGCCTTGAGTGATATCTGGAGTGATCCAAGTCCCGGCCTGACCTTTGCGTGTGATACGAGCACAGCTTTCAATCACTGATTTAAAATCCGTCGAAAAAGTCATTTTGTAATTTGATTTTTTTATTTGTTTTTTAAAGGATTGCGGCAGGTGAAAATTTTCTAAATCAAGAACACCACGAGGGTCAGGGGAGAACCACGCAAGAGGAAAATCAAGAGAGATAGGCCATGGGAATATCCCTTTTGAGTAAGCCGTTCTCAATGTATCGGTTTGAAGATCACCACCAACAGCAAGAAGGCCATCGTCATCGGCTTCACTGACATCAGGGAAGACAACAATCCTTCTAGTCATTCATCGCCTCAAGAAGAACTCGCGCAATGATGGCTGCCGTAGCAACTGATTGCTTTTGATCTTGAATATTTGAATTCGGTGGTAAAACAAAAGGTGCAACTTCCACGAGATCGGCTCCCGTGATTTTAAAATGAGAAGCTACCGCACGAATCATTGTCACACATTCATAGGGTTTTAGACCATCTGGTTCTGGAGTTCCCGTAGCCGCTGCAAATTTCTCATCAAGAGCATCGATATCAAATGAGATATAGAGCTCAGTCACTTTCAGTTTTTTAAAATGATTAATCGTTTTTTCAGTAATGGCCTCAATACCAAGTTTTTGAACATCCTTGGCCCACCATTGTTTCACCCCAAGAGTTTTCTCCCAATAGGATTTTGGTTTTCCACTTGAGCGAATTCCTACTTGAACAATATGAGCAGGAGTAGGGAGAAGCTTCATAATATGATAAGTCCAAGATCCAAAACAGAGATCAATACCTAAACGCTTTTGCATGAGATCTGTGTGAGCATCAAAATGCAGAAATCCGATTTTCACTTTCTCTTTTTTCTTGGCCTCAATAAAGGCCTTCACGAGAGCGTACGAAACTGAATGATCTCCCCCAATGGCAAAAATCTTCAGGCCTTTTTTTATCTTGTGGAGAATTTGAATTGATCTCTCTGCAATGCTGAGTGGTGAAACAGGAAGAAGAGTTTTGTTACTCCCATAGAGTGCTTTCCTGCATTCGCTAATAATATCGCTCTTTAAATATTTATCATGAAGAAGGTGAGGGATAACCCTTATATCACCTAAATCTAAAAACTCAGGAGCTCCTTCAGTAAGCATAGCGAGTCTTACACTGAGTGGCCCCCAGTTTGCTCCTCTTTGAATTCCTCCACCGTTGTCCGATGGAATACCAATAACTGCAAGTGAAGTATTGGGAATCGTTTTTAATGATTTCTCCCAAAGTGTTCTGATCTTTTTATCTGAACTTGTCTGATAGATTTTTTCTTGAAGCTCAAGGCGACGCTCTTTTGCTGTATGAACAGTGAAAACACCTTCCCCCGGAGGACAAAGAAGTTTTTTTAAATCATTTAATTCTTTTACCATAACTCACCTTGAAACCATTTATGACTAAGAAGCTGATCTTGATATTTTATCATAAATTTCTCTTCAGTGAGATTGAAATAATTATTTAAGACATCGTATTCAAATTCAATAATATCTCGGTCAAGATGAGTGTGAACGCCAGCAATATGTGAGGTCTTTTTTATTCTCGTATGATGAAGAGAATCAAGAGGGAGCGGTTCTTGTTCAAAAACATCAAGATAGGCCACCATGCGAGACCGATTGAGGTATTCCAAGAGATCACTCTCTTTAACAAACCCACCTCTGGCCGGATTAATTAAAACCGAGGGAGAAAGTTTTGTGAGTAAATCTTTGTTGATAATATGTTTTGAGCTTGAGTTAAGACTGGCACTTAAAATGACTGTCTCAACTTTCTGATTCATTTCAGTGAGATTTTTATAATCGGCTTTGGCCCTTGGATCAACAGTAATTGTTTTTACTCCAATACTGTGAAGCATCGCCTGAATTTTAACTCCAATATGTCCCATCCCAATAATGAGCGCACTTGTTTCATTCATCAGAGTGCGAGGATAAAGTCTGCTGACATCCCAGTTTTTTTGCTCTGGTCTTTGAGTCCAGTATTCAACAAAACAGCTAAGAGTATATTCAGCTACGGCCTGAGCACGGATTTGATGTCCAATAATCAAAGGAATTTTTTTGAGAAGACTAGTGGCAGAGGCAAAGTTCTCATAACCCGAATTGGGATGAATAATGAGGGAGGCATTCTCTTTCATTACTGAGGGGAGATTTTCAAATTTCGTATGAGTATTTGTAATGAGAATGAGCTCTGAGTTTTGGTCCCATTCATCGATGGAATCGAGGTATTTAACAGGGAGATTCTCAAGGCAATTTTTCTCTAAGTCTTTAAAACCACTTAGCTGATAAGGTGAGAGATGAGTGCGGAGAATTGAGTATCTTTTCATGAGTTACAAACTAGCTTAAATCACTCTAAAAGTGTATAAGGGAGATCTATGATTCAAATTAAGTCGGCCCGTGAAATTGAACTAATGCGAGATGTCTGTAAATTAGCAGCGAAAACTCTACATTTCCTTGGGAAACAAGTGAAAGTAGGAATGAGCACAGATGATATTAATACTTTGTGTCATCAGTATACTCTTAATCGTGGGGCCATCCCAGCACCTCTGAATTACCACGGGTTTCCAAAATCTGTTTGTACCTCTCTTAACAGTGTTATCTGTCATGGTATTCCATCTCCCAAAGATATTTTAAAAGATGGTGATATTCTCAATATCGATGTGACTTCAAAGTTGAAAGGTTTTCATGGAGATACTAACCGTACATTTTTTGTGGGTAATGTAAAACCTGAAGTCAAAAAACTTGTTGATACAACCTATGATTGCATGATGGCCGGAATTTCTGTTTGTAAACCTGGCGCTCGTCTTGGCGACGTAGGTGCAATCATTGAAGAGATGGCCCATGGAAATGGATTCACAGTTGTACACGAATACTGCGGTCATGGAATTGGCCGTGAGTTTCACGAAGATCCTCAAGTTGTTCATTATGGTAAGCGTGGAACAGGAGTTGAACTACGTCCTGGCATGACATTTACAATTGAACCGATGATCAATCTAGGGAAGAGACATTGCAAAGTTTTAGATGATGGATGGACAGTTCTTACTAAAGACGGTTCTTGGTCAGCACAATTTGAGCATACAATTTTGATTACAGAGAGTGGTTATGAAATTTTAACAACTTTTGATGAATCAGAATGGACGGATGCTGATGACAAAATTTAACGATCTCCTCAAAAAAAAATCACCTTCTTTTTATTCAGATGCACAGTTTGATTTAACTTATCAAGACTGTCGTCTCCAAGTTCGTTTTGACCACAAAGAAGTTATTCGCGAAGTGGCCTACTCTGGAGTGGGTAACTGGACAATATGGTTAGCAGGTCTTGCCGACTATCTTCAAGATAAAAAAATCGAAGAGATTGGTATTCTTCCAATAAATGAATGGGCCAAATTTTGTGAAGGTGATCTTGCTTGGCAAGAATTTATCCAAGATGAGCTAGGTGATCTTGATCATCCTGTCTTTGAGTTGTGGCGTGGGATCTGGAGCCAGTTCAGAGGGCTAGATCATTTCAAACTTAAGCCAGCAGAGTTTTTAGTTTGTCGCTGTTTTGGTGTGACTCTTAAAGAACTTCAGCATGAGAAAGAAACGAATGCGGCCATGGGCTGTCGCTCTTGCTTTAGCATGGTTCAAAAAATTAAAGGTTTCAAGGTAAGAAGAGATCAAAGACTTATTAAAGATCGATCGAAAATGGATTGGATTTTAATTATCGATCAAAAGCTTAAGTACTTTCCTGATTTTGAAAAATATCAGTTTGAATTAACTTCGATGAAAGATCTTCAAGTTGTTTTAAAGATGAATAAAAAATTAGGACATGACGAAGAAATTAATCTTACCCTACAGGTTCAAGATTTTTTACGATTGGGTGTTGATCCTGATTTATCAGTCTTTTTGATTTCAGGTTGAGGCATACATTTCTTAAACAGTTTAGGATAATTTGAAAGTTTATTTAAAATTTTCTCAGCGAGACCTTTGTCTTTAAAAAGATATTTCGTCTCAATCTCTTCTTCTAGATACTTCATATCAATATAAAAGAGCTCCATCTCTGGGATATTTTTTTTCAAACAATCTGCAGTAGGCGCTTCCTGCTGAATACTCGCAATATAACTCATAACGATCCCTTGAGTATCTTTCATAAAATCTTCAAGCATTGATTCCCCAACTGAAATATCAGAAGCGGAGAGTCCATGTTTAAATTCAAAAATTTTATTTCCCTTATCAAGAAGGAGATAAAGTAATTTTTTGCTCGGATAGTTTTCTTTATAGTTACATACAAGAGATAAATATGTGGGGCTCAGGTCAATACTCTCAACTTGAATCAATTCTGAGATTAATTGCTGATTAAGCTGAAACTCAGGCCCTTGAGATTTTGCCTTATGGAGGCGCTGCTCCTCGGCACCAAGACATCTCAGCACCTCTGAAGGTGCTGCAGTGGCGCAGAAAGAACTAAGTAATAGGGCAAAGGAGATAATATATTTCACTTGTTTATTTTAACCTGTTAATAAAAAAGAGGAGAGGAAAAAAGAAAAGTTTATGCTATATTTGATCAAAACAATCAAAGGCCTTAAGTGAAGGATATGAGCTTTATTGAGCATCTAGAGGAACTACGTCACCGTATTATACGGGTGCTGGTGATTCTTGTCCTTGGTTTTGCCGTTTGTTACAGCTTTAGTTCTGAGATCAGTACCTTTCTTCTGGCACCACTACGTGAAGCCTTAGGTTCTACAGGGAAGGTCGTTTTCACAGGTCTTCTCGATAAGATGATTGTGGAGCTTCAGGTATCTTTTTGGGCCAGTATTATTCTTTCTTCGCCACTTTGGTTTCGTGAAGTCTGGTTATTTTTACGTCCTGCTCTTTATGAGCGTGAGGCCCGTGCTATTTTTCCCTTTATTTTTGTTGGATTTGTTTTATTTGTTTTAGGTGTTTGTTTTGGTTATTACGTCGTTTTTCCTCTTACCTTTAAAACTTTTCTCACCGCTGGAGTGACTGGTGTTGAAGCGATGATGAATTTGCAGGATTATCTCATCCTCGCCATCCAGATGCTTGTTCTTCTAGGAATTCTTTTTCAACTTCCCAATGTTATGCTGATCTTGGGATTCATGGGAATTGTCACTAAATACTCACTTCGCAATATGAGAAGATATCTTGCTGTGGCCTTCGCTGTTTTTGCAGCGATTGTCACTCCGGCAGATGTGTTGAGTATGCTTTGTGTTTGGATTCCAATGATGATTCTTTATGAGATCGGAATTATTGCAGTCGCACTCATTGTTCATCCTTATCTTCATCGAAAGACAATGGAAGAAGATTAACCAATACCCTCTATATCATCGATGTCCACATAGTAGGTGACTTGCTTTTCTTCTCCGCCACCACCATGATTTTTTTCTTTTCCACCAATATGATTGATATGATCTGAGGTAAAACTCCAGTTCTTGCAATCTCCAGCAATATAATAGCCGGGAAGATGACGTTGAAAATCAATAACGAGGGCCTCTACTCCTTGGGCCGTGTATTCGCTTCCATCAATTTTTCGTAAAAAACCATTCAGCCTAACTTCTGAACCTGAGCAAGAGTACTGACATTCTGAGAGATCTGTTGCGTGTTTGGCGAGGACTCGCCTGGCCTCTTTATTGGCCTCCATTCTGCTGAGTTTTTTCAAAGTGAGGGACCTTTGTTGATAATTCAGTGGTGGAATAATTATGAAAGAAAATGAAATTTTAATAAAGTAATCTTGAAGGAATCGGGGATATTAATATAAGTGACTGAAAATATTAATGGGCCACGAAGGCCCATTAATTAAGAAAAAACTAATCTGACAATTATTCTTGTCCAATCATTGTTTTATGGAAATTTGAGATAGAGAAAGTTCCCTTATGCCAGTCCATATTATACCACTTAAGATCACGCTGAAGCTTAGTCATAGACTCTAGCTTGGCAGGATTAAGATCTGTGGGACGGTATTTCTTAGATGAGAAGCCGAATGTCCAATAAACACCTGGGTAGATAAGCATTGGTGCATTGAAAGAGTTTACGATTGGGAAAACCTTTCTCATATTATTGTAGATATTTTTGATACCAAACTCATCCAAGAATGGATTTTCAGTTTGATTCATCATGATTCCATCATCAGTAAGAGCATTATAAACATCAGTATAGAATTCATCAGTGAATAGGCCTGAAGCAAAATCAACAGGGTCAGTAGAGTCTACAACGATGATATCGTATTCTTTTTTCGCACGTTTAATGAAAGCAAATCCGTCTTCTGGAAGAACGCGAACGCGCTTGTCAGAAAGACCTGAAGTACATTCAGGGAAATAAATTTTTGAAACTTCAATTACTCTCTCATCGATTTCAACAAGATCAATTCTTTCAATATCTGCGTGCTTTACGAATTCACGTACAACACCACCATCTCCACCACCGATGATAAGAACTTTTTTACAATTTCTAGAAACCATATACGGGATATGAGAAACAACTTCGTGATAAACGAATTCGTCTTTATTTGAAACCATTGTCTTGCCATCAAGAAGAAGAAGTTTTCCTACTGACTCAGTATCAACAACATCAATTTTTTGGAATTTAGTTTGTTCAGAGTGAAGGTATGCTTTCACTTTAAAGCCCTGTACCCACGTATTACCTAAAAATTCTTCGACCTGCCAGTTATCGACGTTCATGATTGCCCCTTGTTAAAAAGTGGGCGATTTATATCAAAGAGATTATCAAATGTGGAGTCTTTAGGCCGTTTTCACCATTTTTTGAGAATAAGGAATCTCGATTTCAACCTTAAATCCTTGAAATGGAGTCGATGAAAAGCTGACCTGCCCGCCAACAGAATTAATTTGCTGAGAGAGGTCATAAAGGCCAAGGCCTTTTCCACTCCAAAGATAGTCCTTTCCCTCTGAGGGACAGGGGCCATTACCAAGAGAGGCGATTTTGGTTTTATCTTGTCCAAGGCCATCGTCACCAAAAATAATTTTTTGCGAATGATCCGTCATAGTCACTTCAATCCAAATTCTTCCCTTGAGGGGCTTATCTTTGGCCTTTCTCATCGCTGGGCATTCAATTCCATGCTCAAGTGAGTTGTGAATAAGATGAATGAAATAAGGAAGAATTTCTTTAGGGGCCATTTGTTTTTTTATGACTGGAGTTGCATTCACTGTGAGAGGGAAAATATCTTTTCCAATGCGGTATGAAGCCTCAGCGGACCAATCTTTAAGCCAAGAGATAACTTCATCCCAAGTAAAATTCTTATCTTCAGGAAAAAAATCATGCTTCATAAGAACTCTCTTGGTTTGTTGTATCTTGTTTTGAGTACTGCTCGTACTTTCTTCAATTTCATTCCAAAAATCATGGAGCCAGGGAAGGGCACAATAAGATGAGTTCCCTTTGTAGGTATGCACAAATTGCTTCCATAAAAGATCGCTACAATATGTGCCATCCAGCCTGTCTAAGGCAGTCCACATTTCGGTCGCTAAAAAATGGTTAATAGTGCTAGCTAGGCCCATAGGTGATTTATCGGTGTATTTGCTTAAAATTTAAGGGAAAAAATCCAAAAGGTGCCAGCTACCTTTCGGAGCCGAAAGGTAGCTGGCACCTTTTGGATTTTCTGGTAAAGTAGGTGGTGAAAACAAAGGGTTAGGATTTTATGATTATTGTGACAGGCGGAGCAGGATTTATTGGAAGTGCCATCGTAAAGGCCCTCAACGAGCAGGGCGAGAGCGATATTATTATCGTGGACCACTATGAGAACACAGATAAGTGGAAGAACCTTCGTGGATTAAAATACTATGAATTTATCCAAGTAGAAGACTTCTTCGCTCATCCTCTTTGGAGCGAGAAAAAAATCAAGGCCATCTACCATATGGGGGCTTGTTCGGCGACGACTGAGCTTGATATGGATTTTCTTTATAAGAACAATACTGAGTACACGAATAAACTTTTTAAATTATGTACTGAGAAAAGCATCCCTTTTCTTTATGCCTCATCAGCGGCCACATACGGAGCAGGTGAGCAGGGTTATAATGATAATCATCAAGAGACTCCAAAGCTTAAGCCTCTCAATAAATATGGTTACTCAAAACAACTCTCTGACGAGTGGGCACTAAAGCAAACAAAAACTCCTCCTGTATGGTTTGGAGTGAAGTTCTTTAATGTGTTTGGCCCAAATGAATACCATAAAGGCAAAATGAGCTCAGTCGTTTTTCAATCGTTTAATCAGATAAATGCTGTTGGAGAAGTGAAACTTTTCAAATCTCACCGTCCTGATTTTAAAGATGGTGAACAGCTTCGTGATTTTGTTTATGTGAAAGATGTTGTCCGAGCGATGCTTGCACTTATTAATAAAGCAGATCCAAAAACTTCTGGAATTTATAATCTTGGGACAGGTAAAGCTCGCAGCTTTCATGATTTGGCCAAGGCCACATTTTCTGCTATGGGAGTAGCGCCTAAGATCATTTTTATTGATATGCCAAAAGAACTTCAAGGTCAGTATCAGTATTTTACAGAAGCAAATATGAAAAAATTAAATTCTGTTTTACCAGATTTTAAATTCTCTTCTCTCGAAGAGGCCGTCAGTGATTATGTGAAAAATCATTTGATGCAAGAGGACCCTTTTCTAAAGGTGTAATTGTGAAAAAGAAAATTGATGGTGTTAAGGCCGCAGTAGAAATGCTTCAACATTTAGATCTGGAGGCCCAGCAGAGACTCCTTGCAGATATCGCCAGACAAGATCCTGAGATGAGCATCAAGCTTAAGCAGTCACTTATCACTTTTGATGATCTTCAGTATCTCACTACTACCATGATGAAAACTCTTCTCAAGGAAATCTCGCTGGATGACTTAGGTCTGGCCCTGAGAGGTTCAAGTCAGGAGCTGACAAATCATCTTTTAAATATGTTCTCTACCAATATGAAGGCCGACATCGAAGATATCCTGAAGGGGAAGCCTCGTGCCCTGTCTGACGTAATGGAAGCTCAAAAAAGAATTATGACCGTCGTCGTGAAACTCGTTGAGAAAGGTGAGCTTGTTCTTTCCAAAAATAAATCTGAAAAATACGTTTAAAATTTACAGTTAGTGTATACTAATTAGAAATAAAACCATTTCTTAAGGAAGAGTCGTGGAAAAAATTCGTCTTTCAGCCGAAGCTCGTCGAAGTCAAATTCTTGAGCAGGCTTCTCATTTATTCTCTATCAAAGGTTATTATGGTGTGACGACCAAAGAGCTTTCGGTAAATTGTGGAATCACTGAACCTATTCTCTATCGTCATTTCAGTAATAAAGAACATCTTTACCAAGAGGTGAAGAAATTTCATCAAGGAAGATTTGATGAAATCGAGATGATTGCTAAAAGATTAAGCCCAAGTTCTGAAAATTTTATTTTTATGACTAGGGCGTGTCCTCATTTGCCAACCTTCATCCATATGAGGGAGCATGCAATAA
>DZBG01000061.1 GCA_022729855.1 Bdellovibrio sp.
ATTATCTATTGGAAATCCTTATTGGGCGAAAGAATTTAGATGCGTAGGCCCTGTTTTACCAAAGGCAGGAAAGGTAATTTCAATAACCTCTACATGAGTCATAGCAGAAGCAGAACAACTTCTTTTTTTTCCAGAACCATCTTCATCAAAATAGGCCATCTCTCCAATTACTTCACCGGCACGGAGAACGGCGATTTCAATAAAGCCTTTTCCTTTTGGTTTGAAAAGTCGGAGCTGACCTTTTTGAATAATAAATAGCGACTCAGCTGACTCTCCATCATTAAAGAGAATATCCCCTGTACCCAGTTGTCTGAGTCCTGATTTAGATTGCCCTTGAGCCGCTGTTGTCATTATTTAATTCTCTCGATAATTAAGCTAAGTGCTTCTCCACCACCGATACAAAGTGAAGCTAAACCATACTTAGCTTTTTTCTTTTTCATGGCATTCATTAAAGTCACAACAATTCGTGTACCAGAAGTTCCAATGGGATGCCCAAGTGAAATTCCTCCTCCAAAAACATTTACTTTATCGTGAGGAAGATTAAATTCTTTCATGGCGGCCATCGTGACGGCAGCAAAAGCTTCATTGATTTCAAAAAGATCAATTTTATCAATAGTAAGATTTGCTTTTGCGAGAGATTTTTTAATGGCTTCAACAGGAGCAGTTGTAAACCATGTCGGATTTTGTGCATGAGAGGCAAAAGAAACAATTTTAAATTCTGCTTGAGCCGCATAAGCGTCCCCTGCTAAAACGACAGCGGCTGCACCATCATTAATACTTGAAGCATTGGCCGCAGTAATTGTTCCATCTTTTTCAAATGCTGGTTTAAGAGCTGGCATTTTTTCAAAGTTTGCTTTTCCTGGCCCTTCATCTTCAGTAATTTCGATTGTGCCTTTTCTATCAGTTATTTTTACAGCAACGATTTCATCTTTAAATGTTCCATCTTTTGTCGCCGCTTGAGATCTTTTAAAAGATTCAATCGCAAATGCATCTTGCTCTTCACGAGACATATTGTATTTTTTTACACACTCTTCAGCACAATTTCCCATGGCGCGATTTGTATAAACATCCCACAGTCCATCCCACTGCATAGAATCTTTCATTTCTGTCGGGCCGAATTTAAAACCGCCTCTAGAGTTTGGAAGAATATGTGGCGCAAGAGACATATTCTCCATCCCACCAGCAACCGCCACTTGATTTTCACCAGTCATGATTGATCGAGCACCTAAAATAATTGCCTGCATTCCTGAACCACAAACTTTATTCACTGTTGTTGCAGGAACAGATTCGGGAAGTCCTGCGAAGATCGTTGCTTGACGTGCTGGTGCTTGACCGACTCCTGCTTGAATAACATTACCCATAAATACTTCGTCTACTTTAGACTTTTCGATATTGGCTTTTTGAAGAGCACCGTCAATGGCAACTGCGCCTAACTTAGGTGCAGAAGTATTACTTAAAGTCCCCATAAAGCTACCTTGAGCTGTACGGGCACCACTTAAAATATAAACTGTCATAAAAACCTCTTTTTAACTGTGATATTCATTGAAGATTGGTTCTCTCTATTCTAAATAATAATACGGTTCAAAACCACAAAAACTTACCATTTTGGAGCACGAAGTCATGCTAGCAAGAAAACCCATATCTAAAACATCAAGAACCATTCCTCAAGAATGGGCAGAATCATTAGCACGCCTCCTAAATGAGACCTATAAGAAGGAATGTGAGAAAGACGATAAATACTTCGATGTTTATGGCCTTATCTATTCTGAAGAATTGCTCGTGGTGGTTTCATACTTGTCAGAAAAAGATGAGTATCTAGCACCAATTACAGTGCTTCTCTCTTGTGATGGTGAGGATATGAATTCGGAAGAAAAACTTAAAGAGACTCAAAAAAACTATATCGATATAGTTGGGCTATTCTTTGATGAAATCTTTTCTGAAGATGAGTGGAATGAATTTACTCCTCATTGGCAAGAAGTGACTCATAAACACAAAAACTATTTTTATAAAATTACTCGTGAAAATGTGGCCTTAACTATTGAAGCTGACAAACTTCTTGGACCAGATTTTGACCAAGACGAAGAAGAGATTTAATTCATTTTTTTGGCGAGTTCTTTAACCTGATTTCCTGTACAAGGTTTTCCGTTACAATCAAATTCAATCGATAATTTAAAAGACTCCTTACCTTTAGGAGTCTTTTTCATTACATCGATATTATAATGGGCCCCTTTCACAGGGTCGTAATCAAGTCTTACAATCGCAATTTCACCTTCTGCGTTTTTATACTTCCATCCACTTCGCATATCTTTCAATGAAGATTTCTCCATTTTTACTACAAATGGCTCCCAGTTTTTTCCTATAGGAGGAAATCCTAAATCTTTAAGGGCCGGAAAATTATAGGCCATCTTTCTCGCCTGATTCACATCCCCTACTGCCACCCTAAGCTCATCAGCATTACCTGTGAGTTTGTGTTTCTTATAGGCCTCCATGAATTTGGTTCCATTCATGCTTAGATACTCACCCATCTTCTCAGCGCGCTCACAAGAGAGAGCAAAACTTAATGAGGGAAAAAAAAGTGATATCAGTAATAAAATTTTCATAACGAGCACCTCACCAATTGCATCGCAAGATCATCAAATTCATGATGAGTTAAGCTTTGAATGGAGCTTAAGCGCTTCTCAGAGATGAGCCCTTTGGAAAGCCTTTCAAAAAACTTTGCAGGAAGTTCGGAGAGCTTCCCAAGCTTATTCAGTTTTGCGAGGAGCCCTTCTATCTTAGTCAGTTTGCTTACATAGTTTTTTATACTAAGTCCTAACTTTGAAGCCCCTGCCCCAGCGGTTAAGGCGGTAATAATAATATCAGTCCCGATACTTCCTACAAATGAGCAAAGCATTTGCGCTTTCGTCTCATCAGGAAGTTTTTTAAATGAGGCAAACATCTTCTGCATATTCACTTCAAAATCCATAAGAAAGTCTTTTAACTTCTGAAACTGCTCAACCTTCTCATCCCAAAAACCTTTAGGATCACTGACTAAATGTTTTAGTCCACTCCAAGCCGACTCCACCATCCCACCTGTTGAATCCCAAATTCCTTCTAAGATCCCCATTAAACAACTTGAAGCAATTTTAAAATATCCACTCGAAAAGAAATCGCTGACTCCGCTTAGACTACTTCCCATTGATGCTTCCATGGTAGACATCTCACAACTCTCGGCTGCGTGAGCACGAGAAATAAAGAGTCCAAAGAAAGCATCCATTTTTGAATAAACTTTCTCAGTAGGCTCAAACAAAAACGTTTCAAGCTGAGTCTTAGAGATATTTACAAGGGCCACAGAATTATACTTAGTATCCGAGACCGGATATTCGACCATGGTATATTTTTCAAATTCGTTAATTTCAATTTTTGTTTTTTTGCCATCAAGATTTTCGACAATCATCATGGCACGAGTAAAACCTTGGTTTGTATAAAACCTATTGACTCCAGGGAAAGTCCACGGCTTACCGATTGAGACAATATTAAGTCCAAGCTTAATGGCCACATCCTCGTATGAGAATTTTATCTCTGAGGCAAAGCTACTAAACTGGAAGAAGGCAAGAATGATTAAGACGATCAATTTCATCTAGATATTTTATAATGTTTCTGCGATGGATGGGGAAAGAGAGCTTTTTGCCTAGGCCAGAAATGAAAAAGGCTCCATTCGGAGCCTTTTTTATAGAACTTATGTGTCGTCTTCGTATCTCATTGACCCCGTAAAGCGAGTCTCGATTCCAATTTCATCATCGTCCATATCATCATCTGTATTCGATTCGATTTCTTCTTCATCAAAATCAAACTCAGAAGTGATATTAAGCTCATTAAGAACTTTGTAGAATTCCTTATCGTCAGATAAGTCAGACATAAGTGCTTCGATAAACTTTGGTGGGTATTTGCTAATAAGCTCTTCAATATATTCCTGAAGTCTTCCCTCTTTAAGGATTTCTTTCTTACGGTGAATTGTTTTCCAATTCTTAATATAATGAAGGCGGCAGTAACTCTGAGTTGTACGAATATTGTCACAACCCTTCTCGATACACTCATCATTTTTTGGATCGATAAAAAAGTCCATTGTAGCAATGGCATCAGTAATATCTTTCCAGTTGAAGTGTTCACGGAGTTCAGCAATACCATCAGCAATCTTCGTTTCAAGATCAGCTAATTCAGCATTTAAATATTTTTTAGATTTAGCTGGAGTGGGAGTAAAGTCCTCAAACTTCTCAGCATCTTCAAATTTACTTTTTGTTTTTTTCGAAGAAGCGATTTTTTTGAAATCTTCTTCATCATCGTCATCTTCTTCTACAACTCTACGAGACTTTGGCTTTTCATCATGTGGAACATAATCATCATCTTCTTCAGAAAAATCTTCATCCTCTGAATCAACTTCTTCATCGTCGTCTTCACTTGATGCTTTTTTCTTAGATTTAACTTTTTCAGTCTTACCTTTATTTTTAGCAGCTTCTTTTTGAGCTTTCGCAGACAGTTTCGCTGCCTCTTTGGCTTCTTTTTCAGCTTCTTTTTTTGCTTTCGCAGAGGCTTCTTTTGCTTTTTTCTCTAGCTCTTTTTGTTTTTTAGCAGCTTCAAGAGATTTTTTCTTATCTTTTTCTTTAATCGCTTTAGAAGCTTTCTCAGAAAGATTTTTAGCAGCTTTAACAATTTTATCTTTTAAAGATTTTGGAGCTGGCTTAGCGGCCTTAGGAGCAGCTTTTTTGGCCACAACTTTTTTAACAGGCGCTTTAGTCGCTTTTTTTACAGCTGCTTTTGGAGCAGGCTTCGGTGCAGGTTTTTTCGCCATCTTGGCCTTCTTTGCTGGAGCTGCAACTTTCTTAGTCGCAGCTGCTGGTTTAGCTGGTGCTTTTTTAGCAGGCTTAGCAGCAGGTTTTTTTGAAGCTATTTTAGCAGCAGGCTTTTTTTTCGCCATGATTTTTTTCTCCACAAAAACTTAAGTATTAAATCAGTTATTACAATAAAATTAATGGACACTCTACCAAAGAGAGCGTCCATTGACGAGGGATAAATTTAGTGGATGGCCTTAAGTTCAGAGGCTGCAATCACCATACGTTGAACTTCTGAAGTTCCTTCGTAAATTTCTGTGATTTTGGCATCTCTAAAATAGCGCTCAACCGGATATTCTTTTGTGTAGCCATTCCCACCACAAAGCTGAATTGCCTTTGTTGTCACCCACATAGCCGATTCTGAAGCAAATAATTTTGCTTGAGCTGACTCTTTAGAATAGTTAACTCCTGCGTCTTTTAGAGCTGAAGCATGATAGATCAAGAGTCTTGAAGCTCCAATTTTTGTACTCATATCGGCCAGCATAAACTGGATTCCCTGAAGGTTTGATAAAGGAGCGCCAAACTGTATGCGCTGAGTCGTATATCTAATAGCGTAATCAAAAGCAGCTTGAGCAATCCCAAGGGCCTGTGAAGCAATACCAATACGGCCACCATCAAGAGTCGCCATGGCCACTCTAAAACCTTTTTCTTGCTCACCTAAAAGTGCATCTTTTGGGACAATCACTTTATCAAAAGCTAGCTGACAAGTTGATGAACCGCGAATTCCTAATTTATCTTCTTCTTTAATAATTGAGAAACCAGGATTTGTTGTTTCAACAATAAAAGCAGAAATTCCTTTATAGTCTGGAGTCTTTTTAGTTTTTGCAAAGACGATACAAACACCAGCTTCTTTCCCGTTCGTAATCCAATTTTTTACACCGTTAATTTCCCAGTGATCACCTTTATCTTCAGCAAAAGTTGTCAGTGATCCGGCATCAGATCCGGCGTTCGGTTCAGATAAACAGAAACATCCAATCCACTCACCACTCGCCATTTTAGGAAGATATTTTTTCTTTTGAGCTTCTGTTCCGAAATTTAAAATCGGCCAGATTCCAAGAGATGTATGGGCCGAAATAAGGACACCTGTCGAAGCACAGCTTCTTGAGATTTCTTCTACGATAAGCGAGTAAGACATATAGTCCATTCCTGCTCCACCATATTCTTCGGGGACATACGATCCAAGTAATCCATTCTCGCCAAGTTTAGAAATAAGCTCACTTGGAATCGCTCCCTCGTGATCAATCTTCATTGCAAGAGGAGCAACTTCTGAATCAGAAAACTTTTTTACCATGTCACGAATTTCGTTATACTTTTCATCGAGTATCATTTTATTTTCCTTTGAAATTTGCTGTTCTTTTTTCAATAAATGCAGAAGTTCCCTCTTGCATATCTTCCGAGCTGAAAATATTTCCGAACTCTTGGCGCTCAATCATAAGACCTTGCTCAAGTGTTTTTCCAAGGCCCTGCGTGAGAGCGAGTTTTGCTTTTAGAATACCAAATGGTGAATTTTTCTTCACTCCCTCAAACCAAGTTTCGCAGCCTGCAAGAAGTTCATCCTTATCTGCAAAAACTTCTAATACAATTCCTATTTCTTTTGCTTCATCAGCTTTTACCGAGCGGCCAGAAAATAACATTTCTTTGGCGCGAGCTGTCCCTACACGAGAGGCAAGACGTTGAGTTCCACCAAAACCTGGAATTAAGCCGAGTTTTACTTCAGGTAAACCAAACACGGCTTTACTAGAGGCGAAAATAAAATCACAACTCAGGGCCATCTCAAATCCCCCACCTAGGGCAAAACCATTAACAGCAGCAATCGTTGGATATGGCAGTGACTCAATTCCTAAACTTGCAAGTTGCCCTAAATGAGAAAAAGCATAGGCCTCTCCTGCATTCATTGGTTTCATTTCAACAATATCAGCACCGGCCACAAACGCCTTCTCACCTTCTCCAACTAAAATAAGTCCTTTCAAACTCATTTTAGAAAGTAATTGAGCAGCATCTTTAAGTTCAGCAAGAACTCTAATATTTAAAGCATTAAGTTTATCTGGGCGATTAATGGTGAGAATCCCCACACCATCTTTTTCTTCAAACTTAAGCGTTGTTAAATCATTTAGACTC
Source organism: Bdellovibrio sp. (assembly GCA_022729855.1). Taxonomy (GTDB): domain Bacteria; phylum Bdellovibrionota; class Bacteriovoracia; order Bacteriovoracales; family Bacteriovoracaceae; genus DZBG01. The sequence continues at coordinate 6,987 of DZBG01000061.1, forward strand.
ATAAATATGAAATCCTTTTCCATTTTTGCGACCATATCTTCCAGCTGCAACATACTGACGAAGAAGTGGACATGGACGATATTTAGTATCTGCAAGTCCATCATGAAGAACATTCATGATAGCAAGACAAGTATCGAGACCAATAAAATCTGCAAGCTCAAGTGGGCCCATTGGTTGATTCGTACCAAGTTTCATGGCCGTATCGATGTCTTTTGCTGAAGCCACTCCTTCATAAAGAGCGTAAACAGCTTCATTAATCATTGGCATAAGAATTCTGTTTACTGCAAAGCCAGGGTAATCTTGAGCACGGACAAAAGTCTTGCCCATCTTTTCAGAAACAGCGGCCACTGTATTAAATGTTTCATCACTCGTTTCTAGACCACGAATCCCTTCAACCAGCTTCATCACTGGAACTGGATTCATAAAATGCATCCCAGCTACAACTTGAGGACGCTTTGTAACCGCTGCAATTTCAGTAATTGAAATTGATGATGTATTTGAAGCAAGAATCGCTCCGTCTTTTACAATTTCATCTAATTTTTTAAAGATATCTAATTTTAAATCTTTTTTCTCTGTGGCCGCTTCAACTACCAGATCGCAGTTTTTAAGATCACTCATTTCTAAAGTAACCGAGATTTTACCAAAAGCTGCTTTGGCGTCGTCAGCTGACCATTTGCCCTTTTCAGCACCTTTGTCTAACTGCGTCTTAATAAAATTATGTCCAAAATCCAGAGAGTTTTTGAAAGCGTCAAAAAGAATAACTTGAAAACCTGTTTGAGCTGCAAACTGAGCGATACCACGCCCCATTTGCCCAGCTCCAACGATTCCAATAAGTTGAATGTTTTTCATAGGGTAAATCCTTGGTGAAATGAAGATCAAAATGACAGATATTTTTTATGGTTAAGAATATGCTTTTAAACACTTGAGAGGTCAACTTAGAAACATACTTGCCCGATCGCACTATCTAGTTTATAACTTCGCATTATTGTTGTTAATTAATTATTCGTCATTATTCTAATGACCACCCCGGGAGTTTAACTGTGGCAAATCACAAGTCATCTACTAAAAGAGCTAAACAAGACAAAGTAAAACGCATGTCAAATAAAACTAAGACATCACGCGCACGTACAGCTGTAAAATCTGTTCGCGATGCTGTTGGTGCTGGTGATCTAGCTAAAGCAACTGAGCTTCTTAAATCAGCTCAATCACTTCTAGCTAAACTTGCGAAAAGTTCTGCTCTTAAGAAACAAACTGCATCTCGCAAAGTTTCTCGTCTTGCTAAAGCAGTTAAGACAATTTCAGCTGCAAAATAATTCTCAAGCTTGACTTTAGATAATAAAGGCCCAAAGTTTATATATAAACTTTGGGCCTTTTTTTTTATATTTGGAGATTCATATGAAAATTATCCGTCTTGTCCTCATACTCTCTCTTACGTTCATTATGGCTTCTTGTGGTGTTCAATCAATTCCAACAGCAAATAATCAATTAGAAGCTGATTGGGCAGAAGTGATGAATCAATACAAACGTCGTACTGATCTTATTCCAAATCTAGTTAATACAGTAAAAGGATATGCCTCTCACGAAAAAGAAACTCTTGAAGGAGTTATCAGTGCTCGTGCCAAGGCAACTTCAGTCAATGTAGATATGAAAGATCTTACTCCTGAAAATTTGCAAAAATTTCAAGCGGCTCAAAATGGACTTTCACAGGCCCTTGGAAAACTAATGGTCGTTTCAGAAAGATATCCTGATCTTAAGGCCAATGAAAATTTTCTCGCTCTTCAGTCACAACTTGAAGGCACAGAAAATAGAATTACGATTGCTCGCCGCCGCTATATTGAAGCTGTCAAAGAATTTAATAATCTTGTAACTGTGTTCCCAACAAGTCTTACGAACTCAATGTTTTTTCACTTAGAAAAGAAGCCTCAGTTTACTGTTGATAAAGCTGAAACAAAAACTCCTGAGGTGAAGTTCTAGTGAAGTCACTAGTCCTTTTACTCACTGTCTTTTTTTCTTTAAGTCTATTCGGGCAGGAACTTAAAATCCCTGCTCTCAGATCTCCTGTCATGGATGAGGCGAAGTTTCTTACTGAGACAGAAGCCAATTCTCTTAATCAAAAAATTTATGAAATTTATGCCAACAAGGGACCGCAGATAACGGTCTTCACTGTGGCCGACCTTCAGGGTTATAGCATTGAAGATTTTTCTATCAAAGTCGCCGAGGCGTGGAAGTTAGGAACAAAAGAGAAAGGTGACGGAATTCTTATGATCATTTCGAAAAGTGATCGCAAAATGAGAATCGAAGTTGGCCAAGGTCTTGAAGGTGATATCACCGACTATGATGCCTCTCTTTATATTCAGAGGGTATTAAGACCTGCCTTTAAGGAAGGACTCTTCTTTGAAGGAATCGATGCTGTGATTTCAGATATCGCTCAGAGATTTAATATTAAAATTGAACCCAATCATAATTCACTTGTAAAAAAACGTGCTCACTCAGGAAATGGTAAACTAGTTAACCTTCTTATTATCCTTTTCATTATCTCCCTTGTCACAAGTGGACTCTTCAGAAACAAACCTCTATGGAGAGGACTCACAAATGGTGTCGCCGCAGGAGTTGTGGGCTTTGCCTCTCTCGGAATTGGTGGAATCATGCTTGCCGGAGTTTTTGCTCTGTTAGGTTTTGGAGTGGGACTCATAGGAATTAATAATATTCTTTATGCTCTTGCTGCCTCACAAGGCCGTGGTGGATTTTACGGTGGCAGTGGTGGTGGTAGTGGCGGCGGATGGTCTGGAGGCGGCGGTGGCTTCTCTGGTGGCGGCTCTTCAGGAGGTTGGTAATGAGTTCTATTTTACTTCAAGAAGATATTAAAATTATCGAATCAAGACTCATGCAGTTCGAAGAAAAAACTGGATGTGAATTACTCCTTGTCGTTGCAAAATCATCTGATCCCTATCCTGCGGCCAGCTTACGTTTTGGCATTGTTGGTGGATTTGTTTTGGCCGTGATCTTTTCTTTCTTTTTTGAATTCACTCATCACGGTTTATATCCTCTCTGTTTTCTTGCTTTCGTCCTTTTCATGTCATGGGTTGGCAGGTTTGATTTTTTTAAAAAGCTGGCCTTGAGTGATCAAGAAGTGAATCGCGAGACAGAAGAGAAGGCCATCGAATCATTCTTTCAACTTGGAAGTTCAAAAGTTTCTCATAACTTAACGGCCATGATCATGATTAGCTTTTTGGAGAAAAAGATTCATGTCCTGGTTGATGAAAAGCTTAAAGAACAAATCACTCAAGAAGAGTTGAATGAACTCGTTGAACTGATGAAAATACAATTTAAAAATGGAAATAATTGTCTTGGATTTATTCATTCAATTGAGAAGTTAGAGACTAAAATTTTAAACGATTTTGGCGGTAAAGTGATCGAAGCTCACGTCAGTGAGCTCGCTAATCAGATTTTCTTTATTTAAGTTTATTATACTCGTTGATAATATCAGCAACAACTGATGGATCAGCGAGTGTTGAGATATCTCCCAGACCATCAGACTCTCCGGCAGCAATCTTTCTTAAAATTCTTCTCATCACTTTTCCAGAGCGAGTTTTAGGAAGACCACGAGTAATATGAATAATATCAGGAGCCGCAAATCGTCCGATTTTTTCACGGACAACATCTTTAATTGATTCAATCAGCTCTTTTTCATTATCATATTTCGTCTTGTACAAAATCACATAAGCATAGATTCCTACACCTTTTATATCATGTGGGTATCCAACAACTGCTGACTCTACAACTTCCTCGTGTTCAACGATAGCACTTTCAATCTCTGCCGTTCCAAGACGATGGCCAGAAACATTTAATACATCATCAATTCGCCCAGTAATCCAGTAATACCCATCTTTATCACGACGGCATCCATCCCCCGTAAAATAGAGACCTTTATATTGAGTAAAATAAGTCTCAATAAATCGCGCATGATCTTTGTAGATAGTTCTCGCTTGTCCAGGCCATGAACCTTTTAAGCAAAGTGCACCTTCTACATCATTACCTTCAATAACTGATCCTTTTTCTGGTTCAACAATAACTGGTTGGACGCCAAAAAATGGAAGAGTTGCTGATCCTGGTTTGGTAGGAGTAACACCAGGAATCGGAGTAATAAGAATTCCTCCAGTCTCGGTCTGCCACCATGTATCTACGATATCGCATTTTTTATCTCCCACAACATCATGATACCACTTCCATACTTCTGGATTAATAGGCTCACCTACTGAGCCTAAAATACGAAGTGAACTTCGGTCATATTTTTTTACTAAATCATCACCAAATTGAGCGAGTGATCTTAGTGCTGTTGGAGCTCCGTAAAAAATATTCACTTTTAGATCTTGGATGATTTGCCAGTAACGTCCACAGTCAGGATAGGTAGGAACAGATTCAAATAAAACTGTCGTGGCCCCATTAGAAAGTGGTCCATACACAATATAAGAATGTCCAGTAACCCAACCAATATCCGCAGCACAGAAATAAATATCCTCTTCATGATAATCAAAAACATATTGATGAGTAAAAGAGGCATAAGTCAGGTATCCGCCTGTAGTATGCAGAATCCCTTTCGGCTTTCCAGTAGATCCAGAAGTATAAAGAATAAAAAGTGGGTCTTCAGCGTTCATGACTTCACAACTAGCTTCTGGACTATGCTTTAAAATTTCTGCGTTATAATTTAGATCTCTTCCTTCAACCATTGGCACTTTTGCCTCAGTTCTATTCACAACTAGAACCGTACTCACACAACTCACACCTTTGAGGGCTTCATCAGTAATGGCCTTTAACGCTATCTTTTTTCCGCCACGAAGACCTTCGTTGGCCGTGATCACCATTTTACAATCAGCATCTAGTACTCGCCCCTGTAAGGCCTCAGAGCTAAATCCAGCAAAGACCACTGAATGGATAGCACCAATCCTTGCACAGGCAAGAACAGAGTAGGCCAACTCTGGAATCATAGGTAGATAGATACAAACTCGATCTCCTTTTTTAATTCCTTGGGCCTTCATTAAATTTGTCAGGCGACAGACATTTTCAAAAACTTGTTGATAAGTAATATGCTCGTATTGTCCAGGCTCATCTTTCACCCAAATAAAAGCATCTTTATTCCTATGCTTTTCGAGATGCCGATCAAGGCAGTTATATGAAGCATTGATTTTACCATCTTCAAACCAAGAGAAATCCACTTGTGTGAAGTCGCCTTTAGCACCAACAGATGGAGAAGAAAACCAATCGAGACGCTTTGAAATATCTAACCAAAAAGCTGATGGGTCTTTGATTGATTTCTCATACATCTTTTTATATTCATCCATCCCTTTTAAATAAGACTTTGCTCCAACTCTTTCTTTAACTGGATACAATGGTTCATTACTCATAGCGCTATCCTTTTCCTAATCTCAATAAGTCTTTTAATAATCGCCGATAAGGAGTGAAATGTTCAATAAATTCATCTTCATTTTAGAAGAAGAAGTGATAAAGTCTTGTATATGCAATATTTTAATATCCAAATTGCCTCTCAGCTCTCTGGTGTCGCTTCAGCTACAATTCGTGCGTGGGAAAAGCGCTATACTGCAGTGATTCCGACAAGAGCAGATAATGGACATCGAATTTATTCAGAACTGGATATTGAAAAACTCACCGTTTTATTTCAATTAACTGAGCTCGGACAAAGCATTGGAAGAATCGCTCATCTTACTTTAGATGAGCTACAACAGATTCAATCAACTCTTGTCAAAAATGATAAGAATCCACAAATAGGTTTTACTAAAAAGTCTGCCGTTGTTGATTATAATCAAATGCTTTCAAATTTTTATATAGCTCTTGCTAATTATAAAGTTGATATTATTTCTCATGAACTTGAGAAGGCCAAAACAATTCTTAGTCCAAGAGATCTGACTCTCCATATTTTAGTTCCGCTTTTTAATGAAATAGGCAACAAAGTTTACAATAAGGAACTTTCCATTGCTCAAGAGCATACACTAAGTGCTATTGTCTCTTTTCATCTTGGTCAAATGATTGGTGCGCATTATACAAAAACTTTAAAACGAGATTTTCTTGTCCTTATCACTACTCCTGAGGGAGAAATGCATGAGATTGGAATATTGGCCTCTGCTCTTCTCTGCATTCAACACGGAATTAAATTTATTTTTCTAGGGGCTAATATGCCAGCAAGCTCTCTTGCAGAAGCGGCTAATGCTCTTAATTGTGATGCCATTCTTATGGGTATTACTAAAGGTCATGAACTAGGCGGAACTAAGACACTTCAAGAATATATTGATCAATTAAAAGCTGAATTAAAAGATGAAAAAAAGATTTGGCTTGGAGGGAACTTAAGGCCCTACGTCAAAACAGAATTAGAAAAACAAGGAATGACTTATTTTTCTAATCTGCATGATTTTGATACTTATTTAGAAAATCTTTAACTAGTCACATTTATAAGCTGTGGCAAACACTTCATTCTTCATCCCATTAGGAATTTCTTGATCAATCACAACACCATTGGCACCTAAATCAGAGGCCTTATTCATGGCCTGATTTCTTGCCATGTCCATGCTTCCCTCTTTATGAACACCTTTTACTTTACCTACAACAACACAATCCTGAGGCTTAGAAGAGTAAACTTCAATTTTTTTAGAGTTTTCATTAAGTTGATGAGAAGTAGAACAACCAACCATTAGTGTCAAAAGAAGAAAAAACATCACTTTCATAAATAGTCCTTTATAATTAGATAATCATCATTCTAATAGGAAGTGAATTTTAATGAAAGTCCTCTTACCACTACTTTTGTTACTCTTGAGTTGCCGACGTGAATCAGTTCTTGTTGACCAAGGTGGTCGGCTATTAATTAAAGATGCAGAGGTTGAAATTGATAATCTTAATGAAATAAATTGGCAGGTAGGACGGCCCCGTCGCAGTACATCTCTTAGCCAAAATTTTGTTTTTACAATTTCTCTTCCCTATCTTGAAGAAGAATCAAAAGAAAAACTCTATAAGAAATATGAAATGGATGGATGGGTTATTAGAGTCACTCACCACTATGGTTCTCAAGAGATGGTACTGGGCCATGTCTATGCACCTATGGCCGGAATGAAACACCGTAGGATGCAGGACATAGAAATCAATCAGACCAAATCAATTGCTATCAAAATATCATACGCCGCCTCTTATATTAGTGAAAGATTCAGAGGATTCTCATGCCCTGCTTTTTCACATAACAGAAAACTTGATGAAATTGAGATCGAAGGAAAGTTTGAACCTATGGATATTGAACTCAGATATCCTACAGGTTATTATATCAAGCCTGAAGTCGCAGAGCTGACTCCATCAAATTTCAATGCAGGTAATTCATTGGCCGGAACTTATACTTTTGATATTGCACTTTATAGTTTAAAAAACAAAACCATGGCTTCGATTTTTATTCCCATCAAACAAAGTATTAAAGTAGGACTTGAAAAACGAGTAGAAGTGAATGGGTGCGCAGGAATTAGATCGGAGATTCAGGAATCGACCAAGTAAAATAAAAAGGCAGGACTTATGCCCTGCCTTTGATAAGTTTTTAATTTAGAAACATTCACCACGTTGAAGGGCCTGACGAATCATACACCCTGCATTTTCTTGTTCATTATACGAAGAACAACCATAGTACTGAGTGTATTGCTGTTGAGCACATCCACTTGTTCCTGATGGATAACCATATCCAGAAACTTTTACGTAAAGCTGACAAGAAGAATTATAACCACCATGGGCCACTTCACATCTTCCAATTCTATTCATGGCCTCTTGAGCAAGACGAGAGTTCGAAAGGCTTAAAAGATAGCTAATGTTTTGATTTGGATTTGGGTATGGATTTGGTTGAGGTTGTGGAGCTGGAGAATAATTAGACTCTACACAACGGGCATTAATATTTCTTAGACGAAGTTCTTTATTACAATCTCTTAGTCCATCACGGCATCTATTTGTTTGATAATCTCTTTGAGCATAAAAACGATCAATCACTCTGTTATAATTATCGACCATATCTACTTGGCAAGAATATCCATTTCCATATTGAGCAAAAGCCGAGCTTGCGATAAAAACCATAAAAAAGAAAACCACTAGACTTCTCATCAAAGACCTCCAAAAGACATGCCGGAACTCCGTTCCACTTGTGTTATTACTTAAGAAATACCAACTTAGAGGGCTTTAATCTACTTTCAAAATATTACCGCTAAATATTACTTTTTAGGGCTATAATGAGACCAGATGTCCTGTCCGAGCACCTATGACACAAAATCGGTCTTAATTTAAGTCAATAAA
>DZBG01000168.1 GCA_022729855.1 Bdellovibrio sp.
CAAACGTTCTGACGGTAGGGGCAGATAACCTGCACCACTTTAGGGACAATATCTTGAAATCCAAAAGGTAGCTGGCACCTTTTGGAGGTTAGGCTTTAAGGCGTTCGCGGAGAACCACACTCAATCCATAAATAAACATGATCATGCTTGAGTTGTTGGCATCGAGGATAACTTCGAACTGGCCAGATACTAGAAGTGCAACTCCGAAAGGAACGATGAGACCTTTTAAGACAGCAGGACCTGTCCACATTTCAAAGGCCCACAATATAAAGAATGCCAGAAAACAAGTAAGACCTAATGCCCCAGTTCCTGCCGCAGTTTCTAAGAAGATATTATGAGCATGAGCATCGTTATAGTCTTTATGCTCAAGATCGTATTGAACCTTAATTCTTGGCCCCTGAGAGGCGAAGTTTGAAAGTCCCCAACCTAGAACAGGTCTTTCTTTCCAAGCATAAAAAGCCGACTGCCACTGGCTACGTCTCATAGTATCTGATGCATTATCTTTATTGCTTAAAAAGCGAGAACCATAGTTCCCATTACCAAAAAGATAAACGCCACCCAAAGAACCGACGAGAAGAATAGAAACAATCCAAACAGCTATTCCAATTCGCTTATTCCAAAAGTAAATTGAAAATGGAAGGGCACACATAAACCCTAGCATCGCTCCACGAGTCAGAGTGGCCCACACGCCAAGGATACAAAACAATATGGCGGTAAAAAGAAACGGACGATTAACATAACTAAGAATTTTAGGTCTTAATGCTACGCCCACGAGGATGGTTAAAATCATTCCTGTTCCGTATCCGTATCGCATCGTCTCGGTAAGCGCTGTCGCACGTGGAAGACCCATGAATAATCTTTGATACAAGCAATATCCACCGGCCACAATGATTGAGAATAAAAAAGTATGAATAAGAATTTTCAAAGTTTTTTCAGATACATCTTTTAAATAATATCTCATCGAAAAAATCGTCACTATGGCCATGTGATAATATTTTAATCGACCAAAACTTTTTCCTGGTGCTTCTAAAATATCATAATTAACTGTTGATGAAATTGCGGCCACAAAGACAAAAGCTAGAATCGCCCATGCACTCTTTGGTAGCTGATAATTCTTTTCTTTAAAAGCTTTGACTGTATAAAGTGCGGCGGCAATAACAAAGAACACCTGATAGGCACTGAGAATTGTAACAGAAGTAAAAATTCCTGCACAAAGGAAGAATAGAGCAGCAGTCATGGTTTTGTTCATGACTGCTATTTTAGAGGAGAAAAAATAAGATTACTAGACGATTTACTGCTTAGCTGCTCCACTTACAGTACCTGAGCCACCACTAGGGCGCTTGTATCCACAATCCCCTTCCTCATCAGAGGTAGGAAGAGATTTTTTACACACAGAGCCACCTAAAACGACTGTTTTATATTTATTTACGTCAATGTCAGTGGCCAAGTTAAACTTCTGTTTAAGTCCGTCCAAAATCTTACAGGCCATAATATTACTTTTGTTACTTCCTCGAGACTCTTTGCTGCGACCTTTTGGATCGACTTGGCATGTATGAGGAACCGGTGGAGTAAAAATACAATTATTTTTTGGATCCGGCAGAGTCCAAGTATTTTCAAAACGTGTCGCAGGATTGTTAGGATATACATCTGACTGTCCCGTCATCGCCACTTTTTCAGTTGATCCATGCGAGAGAACTTTTTCTAACTCGCCTTTTCCTGGTGTAATATTTTTCACACAATCACAAACGGCTTTTGAATTTGGACAATTATCACCAAAGGCTTCTCTTGAAATATTAAATACTTTTAGATTTTTAAGTGATCCCATTGTAAGGGAGCTAGAATTTTGCTGAAGGGCCACAGCTTGAGCTGAAGAGTATGCATTTTCAAAATCTCTAGGCTGATAAGCAAGTTTACCTTTTTCATTAAATGTCACACCACTTCCACAAGCGGCACAGGCCCATCCTTGAGGCTTCTTATCATCATTGTTTAAGTGAGCCACTGAACGAGAATCTAAATAAACTTTTAACTTTGCTTGCTCACCACTTACTAAAAGTGAGGCATCAACGAGAGTATCATTATTTGATTGCATATTTTCTTCAATCGCAGCGGCTACAGAGAAGCAGTTAAAACTATCAGTTGAAGGAGTGTTCGCTAAACTCGCTTTAGGAAACCTAGAGTCAACAACATTAACTCCTCGTCCCACATAATGATCCCCTGGAGATTTAATTGCATATAAACTCTTATCAAGATTCTTTTTCCATTCATATTGAAGAGAATTTATTTCATTGGACTTAATTAAAACTTGCTGACCATTTTCTTGATAAGCTATTGCTGAGCTTACATAGTCACTACGACCTTCAGAAACATACACAATCCTAAGTTTTTCAATTTTTCCATTTGGAAGAGTCCTCTCAATAATACTCTCTTTGCCTTTCTTTTTATAATTACTATTAGAAGTAATATCAAGCGAGTCCCCAGCTTGGACTCGATCTTTTCCAGCTGTAATAATCTCAATTACTTTTTGCTGAGCAAGCTCTTCAGTAGTAAGTGCTTTACCAGAATCTTCTTTATCATTAAGCTGATTAAGTTTCTTTTTAATAGAAATATAATCACCTTTTACAATCATGCTTTTAAAATCTGCACTAGTGACTGAATCAAGTGCTTCTTTGACTTGAGCAATTAATCTTTTTGAATTGTCTCTAGTGTTCTCGAGTAGTGCCGGATTAGACATACATTCTCGAGGTAGAATGAGATCTATATTTTTTGAATATTCATCAAGATTTGTCCCTTGAGTCTGTTTCGCTAATTTCGCAAACAAATCTGCAGAAGCCGCGATCTGCAAGTCACGTTGATACTCTAGTGGATTAGGAGTTTCAAAATGTGGTCCATATTTTCCATTATTGGCCGATGCCTTATTCATCCCTGAGGGAGAAAGATTAAATGATAAGAAGGCCCTTCTACGAGCATCACACTGCTTATTCCCTGCGACCTCTAAACTCGGAGAAGCAAAGCCTGAAATTTCCTTTTTTGAACAATCAGTTCCAGATGGCATGGCCGTCTCACAAACTTTTTTGGCACGATCATTAGCTAAATAATAATTTCGAATTAAGCTTTGGGCCGTTTTGAGTTCTGGCTTTGATTGATCATAAGGAATTTTATCCGTATCTCCATATTTTTCTAAGAGATCAAGAAGTGTTTTCAACGATCTCGTGTCCGAAATTTTGTTTTTTAAATCTTGTTTCGTAAATGTTGTTTCCCCACTAGCAAGAAAGCGAGAATCAAATTGCTGAATATTGTTTTGCTCACCATCTGCATAGCCTGTAAACGAAACACTCGCCTTATCATTTCCTGTTGTTAAAACAGAACGAAGAGTTTGAAGATTATCTTGGGTCTTTTTTGAAACATTAAACTGATCAGCATTACCAAGTGGAAAAGTTCGAGATCCCATTCCAATATGAATCTCTGGAAGTGATTTTAAATCACTGATACAAAGTCCATCTTCTCCGCCAGTAATCACTCCCTTCTCCTTAAGAAAGCCAACCACCGCTCGAGAGCAATCCTTCTCCAACTCTTCCGCAGTCTGCGAAAAGACGTTGCTAGAAAGTGTAGCGAGGAGTGAGAACACTAGAATCCGTTTCATATGATTTTTCCATTGTTAAAAGCTCACTTAATTTTATGTCAGATCAGGGAAAGTCCCCAGGGGCTACGCATCTAATTTGAATTAGTTTTCGGCCACTTACG
>DZBG01000062.1 GCA_022729855.1 Bdellovibrio sp.
GCTGACTTTTGGGGGAATCTCGTAGGGGCGTGTACCACTTTAGGGACAATATCTATAAGGATCAAACGCATGAACCTAATTTAGCACGATTACAAAATCATTGAAGTGCTTCTGAAGATTTTACATCCCCCCCTATGAATCCTTCCAGAGTTCGCTATGATGGCCCATCAATGAAGCTTCAAAATATCGTACTCCTTATTCTCTCGCTCCTGATGACTGTGCCTGCTTGGGCCAAATGGCCATTAGTAGAAAGAGAAGCTGAATCGGTATTGGCCAAAGAACGCAAACTTAAGCGCATCGCTAAAAATCTCTCTAAAACGACACTTCGAAAAGAACTGGACTCACAAAAACTCATCACTGATCTTCAAGAGGGAAAAGTTTCGGCCAAAGATTTTGCCATTGATGTGATTGGACTCCGCTACTTTAAAAATGAAATGGATGATTGTGTTGAGATCTCTCGAGATGATGAATACCGTCCTGCTTTCTGCCAAGAAGCCATCCTCACTGAAATAGTTCTTTATCTTCGCTCTCAAAATGAAATTGATGATACTGCTGGTCTTATCCTTCTTGCTCATATGACACAGAATCAAAAACAATTAAATTGGCTTGCCTCTAGAGCACTGGATATACCAAGTTATTTACGAACGCTTGAAGGCCTTACCAAGTCCCTTGAACGCAAAAATGTAAAACCAACAACGACTCTTCTTTCTACTAGAAAACAAAGACGAAACGTAAAGCCTTGGGGCCGAATCACTCCGCGCCAAGAACTTTTCCTAAAATATAATCTGTTTGAGATTAAAGTTCTGACTGAAATTTTAGAGCGTACGCAAAAACGTATTTCTGCGGCCAGTATTTCTATCGTAGTGGACTATGATGGGAATGGAGATGCAGACGAGACCATTGCTGTCTCACCTTCTGAGCGCTACCGCTTTGCTCAAAACATGCTCAAGCTTGAGTTGGTTAAGGAAACAGGTCCTAACGGTTTTCTTCCTTACGCATCTGTTGAAGGCCCTCATATGATTATGGCCTCAAGTGAGCTTGGATTTATTGATGAAGGTATTTTAAAGCAGCTTATCAATATGCCTGAGCTGAAATCTAAAAAATCTCAAAAAGGTAAACTCTATCTCAATGCTCTTTGGAGCATTGGTAAAGCAGGGCTTTTAGCGATTCCTGGTGGGATCTATATCGCGCTTCCTATCGTTATTATAGAAAGTTATTTCCAAGGTAAAAAAGCTCAGGAGGCCAAAAATGCGCCAACTCTTTTTTAGCCTTTTCCTTATTCTCTCGGCCAATGCATTCGCTCAAGAAGTGAGCTGTGAGGCAATGGTCAGAGACAAAGATCAAAATCTCATTCGCCAAAATGTTCAACTAGAGGATCTAACGAGCCCTGATTCTTTCTCTGGAAGATATTTTAAAATTGTTTCAGCAAAAGATGACAAACCTCTTAAGTTTAATCAAGGCGACCTCAGTTTTAGGGCATGTACTGTTTATTATCATTTAACTATTGCTCGTAAATATTTTGTCGAAAATTTTAGTGACCGTCATGTTCGGGGACTGAAAGAGTTAGTGATCAGAATTGAGATGCCATATAGCTTTATTGATTCATCTCATTTCATGGGAGATGACTATAAGACTTATAATAACTCTTTAACTATTCCACCTAGCGGAAGAAATAAACTCACTGAAGTTGAACCTTGGAATTATGAAATTTGGTTTGCACCAAAGAAAAAAATTAAAAGAAAAGGTGCTATTCAACAAGCGGCCAAGCTTCTCCAGGGACAAGATGCTCAACATAATCTCCGTGTCGGTGTTTTAGCTGGTGTAGGAGCAAATATTGCGACCCAAGTGGCCCAAGGCCTGACTCTTACAAGTCTTGAAGGCAAAATGTATGTAGAGTCATTACTTGTTTCATTAGTGGCAGTGACAATCACTCCATGGATTATTGAAAAGTTCTCTCTCGTCTTCAAGCCAACAATCTATCTTGATACGGCCCTTATTCCCGAAGTGATCTACCATGAATTTGGACATATCGCTTTTGCGAAGTACTTACGTCCCACTCATCACTCTCCTATTATTGAAGGTTATGCCAATTATTTTGCTGCCGATATTGGAAACACAGATACTATTCTTAAAAAAACACGAGGACTCTCAAAGGGTCTTGATAAATTAAATCCAAATAAAAAAATTATTTATGACACTTGGATGGAAGAGCAAAAGTATGCTCAGTATGGTTTTACCTTTGGATTATTATGGGACATTCGTAAGGCCCTAGGTCCAGATATGGCCCGCGAACTTTTATATAAAGCACAAACAAAACTCAACTCATCTTCAAACGTAAGACAAGATCTCCTTACAGTTCTAGAAAACACTGTGCGCGAAGCCTTTCCTGCTTCAGAGCATCAAAAGATCATTCTGACCCTAGCAAACGTCTGGCAAGCCCGAGGGCTTTAGTCACCTTTTGTCACCAGTACCACAATGGCACTCTCATAAACGCAAAACGTCATTCAAACATATTGGCCACTTGACGCGAGTCAAATAATTCCAACCCCTTGGCATACTCCTTGCTTAGTAGGACTGCACAATCAACTACGCACGGAATCAGCCAAATTGATAAAACAACTTTTTATGTTTTACGGGGGTAATCTATGAAACGTCTTATGTCTTACGCGCTATCGGCAACTCTACTCATTCAAACATCAATGGCCATTGCACCAAATGCATTCGCTGCTGAAGTTAAACCACTCACTTCAATTCAAAAAGTGGATGGCCTTCAACAACTAGTAAGTAAGTTTAAGCATGAAGTTTATGTTGAAGGAAAAGACATGAATGCTTCACTTCAAAAACTTTCAAGACAAATCCTCGATCAACAAATCACAATTTCAGATCTTCAACTTTTTGTTCGCATGAATGCAACTGAGCAAGAAGTAGCAAAATTCAATAGAACTCTCGACATAGCTCTTGTAGACGCAAAAGATATTAAGCAACTTGCTCCTGAAGAGCTTTCATTTATTCTTAAAAATGCCATGGTTTCAACAACTGAAGTGGGAGCAAACTTCATGAGTTGTGGCCAAGGAATGGGAATTGGAGTTCCACTTATTGCAGTTGGTATCATTATCGGAATTATCGCTCTCGTGAATGCAACAGCTTCTAAAGAGTTAGTGACTAAATCTTATATCGATAAACGTAATAAAATGAACGAAGAATACCTCAATACAAAAGCTGATCTTGAACTAGAGATCTCTACATATGAAAGTGACAAAGTATTTTACCAAGACGAAATCAATGAACTACAAAGAAGAATTGATTCAGGAATGTACGGTGCTGTTGAAATTGAAAATATGAAGAAAACAATTCGTGAATATGAATTTAAGATCAGCGATTCTAACGCTCTCATTGGCGAAGTAAATGTAGATCTACGTTACTTTACTGATAAATATTCTGCAGATTCTAGTTCACTCAATGTTGAAGAACTTAGTGCTGTAGGACGCATTGATGAAAGAAGAGCAAACTCTGGTAAGCAAGCTATCGCAGCAGGAATTGCAGCGGCACTTGGAACTGGTTTTGTCCTTGCTGGCGTAAGTGACTGTAACTAATTATTACGATTAATCTGGAGAATTAGTTATGAAAAAACTTATTACACTTATCGCAATGCCTTTATTAATAAATACACTCTCAATGCAGGAAGCTTTCTCTCAAGCCAGAGATCGTCCTTCAGAAGGGAGAACATCAGATAGAACGGGATCAAGTTCATCAACAGGATCTTCATATTCATCTGATTATAGTTCAAGTGGAAGCTCAAGTTCGAGTTCAAGCTCGAGCTCAAGCAGCTCTTCTTCATCTAGCTCAGATTATTCATCTGGCTCTAGTTCAAGCTATAGTGGCTATAGCTACACACCAAGGAACACTTCTCGTCGTGCCGCTCCCGCCATCAGAGAAAGAGAATATTACTCACCAATTCCTAATGGAACAGTACGTGGTGTAGGAAGTTATCATCACGATGGATACCACGGTGATGTTTATGCACCTCCTCGCCACCGTCCTACAAATTATGTGAGGAATAGTCCAAGAACTCGTTATCCGAATGGAAGCTATTTTTCACATGCCAATCACTCATATGTTTATCACAGTTGGTTATTTGAACCAGTAAGAAACCGCTATGAAGATGGTTACTGTTATATGGATGACTACGACTATTATGTTTACCAAGGGTACCGCTACCGTTATTCAGATGAGGATCTTTGTGATTATGAGTTAGTTGATACTGAAACTGACACTGTGGTTGAAGTATTCTCTGGAATGACTTGTAAAGCTTCATACGATCAGTGTGCTGCACGCCGTGATCAAGAAGTAGCCAAAGGTTCGTGGTATGATGAAAAAGATCATTATATTTGTGCAGAACGTGTTTCTAAACAATATGAAAATGCTTCTGCTTCTTCAATGCCAACACTTGTAAGTAATTTACCTGCAGCAACGATTCAAAAACTTTCTAATTTTGTAAAAAGTAAAAAGCCACTCAAGCTTTTTAAGTTTGGAAAAAAAGAAGGTCTGAACAAGTGTAAAATTGAAACTCTTAAGAAGAATAAAAATAAATGTAATTATCAAGTTGTAGTGGATGGAAAACCATACCCACAACAAAATGGTTCTGTCTGTTCTAACCGTGATACATCAGCAATTTATGGATGTGACACTTCATCACAAATGAAGAATGCAGCTTGTCTACTATCGCTGGCGATTATGGAAGGAAACTGTCTAAACGATCAAAATTCAATCTAGTTCTCCCCCAGGGCCTAAAGGACATTATGTTCTTTGGGCCCATCCTTTCTCAAATACTGCACTAAGACTCTCGGATATCACAAATTCTAGTCAAAAAGTAAACATCAACGCTACACTCTTAGAAATCGATTTTTAGGAGTATTTTATGACGCTGATTTTAAAACAGTTTTTCTCCTTCATTAAGTTACTGCACTCAGATACAGGATTCATTTCTTTGTCTCTAGGATGTGTCTGTGGATTTATTTTAGGAATGACCCCAACGCTTTCACTGCAATCATTGCTCGTTTTTTTACTTTTATTTGTTTTCCGAATTCAAATAGGAGCAGCTTTACTAACAGCTTTCTTTTTTAAATTTGTAGCATTCCTTCTTGATCCGGCTTTTGATTCTGTAGGTCAGTGGGCACTTGACATTCCTTCAATGCAATCTCTCTATACAAGTTTGTATAATATGCCACTAGTCCCATTTACACGTTTCAATAATTCTATTGTGATGGGATCTGCCATTATTACAATTCTTCTTTCGCCCTTTGTTTACCTGCTCTCAGCTTTTCTTATCAAAAAATACAGAGAGTCTATTGTAGAGAAATTTAAAGAGACAAAACTTTTCAAAGCATGGAAAGCAACAAGTCTCTATCAGTGGTACTACAAATACGATCAATTTTTCGGAAACTAAGAGAGAAACATATGACGACTGAAATAAAAAAGAAAAAATCGAAAGGTCCTATTCGCTTTGAGATTGTTCTTCCTGTAGGAATTCTCTTTGCTGTGACTTATGGCTACTTTACTTATTATTTTGATAAACATCTAAAAGATGGAATTGAATGGGCGGGAACTCAAGGTGTAGGCGCTGAAGTGAATGTAGGAAATATTAAAACAAGTTTTATCTCTGGTTCATTTGAGATGACGAAGCTTGAAATCACCAATAAAGAAAAGCCGACGCATAATTCAATTGAAATAGGGTCAATGAAATTCAAATTCCTCTGGGATGCACTTCTCAGAGCGAAATTTGTTGTTGAAGATGCTTCTATCCTTACAATCCAAATGGATACAAAACGCTCGCATACGGGAAAAGTAATTCCCCCTCCACCACCATCTGACAATAGCGCGATGGCCAAGCTTCAACATCAGATCCTAGATCAAGCAAAAAAGAAATTTGGTAATAATATTCTTGGAGACATTGCAAATCTTGCAGAAGGGATGAATTATCAGGACCAGATCGAGAAACTTCGTGCTGATTTAAAAACTGAATCACGAATTAATGAAATGTTGATTGAAGTAAATACTAAAAAAGAATTCTGGGATGGTGAAATTAAACGCCTGTCAGATACTTCTGTCGTTGATGAAATCCAAAAAGAATACAAAGTCTTTGAGCAAGAAAAGAATGCGATTGAAAAAGCAAAAAAGATTCCTGCCATCATCAAACTTGCAGACAAAGCCAAAAAACAAATTAGTGAAGCTCAAGCTTCTGCAAAAAATCTTCAAGCAGAAGTTCAGAAAATAAGCTCTTATCCTAAAGAAGTTGAAAATTTAGTGAAAGAAGATATTGCGTCTTTGCAAGGTCACTTCAAAATCCCTAAGTTAGATTTTTCTGATTTTTCTACCATGCTCTTTGGAACAGATTTAATGGAGTACGTGGTTAAAGCAAAAAAATATCAGGCCATTGCAAAACAATATATGCCTGAGAAAAAGAAAGAAGCTGAGCCAGTGATTCCTCCTCAAAGACAGGTGGGAAAAAACTATAACTTCCCAATCACTAAAGGCTATCCACTATTTTGGTTAAAGAATGCAGGGATTAGCTCAAAAAGTACTGAGGGAGAATTTGCGGGGGACTTCTCGGGAACTCTCACTAACGTGACAACTTCTCCTAAAATTATTGGTGTTCCAACAGTTCTTGATCTTAGAGGTGACTTGAAGGCCAAAAGAATTAATGGAGTCCAATTAAAAGTGACTCTTGATCATACGAAAGCAAAAGCAAAGCAAATGCTTACGATGAAGATTAATAGCTTTCCTGTTCCAGAGAAAATGCTCTCAAATTCAAAAGATCTTGTTTTTGGTCTCAAAGAGTCTGTGGCCCAAGTAAACTTCAACGCAGAACTTTATGATGAGAGTTTAGATATCCGCTGGATTAATACTCTCTCAAATCCTAATTACGTGGTTGAATCAAAAAATAAAGTCATTCAAGAAGTTATTAGCAATGTTGTGAATGGAATTAAAACAGTGAATCTAGAGGCAAGAGTTCATGGGCCATGGAGCAATATCTCATGGGCCGTGAAATCAAATTTAGGCGATGATTTAGCAGCGGGTCTCAAAGTTGAGGTCTCGAAAAAAATTGATGAGGCCAAAGCAAAGCTAGAAGCTCTTATTAATGAAAAAGTTTTAGCAAAGAAAACAGAACTTCTTTCTCAAGTTAACAGTACCAAAGCAAAGTATGAGGGTGAGCTTAAGGCGATCCTTGCTAAAGGTGATGCACAGAAAGGTAAGATTGAAGAAGAGCTAAAAAAGGCTCAACAGAAAGCGACTGGTGGAGCTACTGATAAGCTTAAAGAGCAAGGCAAAAAACTTCTTAAGGGATTTAGACTCTAATAATAAAATGGCCTGTGACAATTTGACTCAGGCCATTTTTACGATCAGATGGTAAAATCAAACCATGGATTACTACCGACAAAGTCTCTCTCAATTATTCTGGCTTAGAAATATTGCTATCTTCGGACAATTTACGGCCATTCTTGTTTCAAAGTTTTGGCTCAAGCTTCCCTTTGAAACAACTCATCTCATCTTTGTCACTTCATCACTCATTGTTCTCAATATTATTACAAAGATGAGAATGGGCTCTCCTCGTATCGTGGGAGAGATTGAATATTTCTCGCAAATCCTCTATGACATTTTTGCTTTATTCCTGCTTCTTTATTTTTCAGGTGGAGCGAATAATCCTTTCACTTCGCTTTTTATCTTGCAGGTCATGATTGCGGCGACAACCCTTAGCTCATTTTACACATGGGTCACATCATCTATTACGATTGCTCTTTATTTCGTTTTAATGAAGTTTGCACCAGAGATTCCTCATATCCATCACCATTTTGTGGATCTTCATATTTCAGGAATGCTCGTTACATTTATTATTCTAACACTTATTATTTCTTATTTTATTGTGAAGATGGGTAACACTAGTAGAAATCAGCAGGTTCAATTAAAAGAATCGGAACAACTCGCTATCTTAGGGATTTTTGCAACGAATGCCGCTCACGATCTAGGTACTCCCCTTTCAACCATTTCTTTAATTGCCAATGATCTTCAAAAGAAGCTTGGAAGTGAATATGATGAATCACTCACAATCTTGAAAGATGAGGTCAAAGAGTGCAAAAGAATCATCTCAGATATTACTCTCTCGGCCGGAGTACTCAAGTCAGACAGTGGGCGATTTGTTCTGTTGGATGAGTATATTGAAGATATACTTAAGCATTTCACTGATAAATATCATCCATCTCAGTTTCTCGTTCACTTACCAGAAAAAACGGATCTCAAGATTTTTTCCGATAGTGGGCTTAGAATGGCGATTCAAAATATTTTAACAAATGCTCACCAAGCTTCAGAAGAGAAAATAATTTTCAAAATGAAGACTGAACAGAATCAACTTATTCTGGAAGTTGAAGATTTTGGAGCGGGTTTTAATAAAGAAGTGTTGGGTCAATTTGGAAAGATTGGACTGACTACAAAACCTCAAGGCATGGGCCTTGGTCTATTTCTAAGTAAGACTGCCTGCTCAAGACTTAATGGAGTCCTTACAATTAATAATAAACAAAATATCGGCGCAATTGTGACTATCAATGTGCCACTAAAGAGTTTGCAATGAACAAAACAATTCTAATCGTAGATGACAATAAGAATTTTGTAAAAGCACTCAAATCAGCTCTCATAGATAAAAACTTTGAAGTACTGACCGCCCATAATATTAAAGACGCTGAGATTGTGGCCAAAGAACACGAGCCTGAATTTTGTATCGTAGATTTAAAGATGCCAGGAGAGAGTGGATTAAAACTCATTCCACGGTTACTTGAAATTGATCCTCAAACAAATATAGTCATACTTACTGGCTACGCCCATGTTGAAACTGCTATTGAAGCGATCAAGCTCGGCGCCACTCATTATTTAAGTAAACCAGTTGAAGTTGATGAAATACTAGCGGCCTTCGATAAAAAAGAAGGAAATCCAGACACTATGATTAATGACACAGTTGCTTCTCTGGATGACGTCGAGAAAGAACATATTCTTAGTGTTTTAAAGAAAAATAATAATAATATTTCTGCTACCGCAAGGGAACTCAAACTACATCGTAGAACACTTCAAAGAAAACTTGGAAAAATTTAGCTTCCCTTAATATAACCAAGACATAAGCACTTCAGTCGGGAGATACCGAAACTAATTCATATAAACTGATAAGAATCATGCTTTTTAAAGCTAATTTCATATACCATTCAGTTATGAAGTATCTTGCCATTTTATTAGTACTAATTAGCTCACCTTTGTTCTCCCAATCTCCTGAATGGGAAGAAATTCGCATCTTCGCACGTATTAAAGAGATAAAAAATAGTTCTGTTATTTTTAAAACAGAAAACTCTGTGGCCACAGGAATGAAAGATGAAAAGTTAAAAAAAGATCTCGCTTCGATAAGCCCCGGAGATGAGGCACTCATAATAGGTAAAATTAGATACCAGCCTAAAACAATTGAGAACAGAACAACCTTTACTCCCATTCTTATCATTGAATCAATCCGCCCGATCTCTCTTAAAAGTTTAGGGAAAGTTAAGTTTAAAGAAGAAGATATACATACAAACTTTTATCCAATGCTTGTGAGTTATAGTCCAAAAAGCATTCCGTTAAGTTCTGATGCAGCATCTGCTATTACATTAACCGCAGCTGTTCTTCTTATGAGTTCTTTAACTGCAACTGGTAATGAAATAGAAACAAAACAGGCCCTTAATCAAGGAATTATTTTTTCAGCAGGAGCACTCGCCACAGGTCTATTTATTTATGATCAATTGAAAGGAAAACCTTAATGGAAAAATGGCTATTAGTTATATTGATTATCTTTTCTACAAACAGTCTTTTTGCATCACCAGTGGAAAAGATGAATAATGCTTTTACAGCACTTGTTGACCTTATTCCTTACATGTCTTCTCCTACTGAGTTTACAGAGAAAAAAAACGAGGCAATAATTCAACAAAATCTTGATAAACTTCAAAGCACATTCAAGTTAGTAAAACATGAATCACTTCTTAAACAAGATATTTTTGCTCCTTCTTATAAGCTTATTAATGAATATCTAGTGGGCAGCAGTCAATCATTCAAAAAAGGTAAAAAGACTTACACGCAATGGCGCCTTAGAGAAATTACTACTCTTTGTATTGATTGCCATACTCGCATTCCAGCTTCTCACAGTCCCAGTTTTAACTCTTCACACTTCACCATAGAAACGACAATGCTTGTTAAGAAGTATGACATTGGAATAGCTCAACTTATTGTTCGTCGCTATTCTGATGCGAGGAAAAATTTCATACAAAACATAGATAACCAAATAAAATCAAAAGATGAAACGGATATTTTAAATTCGTTTAAGCAAGTCTTACTTATTGATCTAAAAGTTAACCATGACAGTCAACAAGCAAAGAGCTTTTTACTTTCGTATATAAATAATAAGAATCTCTCTTCACTTTCTAAAACAATACTCAAAGAATGGTTATCTGGCTTAAGTGATCAATTTATCAAAAGAATTTCTATTACTGGTATTAAAGATCAAACAGATCTTAATAATTTTATCAAAACAATAATGCAACCTCTTGAGAATGAGGCAACTTACAACAATAGTCACGATTTGAAATTATTATTGGCCTCAGGACTTCTTTCGAATTACCTATTTGAGAATAACTCTTCTCCCAAATCTACAGAAGTTAATTACTGGATCGGATGGATAGAAAAAAGACTAAAAAGAGAGAACTTCTTTAGCTCAGGGGATCTTTTCTTAAAGCAGTGTATACGAAGATACCCAAAAGATCCTTTTGCTAAGAAATGTCTTAAAGAATATGAAGAAAGCGTAGAATTTGATTTTTCGGGTTCATCAGGGGCCCATATACCGGAAGAAATTATACTAGAGATCGAAGAACTAAAAAAACTAATCTAAGGATTTTAAATGTCATTTGCAAAAAAAATTATTGTTGCTGTAAGTCCAGAGAACAATATTGAAGAATTACTTTCCCCAATAAAAGAGATGAGTTTTCGAGACAGTGTTGAGATTCAGTTCATTAATGTTTTTACCACAATTAGGTTTACTCATTGGTTAAACAACTCATCTCTTATCTATCCAATTGAGAGTGACAGAAAAGAGATTGAACTTTCCACAGTAAAAAAAATTAGTGAGATTGCAAACAAAGTACTACCTTCTGATTTCAAAGGAATGGTCAGTTCTAAATGTTTGTTCGGAGAAGTCCCTAAAGAAGTATTCGCTGATTATATAAATACAGAAAGACCTGATTTAGTTATAATTGCTAAAAGAAAAAAGAAGGGCTTATTTGAAAGTTCATTTGCTCAGTATGTAAATAATCATACTGAGACAAATATGCTGATTCTTAAAAAATCTTAAAAGATCACACCAACTCGAAGAGCTCGAACATTTTTCTTGTATTCGAGTTGGTTTTCAGCAAAGCCATTATAATAATTAATAAAGCAATGTTGAAAAATTTTGAAACTTGTAAATTTAATTTTTAGACCAATTTCAAAAGTATCATAGCGATCACTCCAAGCAACTTTCCCACCTGGTCTCCATCGCACGAAAAGCTCATTGTTTTGAAATTTAGATTTTATAAATTCATTTACTGAAAATTCCAAATCAAGCCAGCCTACATATTTAAAGATATCGCTGTTTTCCTCTTGAATATCATAAAGGGCAAAGGCCTTAGCTGAAAATTGGTACTTACTATCCCATTTTTTTAAGCCTCGTAGATACACCGAATTCCAGCTTCTTGAGTCCACACCTGCTTTCCCATTTGAAAGATGCTCTGTCCCGACATCAAGCATTTTATCCTCACCTGAGCGAAATCTATAAAACAACTCAGGATTATGATTAATATCTAGAAATGGTGAAGAAGATTCTTGAAACAGTTTCCAAAAGAAGTATTCAGTGTAACCAAAATAAAAATTTGAATCTTTAATGATATTCCATTTTAAACTTAGCTGCATTTTTGTATTTTCGGTACCAGAGATAAAATACAAACGCTTATGTCGCTCTAGATGTAATGGAAGATCATCTTTATCTAAGATTTTATCATAATAGGACGCCCCGAAGGACGACCCTATTGATAAAAGAAGAACGAATAAAAATTGAATCATGATTAGTAACTTAGTAATTTACGAAGCATTTTTGAAACATGACTAACCTGAGGAAGGATCTCTTCTTCAAGATCAGGGCAGTAAGCAACGTGCACATCTTCAGAACATACTCGAAGAATTGGGGCATCCAGCATTTCAAAACACTGCTCATTCACAAGAGCCGCAATTTCTCCAGCGTATCCAGAAGTCTTATGTTCTTCATGACAAATAAGAAGTCTGTTTGTTTTTGAAAGTGATTTTTTAACTGCTTCAAAATCGAATGGAGCAATTGTTCTTGGATCAATAATCTCGATTGAATATCCTTCTTTCTCAAGCTCTTTAGCCGCTTCAACAGCTTTTTGAACTAAAGCCCCCCAAGCGACAATCGTTGCATCTTTTCCTTCTTTCACAACACGTGCTTTACCAAAAGAAATCATGAAGTCCTCTCCTGGATCAGCTGTACGGTTATAACCTTGGTAATAAAGATGCTTGTGCTCTAAGAAAAGAACAGGATCATCACAGCGGATTGAAGTGCGAAGTAACCCGATTGCATCTTGAGCATTCGATGGATAAACAACACGAATCCCTGGATTGTGAGTAAAGAGTGATTCTCCTGATTGAGAGTGATACATGGCCCCACCACGAAGGTATCCACCAATTGGTACTCTGATAACCATAGGACATTTAAAGTCTCCGCCAGAGCGGTAACGAGTTGTCGCCATCTCGTTTTTAAGTTGCATATAAGCAGTCCAGATATAATCAAAAAATTGAATTTCAACGACAGGCTTAAGCCCTCTCATCGCCATCCCAATTGCACGTCCAATAATATTTGCTTCAGCAAGGGGTGAGTTGAAAACTTGCCCTGGTTTTCCTGCTTTCTGAACACCGTGAGTAACTTTAAATACTCCGCCCTTTCCTTTAAGATCAGGATTGTCATACTTTTCTACTTCAGAAAAATCTGCAACGTCTTCACCGAATACCATCATCAAAGGATTTCTCTTAATTTCTGATTTCAGAGTCATATTAATTGCTGTTGCTAATGGAATATCATCTTTCCCAGTAAGCTTTGCTTCAGTTTCAAAAGCTGAACCTGTTGGATCAATCTCAGAATAAAGATGATCCATATAAGTTGATTTTGCAGGCCATGCTGTTTCAAGGGCCTTTGTCATGGCAACGCGAACTTCTTTAGTACATTCATCGAGAACTGAAGCCACTTCATCTTTAGTGAAAAGCTCTGCTTCAATAAGAAATTTAGGGAATGAGTTAAAAACATCAAGAGCAGCTTCGTTAGCAAGATCTTCTTTTGTACGATAGTAAGAATGATCATCAGAGAGTGAATGAGAATATGGACGAGTCACGTTCGCATGAACAAGTGCCGGGCCATTTCCTGCACGCATATACTTTTCACATTCAACCATCGTTGCATAAGATTCAATTGGGCAATTTCCGTCAGTGATAAAAATCTTAAGTCCCGGAAAGTTCTCAAGAGCTTTAGAAATTGATCCACCAGGAGTGTTCATCCAAACGGGAGTAGAAATGGCGTACCCATTATCTTCAACCATAAAAAGAACTGGAAGCTTATTTACACAAGCTGTCGTTACACCTTCCCAGAATTCTCCTTGAGAAGTTGTTCCATCGCCACATGACGTATAAACAATTTCTTGATCGTGATAGATTGGAGAATCTTTTAGTTTCATTTTCTTTAAGTGAAGTCCTGCTTCTGCAAGTCCACAAGCTTGAAGGAACTGAGTTCCTGTACAAGAAGATTTTGAAACAATATTAAGTTTTACATTTCCCCAGTGGGCCGGCATCTGACGTCCATGAGATGCAGTGTCACCTGTGTTCCCATTGGCCTGACAAAGCATTTCGTAAGGAGTCACTCCAAGACCTAAGCAAAGGGCGCGGTCACGGTAGTAAGGAACAAAATAATCATGTTTTGGTTTTAAAACTTTAGCAGTGGCCGAAAGAATTCCTTCATGTCCTGCACCTGAGATTTGAAAAAACGCTTTGTTTTGTTTTTTCATTGTGATCTCAGCATCATCAGTTTTTCTTGAAATAAAAACATTTTTCAAAAACCAAGTAAGATCGGCTTTTGATAATTTATGACTTTTGATGATATCTAATTTTTTATCGTATTTTTGATTAGCTTTTTTAGTTTCAGGCATAGTATTTTTCGCTGCCTTCGTTTCAGAAGTAGTTGCTCGCATCGTGTCATCCTTATGTTATAAACACCCCCATCCTATTAGAAAAAGTGGGAAAAATCCAGTGATGCTGTGGCCGTATCACTTCTCAACATATTGGAATCTCAACCAATGCTCTTTTCTCTGCCCTTGAATATTAACCCCAAGATATATTATCTGATTTTCATCTGGTGCGGTGACCGAAAACAGCCAAATTCCCTCCGCTTTTTTAACGAGTTTTGAGACATGCCCAAGTCCATCAAAGATAATTTCTGGAGTCAGGCTTGTCTTAATCCACTCTCCCGTTTCTTCTTTGAGCTGAAGTTCAAAATGAAGAATAGACTCGTCACGAGAGATAAATTTAAGTGAGCTAAGATTAAAATCGACTTTTATTTTGTCTGGGACAGGAATTCTGTTCTCTAAGATAGAATCACCATATAGAACAAGCATTTTGTTTTTATCCATTTTTCTCTCGAAAACTAAATAATATCTTCCCTGCATTATTCGCTCAGTAGAAGTTTTCAAATATTTTCGAGTTTTTTTGTCAGTAAGATGGAGTTGATTTTCATCAATATCGATATAAACATTTTCATGGTCTTTAAATTCTCCCAACTACCATTTCCTAGTGCAACTTTTCTTCATCATAACTTCATAAGG
>DZBG01000169.1 GCA_022729855.1 Bdellovibrio sp.
CCGTGGATTTATATTATTTCAGTTGATTATGATTAAATGAGGACACGCCCTAGTTTTTCTTACATCTTTTTTCTTGAAGCCAGTTTTTCTTGAGCGAATCTTTGGGAATGGCTTAAGTATTTTTGCCGTTATAATGACGACACTTTTACTATTTCCCTTAATCTGGTCTTATAAAAGATCTCATACAAATATTTCAAGAGTGATTGTGGGATTCCAAGTCGCATTTATATTTGCGGCAGTCTTTGTTTCCCATTTTCCAGTTTTATTGGCCTTCGATAACGGGAGTCAGATAACTTATTTTACCGATACTGTTCCCATGTCTACAATAAAACAGCTTTTTTATGCTCTCATCGTTGGAGTATCTATCGTTCTTCCATTTCTCATAGCGCTCTATAGTGTATTTAAAAGAGATCGTACGTCCTAAATTGTTCATAGGTATTAGTTACTTACTAATGTCGTGGTTATAGGTTTTTACTATAGCTCAATAGCTTAATTGAATTAGAATATGCAGTGCTATTCGATTATTATCTCTGTATGTGACAACAACAAAGGAGATTTTTATGGAAAATGTAACACAGCTACCTCGTATTAATGAAAAAGCCCCCGATTTTGACGCCAGAACGACGCATGGTCAAAAGAAACTAAAGGACTATGAAGGAAAATGGCTTATTCTCTTCAGTCATCCTGCAGATTTTACCCCTGTATGTAGTACTGAATTTATGGGCTTTGCAAGACTCTATGATAGCTTCCAGAAAATTAATACGGAGCTTCTTGGCCTCTCAATTGATAGCGTATTTGCTCATATTGCATGGGTAAGAAGCATCAAAGAAAAATTTAATGTCGATATTAAATTTCCGATCATTGAAGACCTAAGCATGACCATTGCGAAGTCATATGGCATGATCCATCCAGGTGCTTCTGATACATCTGCTGTTCGTACAACTTTTATCATAGATCCAAAAGGAATTATGAGAGCAATGGTCTACTATCCAATGTCAAACGGACGATCAATTGATGAGATCTATCGTCTCGTACAGGCACTTCAGGAAAGCCAGAGTTCTGGTTACGCAACTCCAGAAGGTTGGAGACCTGGTGAAGCTTGTATCATCCCACCACCAAAAACAACTCAAGAAGCAGATGATAGAATGAAATCTGAATACAAAGTCACAGACTGGTATTTTTCACAGAGTAAATAAATAACTTAAGGTGTGGCGAGAGCATATCTCGCTACACCTTAATCACCAATTTTAACGTAAGCCCAGCCTTCAGATTGTTTTTTTACAATTTCTACTATTCCGGCCGGAACGGTGCTAACAAAATCATACAGGTCTGATTTATTAATATTTTTTCGTCTCATGGTATTCTCGCAAACGACGATTCGTACTCTCTTCTCTGAAAAGTTTTTGAGCTTTTGCATCTCATAATTATTCTTTTTTAGAACTAAACCGACTCCGCCACCATGAAGAACTAACTCGATTTGGCCACTATCTGGAAGATTTTGTGATACACCTTCCAAATTATTCATGAGAATACCCCAGTTCTTAGTTTCGTCACTGGTCATTTCTAAGACAACATTTAAGCTTTTTGCATTCACAGCGAAAGTGAGAATCATGGAGAGAGCGACTAACATTTTTTTCATTTTTAATCCTTTTATGAATTATATCCTTACTGTTATAAAACTGATACCTTACGGTCGACGCTACTAATCTTAGGATAAATGACAGGCCAGTTATTCTTTAGGCAAGACCCACTCTCATCTCCCCCAAAAAACATCTCAAGTTGTTCATGGAAATGACCATGCAAATCTGCAGAAGCTTTCTTCTTAGTTGATGAGTACATCCAATGAGGACCAATACAGTGAGAATTAACAAGAAATAAATCCGCATCGATTACCCTCTAGTAATTTAAGCACCTAGAAAACGTACTTAATTCATGAGCAGAGAGTGCCAGTGCTTTGACTTTATAATTCGCTCGTTTTGCCTCCTGAACCGCTTTGGCCAGTCGCTCACACATTCTTCCTTTGCACATAAATATAAGTTGTTCTTTTTTTGTATAGGATTTTAGAAAGTCCAAGATATTTGTAAGTGGACCATCAAAGACGACTGATCCGGGAAAAGGGATATAATTAGTTTCTTCAAAACTTCTCAAATCAACAATCTTAAGTTTGGAGTTTTTAAAATCATTGATCAATTTCTCTGAAGAATTATTCCAAAGAAGATCCGAAGGCAAAAGTGACTTGGGATTAATGAGAAGTGCTTGAGTGACGAATTCAGTTACAAGATTAGATGAAAGTGAATAGTAGCGAAAGTTTTTAACTTGATTAACTTCAAGGATTTTCGCTTTAGCTAGGGAGATTAAATGTAACGATGTGTTTTGTACTGACTGATCAAATTTAGCAGCACAATCTTCAACCGTTCGCGGAGAAAAAGAAATAAAGTTCAAAAGTTTTAATTTCACAGGGGAGCTGAGTATCTTAAACAATTGTGAGCATTCTCCAAAATAATCGTCCCTTAGTTTATTTGTATCCATAAAATCATTTAACCATAAATTCAACCGGGTCGCAATCTATTCAAGGGATGGATTGAGTAGGTCTTGGCGTAAGTGTCTGCCATTACGAAGAAATGACATAATAAAAATGTTTTGGTTTGACCCATATTTACTTCACCCCTATGATAACCCATCAGACAAGGATCGGTTATAATGTTAAACATTTCACCTCAATGGTCGCTACTCGCAGGAATTGTATTCTCACTTTTCTTGAAGTCTTCAAACCCACTTCATCAAAAGGCCAAATCTCTGAGTTCTAGACTTTTACAAATTAGTGTCATCCTTCTTGGGTCGGCGTTAAACTTTAATCATGTTCTTAAACAGGGAGCTGAAGGTGTTCTCATAACCCTGTTCTCTATTTCTATAATTTTTTTATTTGGATATTTAGGTATCAAACTGTTGAAACTCGATAGGACTCAAGGAACACTAATCACAATGGGTACAGCTATATGTGGAGGGAGTGCTATTGCGGCCTTATCCCCAGTCCTCTCAGCGGATTCAATTGCAGTAACGATATCCATAGGAATCGTTTTTTTACTTAATGCTGTGTCCGTCTTTATATTCCCTTCCGTTGGAGAATATCTATCTTTAACCCAAGATCAATTCGGACTTTGGTCTGCTCTTGCTATTCATGATACCAGTGCAGTTGTTGCTTCCGCTTCTATCTATGGTGAAAGGGCATTACAAGTAGCCTCAACAGTTAAATTAACTCGTGCTCTTTGGATTATTCCCATCACTTTAATTTTCAGCGTTGCTTTATCAAAAAAGGATAAACGAGTTCCGATTCCTTGGTTTATCTTTGGCTTCCTAGCTCTTTCCTTGGCCTTTACCTTTATAGGGCCTTTGAACAATTGCAAGGATATTTTTCTTTATCTCTCCAAACAGGGATTTGCTATTACTCTGTTTTTAATTGGCCTAACCTTCAGATTGGATAAGATTAAAAAAGTTGGGATAAGACCCTTTATATTTGGTACGGCTCTATGGATTCTGGTTAGTGTTGGATCACTTTACTACATATATAATTTTCAAAATATTTGAGATATATAATGCATGAAAAATTTAAACGATCTAAGGACTACTTTCTCATCAGTCTAGGGCGTGTCCTCATTTGCCAACCTTCATCCATATGAGGGAGCATGCAATAA
>DZBG01000063.1 GCA_022729855.1 Bdellovibrio sp.
TTTATTGACTTAAATTAAGACCGATTTTGTGTCATAGGTGCTCGGACAGGACAGTCTTTTTATTCAGATCTTTTTCAAGAAGTTATTAGAAATAAAAAATGGCGTGGTGAAATTTGTCATAAGAAAAAAAATGGGGAGTATTATTGGCTCGATATGACTATTACCCCTGTTCAAGATCTCGATGCTAGAAAGCTTAAAGAATTTATTATTATTAGTTATGATATTACTGAAAAAAAAGCTGGAGAAGAAAAACTTAAACTTCTCATTGAAAGGCTTGAGTATGTTTTAAAAGGGATTGATGCCGGAGTATGGGACTGGGTTGATGTGTCTCAAAAATTTGTTTATTGGTCACCAAAAACATATGAACTCTTTGGTTATGAAACCGGAGAGATTAGTCCTTCTAAAGAATTTGTTGAAAAAGAAGTTCATCCAGATGATCTCTATCTTTTAAGACAAATGTTTTACGATATTATCAAAAAGAAGATGACACCTTATCGAGGTGAATTAAGACTAAGAGTAAAGTCTGGCGAATACCGTTGGTTTCAAACTCATACATTTTTAGTTACTGATAATAATAATAATGCCAAAAGACTACTAGGCTCCTTGATTGATATCCATGAAATCAAAAAAATGGAGAGCAATCTCGTTGAAGAAACAAAGAAAACGATTCAGTCCTCAAAGCTGGCCTCGATCGGAGAGATTGCTGCAGGGGTGGCCCATGAAGTAAATAATCCTCTCACTATTATTTTTGGATTCATTCGCATGATTGAAGAAGAACTTAATTCTGAACAGATGAATCATGAGACTGTTGTCCAGGCGATAGAAACAATAAAACAAGCAGCCTCTCGAGCGGCTAAAATTATTACAGGCCTGCGAGATTTTTCAAGAGATGGCGCCCGCGATCCCTTTGAAGAAGTGAGAGTCACAGAAGTTCTAGATATGGCACTCACTCTTTGTCGAGAAAGATTCAAAATTAACGAAGTTGAACTGAAGCTTGATTTACGAACTCAAAAATTTATCACCTGTCGACGAGTAGAGCTCTCACAAGTTTTTCTCAATCTCATTATGAATGCCTTTGATGCTGTTAAAGACTCCGAGTCACCTTGGATTCAAGTAACGACTCAAGAAGTTCCAGATTATATTGAAGTCTCTGTGACTGATTCGGGGCAGAGTATTTCCCAAGAAACTGTCGATAAAATGTTTCAACCGTTCTACACCACAAAAAGATTTGGAAGTGGGACAGGTCTTGGGCTTAGCATTGCCAAAAATATTATGGCCAATCATCGAGGTGAGATCTTTTATGACCCCTCTTCAAAAAATACTCGTTTCACTGTTCGTCTACCGAGAGATTTTATTATATGAAAGTAGCAATCATTGATGATGAACTCGACATCTGTATTATTCTAAAGTTCATGCTTGGCCGTGAAGGGCATGAAGTTCATACTTTTACATCAGCCGAACTTGCTCAGAATTTTCTAAAAACAAACGATGTTGATATTATTGTTTGCGATTATCATATGAAGAAAATTTCAGGATATGAACTCTTTCAACTGATGAAAAAAGAGAACAAATCCATCCCCTTTATCCTTCTCACGGGTGAGTCATTAACTAATACTCAGCAGCTAATAGATGATGGGATTCACCAAGTTTTATTTAAGCCACAGGGCCTAGACGAGCTCGTTAAGGTGTTAAAAGAATTAAATTAGACAAACAATGGCCAAAAATGTTTAAATTCTTGAATGAAATGGTTTCTTTCACTTCTCAGTATTCCACTCATCATGATTGGTGCCTATTTTTTTAGGCCAGATTCGCTATCGCATACTGAAAAATTCCCTATCGTTCTTGGAATGAATGCGGACTCTATTAAAAAAGTCATTGGCCTTCCTACGGCAAGCGATAATCAAAAATGGATTTATATTTTCGAAGACCAATCAGAACTTGCTTTAAGTTTTCGCGATGAAGTTCTTTGGAGTGCAACTCTGACATACCATGAGCCTAAAGAAATTCAGGACCCTGACTTTAAAGAACTTACTCTCGTTCAAGTAGGTATTGACTCAGCTGGATCAAGTAAACCTGCCTATTTTTATGCAGGAGCACCAGGTGAAGGTAAGATATGGAAAGTTAATGCTCAAGGAAAGATAGAAAGTCTCACATGGGTACCACCTTTCAGCACTGGCGATCATGCCCCCAAAAATATTCAAGCCCTCTACCGCGACTTTCGTGGTCAATACCAAGCTAATATGTGATAAACTAGTCCTATGATTGCTCAATTAGAAAAACTTTTTGATACTCAAGTTCGCCCAGCTCTCGCCCAACACGGGGGAAATGTTGAAATCGTGGACGTCGATAATAATATTTTATTCATTAAAATGAAGGGTGGATGCCACGGTTGTTCAAGCTCAAAAGTCACTGTCAAAGGTGGGATTGATCAACTAGTGAAACAAAACTTCCCAGATATTACTGATGTTGTTGATGTCACTGATCACGAGACAGGAACTAATCCTTATATGTAAGCGGATCGCGAAGTACATCAAGTCTTTCGCGTACATGCTTTAAACGATCCTTAGAAAGCTCAGCATAAATAATCTTCTCGCCTTCTCCTGCATCAGCTAAAACTTCTCCCCACGGATCAACAATAAGTGAATGACCAAAAGTCTTCATCTTTTCGTTATGAACACCCCATTGTCCGCAAGCCACCACATAACTTTGATTTTCAATTGCACGTGCACGAACCAGTGTATGCCAATGAGCTTTTCCAGTTGGAACAGTAAAGGCTGACGAGATAGTTAAAAGTTCACAACCGTGAGATGAGTAATAACGGAAGAGTTCAGGAAAACGAAGATCAAAACAAATACTGATCCCCATTTTAAAATCTTCAACTTGAACCATCGCAGGTTTATTTCCTGCCGTATAAACTCGAGCTTCATCAATGATCTGATTGCTTGAATGTTTAGATAAATCACAAGAGAACAGATTCATTTTATCGTAGCGTGCAATTTCTTTTCCTGATGGATCAAAATTGAAACTACGGTTAATAACTTTCCCATCTACTGAAGTGGCAGCAGATCCACCTAATAAATAAACTCTTGATTCAGTCGCAAGTTTTTGAATATTTTTATAATGCTCATTACCGTCTTCAATTAAATAAGGAGTCGGTTTTGTTCCATCAGACATTGAATAAAATACTTCAGGAAGAAAAACGGCTTCAACACCTTGAGACTTGGCCTCTTTAATCATTTCACGAATGACTTTAAGATTATGCTGAGGGTCTAAAACTGACTGAATTTGAATTGCGGCTATTTTCATAGGGCCCACTTTAATCTAAGATGGGCGTCTATGGCCAAAAAAATGATAATCAATTTTGCTAAATTTGCTGTTTCGGGGGCCCTGATTTTTTGGCTTATTCGGTCTGGGAAGCTAGATTTCAAGCTCTTACTTGAACTTAAAGACTACCCTATGGCGGTTCTGAGTTCGGTCTTCTTCGCAGTTTTAAATATTTTCATTATCTCTTGGCGCTGGAAGCTAATTCTTGGGGCCAGAACCACAAAAATTGTCCCTTTAAAAGGCCTCATTAAAATCACATGGATTGGACAGTTTTTCAGCAGCGTTCTTCCAGGTAGTGTCAGTGGGGATTTAGTCAAAATTCTTTATGTTCAAAAATACGATAAAACACTTTCTAAGAAGTTTATTTTTGCGTCGATTTTTATTGATCGCTTAATGGGGCTGGCCGGACTGATTTTACTAGTAGGAATGAGTTCTATTATTTTTGGCACAGCGATGACTAGTTCAGATGAAGGATTTCATCAACTCCTTCGAATGAATTTCATTTTAGTCTCAATTGTTATCTTCTCAATGGTGGTCTTCTTTTTTTGTCACAGACCCATCGAGAGAATTCTTCAACTAGTAAAACTCAAAATTGGAATGGACCGCGTATTTGATAAGATCATTAATCTTTGGTCTGATCTTGGTGAGATTCGCTCTCAACTCATTAAAGCCGTCGCCATATCTTTAGTTGTTCAGTTTATTGGCGTACTTATTTTTTGGTCACTCATCTCACCATTTGTGGATGATAAACTAGATTTTATTCATGCTCTGTGTTTTATCCCAATCGGACTTATGACTCTGGCCCTGCCTGTGGCCCCAGGTGGTCTAGGTGTAGGACATGCCATTTTTCAAAAACTTTTTGAAATGACTGGGCTCACGAATGGAGCCTCATTATTCAATCTTTATTTTGTACTGACGATGGTAGTAAATATCTTTGGAATCATTCCCTATCTTTTTGGAACGGCCAAAAAAGATTTAGCTGAAAATGAAGATCTTACTCGGATCGATGTGTGAGTAATGAGTTGATTTAGTTTTGTAATTTTCAAGGGTAAGTAAAAACTTAAGCTCTTCATCAAAACTATTCATTTTGCGAACACGTTTTGATTCTTTCTTTAAAATACTCTTCACTGATGATGGAAGGGTACAGACACCACGAAGGAGATAGTACTCTCCTTTAAATTTAACCACTCTTCCTGTGAAGAGATCATTTTCCATTAAACCAATATTTGGATGACTCTTAACTAAAACAATCTTTTCATCATGGAGGATATCTTTCAGAACAATTTGTTTTCTGAAATTCACTTTTGAGAATTCAAAAAGAGAATGATTCACATTAAGAAGAGACTGCGAAAGCTCCTCTTCAATTTGATTACTACGAATATAATCTTCAATAACTTTTGATCCATCAGGATGACGGTATTGAAAGATATACCAATCATTAAAGCAATTCATGCGAGATTCAAACTCGTCTTTATCCTCATCAAACTTTCCAGTAATAGAGAAATACTTCTCTTTGGCTTCTTTGAGATTATCAAAGTACTGGCCCTGAGTGTAGGTTGAGAGGACTTGGTCTAAATGGTCATGAACTATATCTAACATATGGAATATTCTACTCTTCAACCTTGAGGACTGCCAAGAAGGCATCTTGAGGAATTTCAACATTCCCGACCATTTTCATACGCTTCTTCCCTTCTTTCTGCTTCTCAAGAAGTTTACGCTTACGTGAAACATCTCCCCCGTAACATTTAGCAAGAACGTTCTTACGAAGGGCCTTAATTGTTTCACGAGCAATAATCTTTGCTCCAATAGCGGCTTGAATCGCAATATCGAACTGCTGACGATCAATAACCTTCATCAAACGGTGAGTAAGATCCTTACCTTTTTGATGAGATGTACTTCTATGCGTAATCACTGATAAAGCATCGACCTTATCCCCATTAAGAAGAACATCAAGCTTCACCATGTCCGACTCCATGTATTCATGAAGCTCGTAATCCATTGAGGCATAACCTTTTGAAAGAGACTTCAGCTGATCATAAAAATCAAACATCATCTCTGATAAAGGAAGAATATAAATAAGTTGAACGCGATCTTCAGTAATATAGTTAATCGCCTGCTGTAATCCGCGTCTCTCTTCACATAGTTTAATAATTCTTCCCACGTACTCATTTGGTAAGTGGATTGAAAGTTTAACTGTTGGCTCTTTAATCATATCTAGATGACTAGGATCAGGCATCTTAGATGGATTATCAATCATGTATGATTTTCCAGTATTAAGAAAAATTTCGTAATTACATGAAGGAGCTGTAGAGATGAGAGAGAGATTGAACTCACGCTCAAGACGCTCTTGAATAATATCCATATGAAGAAGCCCTAGGAATCCACAACGGAATCCAAATCCTAGTGCTTGAGAAACTTCTGGTTCATACGTAAAAGATGAATCATTCAGGGCAAGTTTTTCTAAAGCTTCTTTAAGTAATTCATACTCTTCAGAAACCACAGGGAAAACTCCACAAAATACCATGGGCTTAATTTCTTTGTATCCACGAAGAGAAGGAGTTGTATCTTTTTTAGAACTATGAACAATTGTGTCCCCGATTTTTACATCTCGAACAGTCTTGATTCCACAGATAAACATTCCTACTTCACCAGCAGCAAGTGAATCCACTTCTAAATAGAAAGGACAACTCACAGCAAGCTTGATCACTTCATGATCCATTCCTGAAAATTTAAAATTAATTTTATCTTTTACAGAAATTTTTCCTTCCATAATTCTCGCTAGAACCACTACACCTCTGTATGGGTCAAACCAAGAGTCAAAAATGAGGGCCTGAAGTGGATTTTCAGCTTTCCCCGTTGGACAAGGAATTCGCTTTACGATCTCCTCAAGAAGAATATCCACACCAATACCAGACTTTCCAGAGACAAGTGGTGCTTCCGAAGCATCTAGCCCAATAACATCTTCAATTTCTTTTTTTACTTTTTCAGGATCAGCGTGAGGAAGATCAATCTTATTAATCACAGGAAGGATTTCAAGATTATTCTCAAGCGCCATATAAACGTTAGCAAGAGTTTGGGCCTCAATTCCTTGAGAAGCATCAACGATAAGAAGGGCCCCTTCACAAGAAGCAAGTGAGCGTGAAACTTCATAAGTGAAATCTACGTGCCCCGGAGTATCGATAAGATTGAAAAAATAAGTTTTTCCATCTTTCGCTTTATATTGAAGCCTTACTGTCTGTGCTTTAATAGTAATCCCACGTTCTTTTTCAAGATCCATGTTATCTAGAAGACGATCAGTTTTTTCACGATTAGTAATTGCCTTACATTCTTCGATCAAACGATCGGCCAAAGTAGATTTACCGTGATCGATATGGGCGATAATAGAAAAGTTGCGGATTTGATTGATATCCATAGTGCAATTGACCCCTTGTCATTAGGGGTCAATCCTACACTATTCTATGCGTTAAACAAAGACCTCTTTAGAGATAATCATCATGTAGTAATCCAGATTAGATTCTTTGGCGCGAATAGGAATAACGTTAGCGTATCCACTAAATGGCTCCTCTGACTCTTCGAATTCATACTCGTTTGTCTCAGGATTTAAGATCTTCTTGCGTCTTGGTACAATAATATCAGCATTTTCAATTTTTGAGCGGCGCTTAATCGCTGTCTCAAAGGTATCAATAATGGAATCAGGGATAAGAGTTTCATTCACATTTTTATTCATAACATCGTCAGACTGCATCTCAAGAAGAGAATACATCGTGTTATTCATATAAATAATTTCACTCTTCGCGTTAGAAATAATGATGTTTTTACGAACCATATTAGCCAAAGTATCAAACTTTCGATGCTCAACTGAAATACGATCCTGACGAAGCTGTTCAAATTTCTTCATACTGGTAATCATCTTATTGAGCTCTCTCGCTAACTCTCCGATCTCATCTTCTTGATTATAATAAATTGAAACATCAAAATTACAGTCTTGAAGCTCACGAACGGCATCGTTAATTTTCTTAAACGGCATCGCAATTTTTCCAGGAATAATAAGCGATAAAAGAATTGTCCCAAGAAAAGTAATAATAAGAGTTATCAACATATTTCGGCGAGTTTCACCAATAATTGATCTTACTTGCTTGTCTCGCTGCTCATTTTGAAAATACTGAATATCTTGAAATTCAGAAAAAGCCTCAAGAATTTTATCTGTCAGCTCATTCACTGTAGAGAGCCCGGCCTTATCTCGATAAAACAACGAGGTCTTACCTACGATTGTTTTTAGGGCATCAACATAACCTTGCATTTTTGAGATGATTTTTTTGGCCTCAACTTCAGTATAAAAAGTATCTAAGCGCTGAAGCTGTGACTGAAATCCTTCACATAAAGTCTCAAGACGCTGCAGATCTTCAGTTGAAGGAGGTGTGGTTAAAATCTTTTTCTGCATTTTTAAAATTGAAACGGCAGAGATTCGAACTTCATCAGTTAATAATGAAATTTTGTTTGAATTAGTTGTAATCGATGAAATCTTTGTATTTAAAGAATCAAGAAAGAAGAAAACAGTGAATCCCATAACAAGGACAACAAAATTGGCGATAATAAAACTCGCGGCAATTCTTCTTTTAAGTGATAAATGCATATTAACCTTCTTCTAGCTCTTGGAATAGTTTATCAAAGTTTTTTTCACTACCAACTAACACCACAATATCATCCGCTTCAATCACATCCATTGGAAGTGGTGAATCGTTAATTACCACACGGTAGGCAGCCTTTCCTTCTTCAGTGATATAAGGAACACGTTTTTGAAGGGCCACAATATTTAATGAATAGTTTTGTCTGATTTGTGATTCAACTAAAGTTTTACCCTCAAAACGTTTTCCGAGTTTTAACTCAACAATTGAATATCCTGCTGCAAAATTATAACGCTGAAGAACGTGAGGAGCGGCAATTTTAGAAGCAACAATCTCACCCATCTCTTCTTCTACTTTAATGATCTCAGAAGCTCCAATCTCACGCAGTACGTGTTCATGTAGTGCACTCGTTGCACGAGCGATCACTCGCCCAACTCCAAGTTTTCTTAACTGGGCCACGGCCATAATACTCATTTCAATATTATCACCGATGGCAATCACCGCCGTATCAACATCCGAGATATTAATCGCACGGAGAGGACGCTCTTGAGTTACATCAATGCAAACAGCATGACTAACCTTGTCCTTAATTTTATCTACAAGCTCTGGGTTTGAATCAATCGCAAGAACCTCAGCTCCTTTTTCGTAAAGTCGCATAGCTGTTTTGGCGCCAAATGTACCGAGCCCAATCACTGCAATAATCATAGAGATAACCTCATTTTATCCAATAAGAACCTTACCATCTGGGTAGTCCACTCTGTTTGGCAGAATCACTTTAGATCCAACGGCCAGAACAAGAGTAAGAGGACCTACTCGTCCGATAAACATTAAAACAACTAGTGCAAATTTTCCTACAGCAGTTAGAAAAGGAGTAATCCCCAAACTTAACCCAACCGTACCAAAGGCAGAAACAACTTCAAAAAACAGGGCCAGAAAGTTTTTATCTGGCTCAACTCTCATCATTAATAGGATACAGAGACTCACAATAATAAGAGACACGATGAAAATAGCAATCGACTTCACAACTGTTTGGGCCGGTATTGTGCGTTCAAAGAACTGCACATGTCTCTTACCCTGAAGTGTTGCTTTTACAGACTGAAGTAAAATGGCGAAAGTTGTCGTCTTCACACCACCACCAGTTGAACCAGGAGAAGCACCAATAAACATAAGTAATATCATCATATAGATACAATGCGGATGAAGGGTATTTAAATTGACGCTATTAAATCCTGCGGTTCTTGTTGTGACAGATTGAAAAAATGAGACTTGAAACTTCTCCCACATACTCATTTCTGCAAATGAGTGAAGAAACTCTCCAAAGAAAAGATACATCGTTCCGATGACGACGAGAGAGAAATTCGTCGTAAGCACAATCTTTGTATGAACAGAGAGATCCTGCCATCCACGTTTACGAATCATGACAGTTTCTTTTATATCTTGAATCACAGCGAAACCAAGACCACCAAAGGTAATGAGAACAGCGATTGTAAAATGGATGATGGGAATAAACTTAAATTCCTCTAAGCTGTTATCAAATAAGGCAAAGCCCGCATTACAGAAAGCAGATATGGCATGATAAAAACCAAAATAGAGTGACTGACCAATTTCAAGTCCTTCTTGATAAAAGCCAATGGTTAAAAGAATGGCCCCAATAAACTCGATCAAAAATGTGAATCGAATAATATCAATAATGAGATTCAAAAGTTCTTGAGAGCTAGATGTATCAAGTACATCTTGCATAATAACCTGCTCTTTCATCGCGAGGTTTTTTCCCATAATAATCGCCATTGATGAAGAAAGGGTCATAATTCCCAAACCACCAATCTGAAATAAGGTCATAATGACTAATTGGCCAAAAACACTAAAGTCATTAGTGAGTGAAACAGTTCCAAGGCCTGTCACACATGTAGCTGAAGTCGACATGAATAAGGCATCAATGAAAGGAATTGTTTTTCCTGTGGCAGCCGAAATCGGTAGAACAAGGAGAAGAGCGCCAGTTAGAATAACCCCGCCAAAAGATAAAATCACTACCTGAGCTGGGTCTAGTTTAAGTCTGAAAAGGAAACTACTTCCAATTTCATCTACAACTGATTGTGCTTTTTTCTTCTCACTAATAGAGATGACTGTTGAGAACAAATGGACTGCAGACAGCCAATAAGTGAACTCAATATCGCCGGCAGTAATAACAACCGGAACAAAAATAATAAGAGAAAAAATATAACGTCTAAAGAAATCTTCTATAGAATCACTCTTAATAAAGTGCGACAATAATGAAAAGGCCAATACAAGAGGCACGAGCCAAGTAGCCCACTCTAAGATTGAGTTCACAGCAAGATGTTCCAAAAAAGCTGGCGCTTTCTTAGAACGGAACAAGGTATAAACTAAAACAAAAAAACCGTTTCCAAATATCTCAAGGAGAACTGGTAAGCGGCCCAAAAATATATTTGCCATTGGTATTATTTTACTGGATTTATTCATGCATAAGAAGTCATTAATTCCGTTTAAAATCGAAACACTAGACCCTATGGGCCAAGGCGTTAGTAAAATAGGTGAGCAGATAACTTTTATTGCTAAAACTTTACCTGGTGAAGAAGGTGACGCCGAAGTCGCTCGTAAACGAAAGCAAGTCCAGTTTGCTAATTTAATAAAGGTGACTCAGCCCTCTAGCATAAGAGAGAAGTCGCCCTGCCCTCACTTCTGGCAGTGCTCAGGTTGTCACTACCTCCATACTAGTTATGAAAATGAGCTCAATTTCAAAAAAGAGAGTCTAGGTAAAATATTTAGAGATTGGCCAGGCCAGCTGATTGACCTTCATCCGGCACCAAGAAGAGTCGATTATAGAAATAGAGTTCAACTCCATTATGATCTTAATGCTAACAAACTTGGTTTTCACAAATCGCAGAGTACAAAAATTATTGAAGTTCCTTCATGCCTGCTGCCCTTGGGGCCAATTCGTGAACAGATTAAAAATCTCTACCAAAATGAATCGTGGATTAAACTAGCGAGTCGAACCGGTGAGAAAGAAGGTCATGTAGAGCTTTATCTGAAAGATAATGAAGTGAGTTTGGCATGGAATAAGTCTTATGCCGAAGGTGGATTCACTCAGGTTTATAGCGAGATGAACGAACTGATGAAAGCTTGGATTCCTCAACAATTTCATAAGGATAGCTATGAAGTTCTCGATCTTTTCGGTGGGAATGGGAATATCTCATCTTCTCTAAAATACAAAAAAAGATTTGTCGTTGATTATTATAATAAACCAACTGAAGCTGAATTTTTATCTCAAGATCTTTTCCATGAAAATGCTGTGGCCACGGTCAAATCTGCACTGAATTTTGTCCCAAATCTTTTGATTTTTGACCCCCCAAGATCAGGTGTAAAAAATCTTGAGGAATGGACTCAGGCATTTAATCCTGAAACGATTCTTTATGTCAGTTGTGATCCACACACTCTGGCCAGAGACCTCAAATCTCTTGGAAATAAATATAAGCTTGAAAAACTTAATCTTTTTGATTTTTTTCCTAGTACCTTTCACTTTGAAACAGTGGCAATTCTGAGTCGAGCTTACTAGAATAGATGTATTGTATCTTTTTATACGGAGGAGCTTATGCTTCAGAAGTTTATTGTTTTTAGCTTATTTTTGATCTTGGCCTCATGTGCAAGTAAGAAAGAAGTCGCCATGTCTGAAAAAGCCGAACTCTATTACACATCTGGAACTCAGTGTTTAGTTGATAAAAGGTATACTGAGGCCCTTCAATTTCTCACAAAGGCCAAAGAGATTGATCCTGCTAATCCAAAAATTCTCAATAATCTTGGAATGGCCTATTATTTAAAAGGTCACCGTGATCTTGCTGTTAAAACAATCGAACATGCTATTGATATAGATCCAAAAAATACAGATGCCCGCTCAAATCTTGCTGCCATTGCGATGAAAGAAGAAAATTATGATCGCGCAGAAACTCTTCTTAAAGAAGTTCTCTCAGATTTACTCTACGATAAACAAACAATTACTTATTATAATCTTGGTATCGTTGCTTTAAAGAAAAATCAAACTGCTGTGGCCAAAGACTTTTTCAAAAAATCTCTTGCAGAGGACAGTAGCTATTGCCCAAGTCATTTCAAACTTGGTGTTTTTGCCTACCAGAACAGACAGTTTAAAAAAGCACTTCGTTCATTTAAGGATGCATCTCTTGGAGTATGCTATCAAGATCCCTCACCTACTTATTACCAAGCTCTCACTCTCATTGAGATGGGACAGTTTGATGATGCAAGAATTAAGCTCAGTGAGATCGATTCTCGTTTCCCGAAATCAGAATATGCCGCGAAAGCACGAATGAAATTAATGAATATTAGTCATTTAGAAACAAAACATAATAACAACAGTACTCCAACATTTCAGGCAAACGGCTCTAAGATGGAGTCGCCCGAGTTCTAAAAAGGATATCGCTCATGATGATCGAACAATCTGATTCAAATAATTCAAGTGGTGAAGGTCCTGTTCAACTTTTAGGAGAATTCCTGAAAGAAAGAAGACTGGCCAAAAACTTCACCCTTGAAAAAATTTCTCAAAAAACAAAGATTAATCTCAGTATCCTTCGAGCTATTGAGGCCAATGATTATAACGGTCTGCCAAGCCCTGCTTATATTAAAGGCTTTGTGACTAGTTATTCAAAAACACTAGGACTCGATAGAGATGAAGTTCATTCAAAAATGGAATACACTTACTACCAAGTTGTAGGTAAAGCATTTCCGGCCCTCAATCATACTCATAATTTTAAGGCCCAAGAGAATACCAAATCAGCAACACCTGTTGAAGTTGAGCAAGCACCTCACAAAGTTATCGAGAATAGTAAAAATGTTCTTGAGAGCTCAAAATCACTTCTCCCACTCGCCATCTTTGGAATTGTAGTCATCGCTATTGTTGGTGGTTACCAAATTGTTTCATCGGTCATTAAAGATGAAGTAGATGCCAGCAAACAACAAGACTTAGGACCGACTTTTGAATCGAGTGCCGCTCTTCTCAATGAGAAGCCTGCGACACCAAAAGTAGAAACAACTGAAGAAACTGAAGTAAAAGAAGAAGAAGTTACTGCAGCTGCCGAATCAGTGAAAGTAGAAGAGAAAAAAGAAGAACCTGTCGTAGCTAAAGTAGAAGAGAAGAAAGAAGAATTAGTTGAAAAAATAGTTCCTGAAAAAGTAAGAAATTTTCCAAGTGTAGATTTCAGAAAAGTTCGTAATAAATTATATACTCTCCTACCAGATGCTCCCGAAAATGATAACGAAGAACTTCTTCCCGCTGACATCAAAAGCAAAAT
This sequence comes from Bdellovibrio sp., assembly GCA_022729855.1. GTDB lineage: Bacteria > Bdellovibrionota > Bacteriovoracia > Bacteriovoracales > Bacteriovoracaceae > DZBG01. The sequence continues at coordinate 13,265 of DZBG01000063.1, forward strand.
GAATTCATCTATTCAAAATGTTTATATTCGTGCGACTGATGGGAATACTTGGCTTAGTTATAAAGTTGATGAGCGTCCCATTGAGAGTGCTATTATCGAAAAAGGAAAAGATCTTTTCCTTCAAGGAACACAACTTAGAATTTTTCTTGGAAATGTTCGTGTCACAAAAATTTTCTATAACAATAAATTAATTGGTGCAGATTCGAAATCGGGAGTAAAAAGTTTAATTTTCCCAGAGTCAAATAATAGTCAGTACTACCTTCCTCTTTTCCCAAAAGCAAAAGACGATATCCTCTACACTGGTGAGGAATATATGAAGCGTATGAAACTAGAAGAAGATCAATTAAAAGAAGAAGAAAACTAAGACTGCCAGTCTAGTTTTGAATAGTATCTAAATCCTATGCCTGCCAGAACCAGCGTTGGTACAAAGACCGCCACAGGCATGGGGATACTTCCTTTTCTCGCTAAACTCACAAGTGAGAAAAATAATGCGTAGTAAATAATCAACGAAATAAGCCCAATGAGGCCGGAGTTCGCCCCTTTCCCTCTGTTTCCTTTGATTCCCAAAGCAAAGCCTAGAAAACAAAAAATAAAACAAATTACCGCGCCATTTTTTCGGCTCCAATATTCATAACGAGCATTAAATAAATCTTTCTTATTAAATCTATACTTCGCTTCCGCTTCTTCTGGAGTCATCGCTAAGGCCTTAGCAAGCTCTGATGAAGAGAGCATGGTCTCTTTAAGACTGACTTTTAAATCGAGCTGATTCTGAGAAACAGGAAAGTCATATTGTTTAAAAAGAATCTTTTCAATCTCCCCATCTGCTTTTCTTCCAATAATATTTCCATCAAAAAGTTTTAATGTAAGTCTTTCAAGCCCACTATCTGCATGTCTTTCTGGAATGAGTTCACCCCGTGCGGCCTGGATAACACGATCACCCTTCTCTTCTTTAAAATGAAGAAATACTTCTTCTAAATTGCGCCCATACTTTGTGGCCCGAGTGGCAAACATTGTGACATTAGGGATCTCATTAAAAAATTGTCCCTCTTTGATGCCCGCTAGCATTCCGCTACTGATTAATAAGTTAATCTTACGAGCGAATTCTTTTTGCGAATGAGGAATGATTTCTTGATTTAAATGATACACAGATACAGAAAGAAGCCCTGCAGTTAAAAGAAAAGGAGTGAGAATTCTTCCCTTGGTCATTCCACCGGCACGCATAGCAATATACTCAGAATCAGAACAGAATCTATTCAAACAATAAATTGTCGAGAAAAACACTGCAATAGGCAGAGACATCGGGATAAAGGTTAAACTAATATCCCCTAGAAGGCTGAGTACAAAACTCAGAGAAAGATCGCGAGTCACCAGCATCTCTGTCATTCGGAAAAGCTGAAAAGTAAGCATGAAACAAATAAAAAACAGCGTGCTCACAATAAGTGGCATAATAAATTGGCCCGCTAGATAACGCTGCAATAAAAGTCTCATAGGTAGAAGTTACCTGAAGTTCACGTTTTCAGCAATAAAAGGCAATATAGGATCACCCGAAAAATTTTTCCTAGTGCAACTCCACATTTAAGTTGCTGATTTCAGA
>DZBG01000008.1 GCA_022729855.1 Bdellovibrio sp.
TTCTGAAATCAGCAACTTAAATGTGGAGTTGCACTAGGAAAAATTTTTCGGGATACAATTTTGAGAACAATTTGCTAATTTAAGAATTGTGAAGTTTTTTTGGTCCTATAGGACCACTCGAAATTGCCCCGACTATCCATGAGTACTCACCAAAAAAACACCCCACATACCACTGACTAATCAAAAAGCAACAGGCAATAGATTCATCTCTTTAGAATTTCGCAATATCCGTTAGAATAAAAGGGTGATGAATCATTTTGCTAACCGCGCTTTCTCAACACTTTCGTTGGCCCTGTATTTGGGTCTGTTTGCATTTGTGGCAAAATTATCTTTTGTTCCCACTGAATCTATCTCGTTTTCTCTGCCTGATATTTCGCTTTTTTCACCTGAGCCACCACAGTTAAATTGGATGGCAGCAGCAGCTCCGATTAAAATCGAAAAAGAAACAATCAAAAACGCTGAGACATTTAAAATTAAAGAAGTGAAGTCACTGAAACATGCCAAGCTTGTTGTGACAGCAGCTAAAAAAATTGAGATGAAGCCAGAGCTAATTGTGGCCAAACCTATTGAGACGACCCCTGAGAAATTAGTGTGGAAAACTCACGTCGTTAATAAAGAGCTTCCAGTTTCGACTATCCATAATTATTTATCTGAAGTGAAATTTGAATCTACTTCAATTCAATATGCTGTCTTATATAATGATATCGCTTTACCTGTTGAAACTAAGCTAGCGGTTGCAGAAGCTCCGGCCCAGGCAGTTGAAGATAAGATTTCAACATCTCTGGCCTCTACTGTAACGGTTGAAGATGATCTAATTCTTTATGATTATCAAGATGAAGCAAAGCCAGTTGAAGAGCAAAAAACAGAAGTGATCTTGGCCGATGAAAAAGTTCAAACAATCGCCCCTGAAGTTATCCACACTCAAGATGTGGATAAAGTAGAAGAGATTGCAGTCAGTGATCTTTTAAGTTTTGACTACTCAAAGGCCTCAGCAGTTTCACCTGTAGTCACTGTTAATACAGTGAAGACACAAGAAGTGAAGAAACCAGCTGAAGTAAAGAAGGCAGCAACTCCACAGGTTCAAGCTGCACAAAATGAATACTCAAATGCGGTAACAGCTCCTGAAGACACAACTCCTCAAGAGGGTTTCGTGAATGGAAAGATGTCGTCACAAGAGAGATCTTCAGTCGTTATTTCGGCCGTTTCAGTAGATGGAAAAAACCTTGTTGATATGAAGGGGTTTGAGGTTCAGTTTAAAGATGATGCCAATGACTACTCACAAGACTTAAATAATGGTCAGGTCGTTTTCACTTATAACTTAAATGATTCAGTCGCCGTAAGATCGGCCAAGTTGATTGCTACTAATCATGTGATTACTCATACTGACTTAGTACTTGAAAAAAACCACACACCTGAACTGATTCCTGTTCTGACTGAAACTTATTTTAATGAGCTTCAAGAAGGTAACAAAGTGAATGGTGGTCTTTTAGTGAAGGCCGATCAGAATGTTGGGAATATTCGTATTGATAAGAATTTCTCAAAAGCAATTCTTTTAGATGGTGATCTTAAAGAATCAAAAAATGAATCATACGAGTTTGTTTATTTCGCCAATATTCCTAGTGGTAATTTACTAGTGAGCTTTGAGACCAATAAAAAGGTGATTAACAAAATTATTCATATTCATGAGCGTGAGCTTACATATGAGAAAAATATTGTTGAAGATTTTGGAATCGTTCAGATTTCAATGTTTGAAGATAATCTTCTTGCTAAAGAAAAGACTCCCCTTAATATCAATGCAGAAGAGCTGACTGAGTTTACTCAGCAACCTCGTACAGAAAAAACCTCTCTGAATACTTATAAAATCCCTGTAGGCCATGGGCTTTACGGTGAAAGACTTTACTTAGAGATGGCGCATTTAAACGAATCAATTTTTGTTGGTGTTGGGGATAATAGAAAGATTAATATTCCTTCTGAAGACTACCTAAGGCTCGTGTTAAGTAATTTTCCAGAAGGAAAACTTAAGAGTCGTTGTATGGTTCAAGTAAACCTCTCAAAGAAAGCTACTGGTGTTTTTCATTCTGCAGAAGGTGTTGAAGACGCTCTTATGACAAATGCTATGATGGTTGATAAAGATGGAAGATTCCATCATTCACTAAGTGGAAAAACTGAAAAGATTTTCATTCAAGGTGAATACCAAGGTAATTCTAAAAATGATTCAAATGGTGTTGTTCATGTAAAAGTGAATTATGCTGATGGTACAAATGACTATCTTAAAACTTTCTGCTCGCCGAATACTTATCTCGTTGAACAACTCTGAGATTTTAGTCCGTTAATCCAATCTTTAGGCTTCTTTTTTATAATCATCTCCATAGGAACTTGGTGAAAGTGTCTATTTGAGAGAATATAAGGAGAGGTAATAATGGTTCCTCTTTGAATAGGACGAGTAAAACTCAGGTGTTGATTAAAATCCATCAGTTTTCCCAGTTCGTGGGACGTAAGCTTAATATCTTTATTTAGTTTTAAAGTGCATTTAGCGAGGTAGATATAGAAGTCTTTTACAGATTGAGTTTCATCCTCATGTTTCACAACTTCCGATATTTCGTCACGATAGGCCAGAGTGTAAACCAAGGCCAAAAATTCAGAGTAAAAATTCTTCGAAGCAAATCCAAAATTTCCAGAATCTGAACTTTCAATAATAAGAGCGAGGTCTAAGTTTTCGGCTGCAAGAGAGCGACGCATTTTGACTAAGTGTTTTGTTCCAGAATTATAGGCCGTGACTGCGAGGTCCCAGCGCTTAAGGATCTTTAAATTCTCAGCAAGTAAATGACTGGCAGCTAGAGATGAGAGAATAACATTTTGGCGATAATCAATACGACTGTGCTTAGGCAAATAATGACGAGAAATAAATGGCATAAACTGCCAAACACCAAGGGCCCCAACTTTAGATTCTGCTCTCGGATTAAAGCTAGATTCTAAAAATGGAATGGCGAGAAGTGAGTAGGGTAAACCCCGAGCTTCAAAAATTCTCATCAAATAATCTTTATAGGGAGAAGATCTCACGAGACCTTTCTGAATATAATTGGCCTGACCTGTCTGAGAGCGAATAGTACTTCTTAAATCTTTTAAAACTTTTATGCGTAATACTTCCTCATCTGGAAGTGATATTCCGGCCTGGTGAATGGCATTGAGAACAAGACCAGTTTCTTGATCTCGAAGAAATGGTTTTTGAATTAATTTATCGTAAGACTCTTTAACTTGATTCACGTTATCTGTGGTTAAACGTTTTTGAAGATTATAAAGAGTCATTCGGTGAAGATTCTTCTCTTTTAATGTTTGAAAATCTAGTACACGGTAGATGAGAGAGAGATTATCTCTGTCATGAATAACAATTTGATGAGATGAGAACTGTGTATAAATTAAAAACCAAAAGCGAACACTTGATTCAAAATAAGCAGGAATTTTAAAATCCGCTTGGATCTTATTATCTGGATCCAGTAAATATTTATCCATGACTTCTGAACTGGCCCAAGGAAGACTTACCACATTAGAAGAATCTCCCTCTTCAATATGAGGGTTCCAAAATGATTTCTCTCCAAAAAAGGGATCAGAGGAAACAAAAAAGAAAATAATGAGAACAAATAATACGTTTTTTACCATTGTTTCTGACTAAAAATTTCCATTGTGCGTTTATATCCAGCTTCTACAGCATGAGCAGACAAGTCAGCATTAAGTGAGAACGAGTTTGCAAAAAATAATTTATAGTCGTGATGACTTGGATAAATATCAATGAGCTTAACTTTTGGGTTAGTGTGCATTTTTCTTTGGAGAATAGCAAGAATCTCACGACGATGTTGATTAGAGAATTTTTCTTTCTTCATATAATCAGAGACAGTATCCATAATATCAATCGAGCGTGCTCTATCTGCGCGAGAAGCAATAATCTTTTTTTGAATCATTAAATAAATTGATTGAACTAAAATGGGAGTCAGTCCGTAGTGAACAAGAGATCCCACTTCATCATGAAAATGATAAGGTGTATGAGTCCATGAACTGATGATCACTTCACATCCATTATCCTCAGCTACGTGAGTTGAGAGAGTCTCACGAATTTCACCATCAATATAATAATCAACCTGATCAGTTTGTCTGTTCTTGATGGGATAAGGTTGAAAAAACGGAGGCACAGACATACTAGCTGCCGTAGCGTAAGAAATATTAGTCCCAGTATAATAAACAGAAGTACTGTCATGAGAAGGGTTGGGATAATTATATTTAGAGAAAATAACTTTTCTTGAGTGATCTAACTGAGTTGCCACAATAAATAGATCTGGCCCAAAATCTTCAAAGCGATCACTTTCTAAAACATTTTTAAGTAAATACTGGCGAAGACCTTCAGTTGAGAAAAAGCCAGGGAATGAAACAATGGGTTTAAGAACAGTCTTTAAGACTGACGGAAGGCCATCCAGCGGGTGATATAAATCACTTTTTGGGGATTTAACGCCATTAGATTTAAGATAGAACATATCTTTGTAGCTAATGCCTTTAAGTTTTGCGCCCTTTATTCCAAGGGTCGATTTAATCACATCTTGGGGACTATAGCCGCTCACAAGGTAATTACAAATAAGGGCACCGGCCGAAGAACCCACATAAGTCCCGATTTCTAAGGGTCTTGGATTAATAGGGTCATCCACAGATTTATTACTTTTGAGAATGAAACCTAGGTCTTCAAGAGCGTGAGCGACACCTAAGTGCCAAGCTGCAGCCTTAACTACACCTCCCGATAATACGAGGGCGATTTTTTTGTTTTTAAATTCATTTAGATCAATTGACTTCATTGCTCAACTTATTGTTTTTAGATTTTGCTTATATATATCGGAATCTTTATACTAAAGATTAGTCACGAAGGAGTACTATGGCGACCAAGGAAGGGGTTTGGCTCTCAATTTTAGACTATTCACAGTATAAAAAGGTTTCAATTTCAACGATTCGCCGACATATCAAGTCGAATATTGTGAAATCAAAAGAAGTTGAAGGCAAATATTTTATTTATGTGCCAGATGTAGAAAAGGTTTCACTCAAAGGTGAAGGCGAAGTGCTACGTCTAAAATTAGAAATTGAGTTCTTAAAACAAGAATTAAAAATGATTCAAGAAGAAAATAACGAATACAAAATGCTCGTTGATCTTTATGAAAAAAAACAATCATCATCACACACATCAGACTTACCACCTGAGTTTCCCTATTTAAAAATATGAAAAATATAATTTTTATTTTGGCCTTACTTATTTCTTTCTCTGCTTGGTCACAGGCCAGTATGAGACGTTGCACACTTTTACCTGTTACTGACAGTGTGGGTGGTGCCATTGGATTTAAAGTTTTTGAAGAACTGGAATCTGATCTTAGAAGAAGCTCATGGTGTACATATATTTCTAATTCATCAATGATGGGAGTCTTTTCAAGATACAAAGAAAATCTTCCAAAGTATTTGAAAGAGCCAGATGTGGTCAAGGCCGTTTCAAGTAAGCTGCAAGTGGGCTCGATTCTAAGAATCAATATTGTGAGTGAACTTAAAGGTATTGAGCTTCAATTAGAGATTGTTGGGGAAAATGGAATTGATCTTTATTTTTCTGAAAAAATAGTTCTTGATTCTGATGACACAGAACTTATTTCTCAATCTGTAAAAAATTGGCTTGATGTTTATGCCAAGCAAATTCCTTACGATGGAAAAGTGACAGGAATTTTAGGCGAGCAAATTACATTTGATGTTGGTAAAGGTTATCCCATTAAAATCGGACAACCATTCACAATTAAAAGACTTACTGGAACGAGAAAGCACCCACTCTTAAAAAAGATTGTAGATTTTGATTCTGAAGTCATGGCCCAGGGTGAGATTTTTAATATCTCAGATAACCAAGCTTTAGGAATGGTGAAAGTTTATAAAAAAGATAAAAATTTAAAAGTTGGAGACTGGTTAAAGCTAGAGGCTCCAAATATAAATACTGATATTGCCATGAGAGATGCTTTAGAAAAACCTGAAGCTCCTAAGCCAGGGACACTAGGTCTTCTAAGCTTTGCTCTTTTTGGATCACAGTCTAGTACATCCACTGCAACGGTCACAGACTCACAAAGAATGTCAGGTTTAATGATGGGCTTTGATTTACGTGGAGAGCTATGGCTCACAAGAAATTATTTTGCGGCATTAGAACTTGTAAGTGGCATTGGATCTCAGAAAAAATCTTCAGGTAATCCAGAAAATAAAACGGCTAATGTAAACAGCAATAGCTTTAAGGTCACTGGTGGTTATAAGTATCTTCCCATTGGATTTTTCTACGGACCACAGATTGATATTTATGGTGGATATGCCTCTCATACATTTGATGTAGATTATTCGGCCCAAGATGGTTTTGGAAAAAATCAAATCTCAGGTCTTGTTCTTGGAACAAATGTGAATGTTCCTATTAGTCGTGATTACCGCTTTTTTGCGAATGCTGAGTTTATTCCCTTTCCAACGTTTAAAGATTCTGACGATCTATTTGGAACGGCCAAGAGTGTGAGTTCAATGGAACTTGAAGTTGGTGGAAAATATCAATACATCACCAATATTACTCTCGATGGTTCAATTGAAGTGACTTCGCAAAAAGCAAAATTTAAGGGAACGATTAATGAAGTCTCTTATAAGAGCACACGAATTAAATTTGGTGCAACTTTCAATTTTTAAAGAGTAAACAATGAGTGAATTTCTTCAAAATGCAGCAGACTTTATTTGGGGTCTGCCGCTTCTTATTTTTATCTTCATCGTTAATATTATTCTCATCTATCACTCAAAATTTATCCCTCTTCGTGGCTTCTTCCATGGAATAAAACTTCTAACAGAAAAAAAAGAAGAATCAGCAGAGGCGGAAGGTGAGATCTCTCACTTTGAAGCTTTTTGTAATGCCATTGCTGCGACAGTTGGTTTAGGAAATATCTCTGGTGTGGCCGTGGCCATTGCAACAGGAGGTCCAGGGGCACTTTTTTGGATGTGGGTAGCCGCTTTTTGCGGGATGAATACAAAGTTTTTTGAATGTTCTGTGGCCCAACTTTACCGCGGGAAAGATTACCGCGGTGAAGTTCAAGGGGGAGCAATGTACGTCATTGAGAAAGCTCTCTCACCAAAACTAAAATTTCTCTCTTATATGTTTGCGATCTGTGGTCTGGTGGGAACTCTCTCTCTTTTTCAAATTAATCAAGTGGCCGATTATGCTGAGGCCTATTATGGTGTGAGTAAACTTAGTTCAGGACTATTCTTTAGCGCGCTTACATTTTTGGTCCTCTTAGGTGGACTTAAAGGGATTTCAAAGTTTTGCTCATCAGTCGTCCCTGTCATGAGTATTCTTTATTTTGTCGTTGCCATGGTTATTGTTTATTTGAATATGGATAAGGTCCCAAGTGTGATCGTCCTCGTTTTTAGTGAGGCCCTTAATCCTCAAGCCGCTTTTGGGGGAATTGTTGGTTATAGTTTTATGAAGATTCTAACCATTGGCTTAAAGCGCGCCACATTCTCAAATGAAGCTGGAATTGGAACCGCACCTATGGCCCATTCAAATTCAAAAACCAGTGAGCCTATTTCTGAAGGTTATGTCGCCATGCTTGGGCCATTTCTAGATACAATTATTGTTTGTACCTTAACGGCGATTGTTATTTTAGTGAGTTTTCCACAAGGGGCCACGGAGCACTCAGGGATTAAGCTGACCAACGAAGCTTTTGTGATGAATTTAGGACAATGGGGACAGCACTTTCTTGCTATCACTATTCTTCTTTTTGCCACTTCAACGATGATTGGCATGGCCAATTATAATCAGAAATGTTGGGATTATTTGTTCAAAGGAAGATGGGGACTTGGGAGAAAAACTTTTCTCGGATTTTATAGCCTTTCAATTTTAGTGGGGGCACTTATCCCTATGATGAATGTTATTAATCTTATGGATATAGCTTTTGCTTTGATGACAATTCCCAATGTGGTCGCAACATTGTATCTTGCTCCTAAAGTTAAAGAAGAACTTTTTAAATATAATCAAAAACGTTTTAAAAAATTATGAAAACTATTCAAGATTTAGAAAAAGATATCCTTAAGCATAAAGAACTTTATTATTCTGGAAAAGCATCCATTTCAGATGAAAAGTATGATCAACTAGAAAACAAACTTAAAAAACTTGATCCCGAAAATCCTGTTCTGAAAATTGTAGGGCATAAACTTGAAAGCTTTACAGATAAAGTCGGTCATCAACACAAGATGCTTTCTTTAGAAAAAACATATTCAGAAGATGATCTGAAGAAATGGTCAGAAAAACATAAGGTCATGTCGATTTTTAAAATTGATGGCTCAAGTTGCTCTCTTATTTATGAGAATGGTCACCTTGTAATGGCCAAGACCCGTGGTGATGGACAGTTTGGAGAAAACATTACAGCGAAAGCGATGTTTATTCCCTCTATTCCTAAATCTATTGATTTTAAAGGAACGGTTGAGATTAGAGGAGAGGTTTATTGTATTGAGAATGATTTTTATCATCTCTCTGAAACAATGAAAGAACTAAAGCTAGAAGCGCCTACGTCAATGAGAAATATTGTGGCTGGACTTCTTGGCCGAAAAGAAAATATTCATTTATCAAGATACTTAAGTTTTAAGGCCTTTGATTTCATAGATAGTAATTCTGTTTTTAAGTTTGAACATGAAAAGCTTGATATCCTCTCAAAGAATGGTTTTGATATTCCCGACTATAAACTTCACGACTCTTTTAAAACTATCAAAACTCATCTCACGGACTGCAAAGATTTCATGGATAACGGAGACTATCTCATTGATGGTTTAGTCCTTGTTTATGATGAGCTAAAGCTTCAAAGAGAAATGGGTGAGACCGCACACCATCCAAGATATAAAATTGCCTTTAAGTTTGCAGGTGACACAAAAATTACTGCGATTAATGAAATAGAATGGGGAGTTTCTAGAAATGGAATTCTCACGCCTGTGGCAAATGTGGAGCCAGTGGAATTATCTGGGGCCATGATTGCCAGAGTCACTCTTCATAATATGGGTCTTGTTAGAAATTTTGAACTTAAAGCGGGTGATAAAATAGAGATCATTCGTTCAGGCGAAGTGATCCCAAAGTTTTTATGTGTTGCCGAAAGAGGAAAAAAGGGTGAATTTCATCTTCCAGAGACATGTCCGAGCTGTTCATCAAAGCTAGTCATTGATGATATATGGCTGATGTGTGTGAATGAAGCGTGTCCGGCAAAAGTAAAAGAAGAAATTCTTAATTATATTAAAAAATCTGGCATGGAAGAAATCTCAGATAAAAGACTTGAGGAGATGATCTCAAAGGGACTTGTGACTGATATTCCTTCTCTTTATAAAATTTCAGTTGATGAGTTTCTAGGTCTTGAAAAAGTAAAAGAGAAACTTGCAGGCAAAATGTTTGAGCAAATTCAAAAAACGAAAGATCAAACGCTGATTCAGTTTATCAGTGCTATTGGCATTGAAGGAATTTCTGCGACTAAGTGTGAGAAAATTATCGCCAATGGATATAACAGCCTAGAGAAGATGATGGATCTCACTGTAGAGAAAATGATTCAAATTGAATCTTTTGCAGAAAAATCATCTACAGATTTTGTTCACGGAATGAAAAAGAAAAATCATCTTATTAAAGAGTTGTTAAAACTTGGGGTGAAAGTTAAGACCGATGAAGTCGCCACTGGCGAAGGCCCTCTTAAGGGGTTTAAGTTCTGTATTACAGGGGAGTTATCAAATCCACGGGCCATGATTGAAAAAGAAATCAAGATGAATGGCGGGGTGATGGTGAGTTCAGTTTCAAAAAATACCAGCTATCTTGTCACAAATGAAAAACTTAGTAGCTCATCAAAATTTGTGAAGGCCACAGAGCTTAAAATACCTGTAATAAGTGAGGATGAACTTCTTCAAATGATTAAAGGTTAAAAAATGGCAAAAGTTAAATCAGTATTTACCTGTCAAGAATGTGGATATCAAACAGCAAAATGGTTAGGGAAATGCCCTGATTGTAATCAATGGAATTCTTTTTCTGAAGAGGAAGTCACCAAGGCTTCTAAACTTGCTCAAAAAGTAAGTACTGTCTTGGGTGGTAAAGTTTCAAAACCGAAAAATATTTCAGAAATAGAAAATGATAAAGTTCAGCGCTATACAACAGGCATTAAAGAATTTGATCGCGTAATGGGTGGCGGAGTGACTTATGGTTCACTGACTTTAATAGGTGGAGAACCAGGGATTGGGAAATCTACAATCTTAATGGAAGTCTGTGGAAAACTTCTCACTAATTATTCAAATGAGAAGATTCTCTATGTCAGCGGAGAGGAATCGGAATCACAAGTTGCAGACAGGTCTAAAAGACTAGGTGTGGATAGCCCGCATTTATATATTTATAATGAAACAAATTGGCAGAAAGTTTTAGAACAAGTGAAAGAGCTCAAGCCTAAATTTTTAGTTCTGGACTCTATTCAAACAACTTATTCCTCTGAAGTGGATTCGGCCGTAGGAACTTTATCTCAAATTAGAGAAGTGACCTATGAGGTCATGAATTATGCCAAGGCCTATGGCCTCACTGTTTTTCTCATTGGCCATGTGACGAAAGAAGGACAAATTGCAGGTCCTAAAATTCTTGAGCACATGGTTGATACTGTTATTTATTTTGAAGGTGATCAGTTGGGTCAGTACCGCATGCTTCGAGTGATGAAAAACAGATTTGGAAACACCAATGAAGTGGGTATTTTTGAAATGCAAGAGAAGGGACTTGTTGAAGTTTCTAATCCATCTCAATATTTTCTTGAGCAATCTCTTCCTGGATCGTACGGTCGATCAATTACATGTATTTTAGAAGGATCACGTGCTCTCTTTATTGAGATGCAGGCCCTTGTTGTTGAAAATAAATTTGCAGTAGGAAGAAGAACGACTCAGGGGCTTGATACAAATCGAGTGGCCTTACTTGTGGCAGTCATTGATAAATATTTTGGTATCCCTCTTTCTTATAATGATATTTACGTCAACGTCGTTGGGGGAATGAAGCTTTCTACTAGAGAGTCTGATCTCTCAGTGATGGCCTCACTTCTCAGCTCATATTTTATGAAGCCTCTTCCTAGTGATACTGTCTTCTTGGGTGAGGTTGGTCTCACTGGTGAAGTGAGATCAGTACCCATGATGGAGCTTAGATTACGTGAAATTGCTCAAATGAATTACAAGCGTGTAATCACGGCCAAACGAGTGGCCAAGGACTATGAGGGTAAATTTAAAATAGAAATTATCGGAGTCACTAAGGCCCGAGACTTAAAAGACCTCCTTTTTAAAGAATAGCTCCCCTATTAACCCTGTTTAATTTACAGGGTAGCCCCATTCCAAGGGGATTCTTTCTTATACTCAAAGAAAAGGATCTCTTTATGAAAAAACTAATCGTCTTGATCATGCTTATGACTATTTCATTTCAATCATTTGCTGATTGCAGAAGTAAAATTGAATCAAACTTAGTTGAACTCAAAAGAGAGAACGCTCAAACTAATCAGAATTTATTGGTAGGAGTTGGACTTGGTACCATTTTTCTTTTCTCTTATACCCCTGTAGGTGTCGTCATTGTGGGTCTGGTGGGTGCAGGAAGTGGAATCCATGAAATCCGTAAAAGTAATCTTAAAGGCCTTAAACAGGCCATTGATGAAGCTTATGCCTATAGTGAAACTGATAAAGCAGGAAGAAAACTTAAACGCCTTCTTCGTAAAGTGAATAGAAAGCTTAAACAAGATATTTCAATGAATGATCTTGTAGATTCAATCATTGCTTCGAATGAAAACGAAGAAATTTGCACGGCGAGAAGTATGAATAGCTTTGCTAAAAAGATCAAAATAGAATTAGAGTAGTGCCATGGACCTATCATTCTTAACTCCTGAATCAGAAGAAAGCATTCGTGTTTATGCTCAGTTGATTAATGAGAGTTATGAACTAGAAGAAGCCGGATTCTGGAAACCTAATCACCAAAGAATTACCATTGATGAACTTCGCTCTTTAGTTTCAAAAGGCGAAATAATTATCGCTACAGATAATTGTCAAATTGTTGGTGGATGTCGTATTAACGTCCTTGATAGTACTCGTGGCGAAATGTGCATGTTATGTGTGCGAGATGATTATCGAGGGAAGGGGTTAATGAGTCAGCTCATTAATTTTATGGAAAATACGTTTAGAGAAAAAAAACTTACGACCTCATGTATAGAAATTCTTAAACCAACAACTTGGACCCATCCTAAAAAAGAACAATTTATTTCGTACTATGAATCTAACGGTTATGTTTCAACTGGAATAGCTGATTTTTTAGATTATTACCCTGACGCCAAAGAAAGTTTAGCAACACCTGTTGAGTTCTATTTGATGGAAAAAGATCTGACTAAAGAGACTTTTCCAAAAAAGACAGATGTTATAACGACTTATCAATTAAATGCCGGCCTTCTTGAAAAGTTATTTTTAGGAAAAATTACAGCGATTATTATAAAAAATTTTTCAAACTCTTTAGTTTGTAAGCAACTCTCAGAAAAGCTTTCTATTCAAGAATCTATCGAAAAATATATGTATATTATTTCAAACGGAGAAACAGAGAAAAAATTATTTCTCGGAGTTTCACGTTTAGGTATTCCCTTTTCTTCAACTTTTAGAAAAGATTCAAGTTCCAAAGAAGTTTTAAAATATAAAAGCATGGTGAAACCTTCGCTCGCAAGAATAAGATCGTTTGCTTCCCCTTATCTAAGTCCCATTGATAAGCTACGAGTTGTCATGGATGAAGAATGGCCATCTGGGGCCAATCTTGGTGTTTTTGATGGAATGAAAATGAATTCCGGAATTGTTCGTTATACTGAAGCCGATGCTGAACTTTCTAAAAAGGCCCATGTGGATTCGCTTATTCCTGAATTCGCTTTTAAAGAACAATTTGCAGCTAATATTTATCTTGAAGTTCCTGATTCCGATGGGGAGCTTATTGTTTGGAGTAAACATAAGCGTGCAACTCCTGAGGAGGTGCACGATAGTAAATTTAATGATTATCTTTGGGGTCTAGATGAAAACGAGGCCATAAGAATTAGGCCTGAACAGGGAGATCTTGTTCTTTTTCCGACTCAACTTCCTCATGCCACTAATACTTTCAAATCTGGAAAGCGTATTAGTCTTCAAACTTTCTTCGCTATCGATAAAAACAATAAGATTCAACTCTGGTGCTAGATAAAGACTTTTTTTAAAGTTTTATCCCAGAGCTCTCTTTTGCTTGGATAATATTTTTCATCTGTTGGATTAAACTCTTTTTCAAGCTTCCACAATTTACCAAGATCTGAAATTTTAATTTCTCCTCGAGAAACGAGGGCCCCCATGGCCACACCATAAGCAGTTGTGTCTGTGACTTCTGGGCGAAGAATTTTTTTATCTGAGAAGTTTGCCTGCATTTGCATAAGAAGATTATTTGCCGAAGCTCCACCATCAACACGGATATCGTTAAGTTTTGAGAAATCTTTCTTAAAGCTTGAGACAGAATCATTTACAGAAAGAGCAATTCCTTCAAGACAAGCACGGGCTATATGTCCGTTGTGAGTATCTCTTGTAAGTCCCATAATGGCTGCTTTGGCCTCTGAGTTCCAGTAAGGAGTCCCAATGCCAGTGAAGAATGGGAAAAAGAGAACATGCTCCATTTGTGATAAGTTACTGGCCTCGTTAGCGAGACGTTCAACTTCTGAGCTTGACCGAATTGAGCGCAGGTTATCACGGAGCCATTGAACAGCCGCCCCTGCAATATAAGTAGATCCTTCAAGAGCATAAACTTTTTTTCGCTGATAAAAATAGGCAGCAGTGGTGAGTAATCCCGTTTTTGAATAAACTTTCTTCTCACCTGTATTTAAAAGTAGGAAGGCCCCTGTCCCATAAGTACATTTGATATCACCCTCATTCACACAGGCCTGTCCAAAAAGAGCGGCTTGCTGATCTCCTAAAATAGAAAGAATAGGAATACCATCAGGAAGAAACCCACAATTTTTAGTTGTCCCAAAAGAAGTAAATGATTCACAAATTTCAGGTAAGTGTTTCTTGTTAATCCCAAAAAAATCTAAAAGTGATTTATCCCATTCAAAACTTTCTAGACTCATGAGCATTGTACGAGAAGCATTTGAAGCCTCAGTCACATGCGCAAGTCCTGCGGTTAAGCGGTAAACCATATAGGTATCAATGGTTCCAAAAAGGAGATCATCTTTAGATTCTGCATTTTTTACTTCTTGAGAATTATCAAGAAGCCAGCGCATTTTTGTTCCTGAAAAATAAGGATCAAGAGGAAGGCCTGTTAGGGGGCGAAACTTTTTCTCATACTCATCACGATGTGAATCACACCAGCTGGCCGTTCTTCGGTCCTGCCAAACAATGGCATTATGAAGGGGTTTGCCTTGGCGGTTAAAGGCACAAGTTGTTTCTCTTTGATTGGTAATACCGATGGCAATGAGATCACCTTTAATAACTTTCTGTCTCTTTAAAATAATTTCAATGGAATCCTCAATGGATTGCCAAATATCATTAAGGTCGTGTTCGACCCAAGCAGGATTAGGATAAATCTGACGGTATTCAACTTTCTCTTTGTCGACAACTTGAAATGATTTTGCATCAATTAGTAATGAAGTTGTTCCAGTCGTCCCTTGATCAATGGCCAATAGATAATGACTCATTCGTTACCCCTTAAATTTTAACCAGTAGTCAACATTCCAGATGAAATGCCAGTTACAGTTTCTCTTAATAGATGATCTTCATGCCTTTTAATGGCCTGAAGTTGAATAATATTTAAAATATGAATAATTGGAGAGCGGATCATGATGCTCTCTCCAAGCCATGGACGATACCAAGTATAAGAATCTTCACCTGTGACTTCATGAAAGAATTTTTGTGTTCTTCTTAATTCAGAGAGGAAATCCTTTTCGAACTGTTTGGTATAAGAAGAGCTTTGACCTAATTCTTTAAGATAAAGTTTGAGGATTGATGGTTTAATCTTTTCAAGTGTGAACCCTAAAAGTTTAACAAATGAATTTAAAATAGGATGATTTTTATAATTCTTTCGAATTATCTTACGTTGCTTATCTGAGAGTTCATGCCAGGCACTTCCCACTCCCCACCATGTTTGCAGAAGAGCACGAGTTTGTGTCCAACATAAAACCCAAGGAATAGCACGAAGAGACTCAACATTAATTCCCGTCCCAGCAGTTCTTTTACTTGGTCTTGATCCAATTTTTAAAGTTTTTAAATATGAATAGGGTGTGGCCAGTGCGACAAGATCTAAAAACTCTGGGTTCTTAATAAGAGTGCTATAATGATGTTCAACTCGTGAGGCAAACTCATCAATCTCTTTCCAGAATTTCTCTTTTTTAGGCTCAATCTTTTTGGCGGTCGTAATAACTTCGATATTTCTCAAAAGAATTTCTGGAGATGAAAGTGTTCTTGCAATCATCTCGCCTTGAATGGTCGCCTTATAATTTTTAATAAGTGCACTTGGTATCCAAGAAACTTGCTCACTTATTGGGCCACCGCCTCTATCAACACTTCCACCAGATCCGTGAAAGAGGAGAAGTTCGGCCTTATGAGAACTGACAAACTTATTAATTGAATTAACTTTTTCAAAAAGGAGCAGGCGACTGGGAAGAGATCCTAGAACTTTAGCGGTATCAGAGTAGCCCAGCATCACTTCAAGTTGATTTCCAAAAAGAGTTTTGAGTGACTTCTTGTAATCTGAGTAAGTAAACAGCGGCGTGAGAAGATTTTTATAATCCGTGAGTGCCTCTTTGGTTTCCAAAAGTGGAATCACTGGAATTTTTATTGATTTGAAAATATGTTTTTGTAAATCCATGGCCCCTTTCACTTCATTGGGGCTCGCTAGTTGAGAAAGGATTAAGCCTTTCACATAATGAAGAGGAGTTGTGCCTTCTGAGACATTCTTTAAAGCAAACAACATTCTGGTGATAGCAAACTTTGACTTCGCTGAAGGTTTCTCAAGAGAGGCCTCACGGATAATGGCAGCATCTTCACGAAATTCAAGCGGCATAACAAGTGAGGGAAATATTTTAAGTAGATTATAAAAATCTTGAATTTCGGGAACTGATAAGTTTTTCTCATTTAAGTTCTGGAGAGAGTTTATTTTATCATGAAGCTTAATAATCAGCCTTCCATCATTCTCTTTAAGCTTTTGGAGTTGCTTAACAAGACTTTCAATTTCAGTCACAGTTTTTTGAACAGTAGGCTTAAGAGTATACTTCTGGGCCGATGTTAAAATTTGCAAACAGTGAGTGGCCAGAATACTTCTTGAGATTTGGAGCGAGGCCAAGAACTCTACTTCAGAAACAAAAGGATTCCCATCCTTGTCACCACCGGCCCAAGATCTCAATTCAACCAGAATATTATTTTCTGAAATAAGCTTTATTGTATTAAGAACATCATCTCTTAAGGCAATGCTTGAAACTTGAAGAGCTTCATCTTTAACAGTTGGTTTAATATGTGGAGCAAGTTCAGTTTTTAAAGCTCTCGCAATAAGAGCAAAAAGTTTATCTTCAGTTGTTTTTTGATTAAATTGAATAAGCTGCTGAATAAGAATATTAATTTTAAAGATTATTCTCATCATCTGAGGAGATCTTGCTTCTGTAGGATGAGCTGTAAAAACAAAGCTTACTTGTTTTGGGTGTGCAGAAGATAGATTGAATTCTGCTTTACTGGCCCTTTCCTTGAGCTTTACAGTTCGATAAGCCGTTTCACAGGCATTACAAAGTTCAAGATAAATAGAGAAGGCCTTATTGATTTTGTTCAAATCAGCAGTAGATTTTTTTCCAATAATTTTTTCAAGCTTAATGAGATGAGCAATTGATTTCTCATGACCTAAAGGGCGAATTTTTTTGACAGCGAGGCGGTAGGTTTCTATTTCATTATAAAATTTAAGACCCTCTTGCTCCTTGATCACATCTCCCAAAATTTTCAGAACCTTAGACACCGTCTCTTTGAGAGCGGGTGGCAGAAGTGTTTTCTCAGACATAATTTTCTCTTTTTGATTATAAATCAAGGCGACTATTTTGCGTTTCGTCGTCAACAATAGTCTTGGCCAAATCCACCCAAATGCTAGCAATTTGGGAATTCACTAGTTTCACAAATGTAAATGAAATGGTACTAACTACTAACAGAAGAAGAATGAATTCGATAAGAGATTGGCCACACTCATTGAGCACGGCTTTTGCCTTATTTAACTTTATCTTAATGCGTGTTACGATACGTCCAATCATTTGGGGTACTCATGAAAAAGTTTTTACCTATTACACTCTTTATTATGGCCTTCTTCGGGTTTCTTGCCACACAAATCGTCTGGGACACTTTTCACCTAGGTGCTGAACAAGTCCAAGTGGAGAAGGAAAAATATGCTCTTTACGAGAATGTTTTCCAAGAGTTATCAGTCAATACAAGCAAAGGTACTACTTACGTTCTAAAGGACATTAAAACACCAATTGTGTTGGTTAATTTTTGGGCCAGCTGGTGCGTTCCCTGCCTCAAAGAATTCCCATCTTTGGTGAAATTCAAGGAAAAGTACAAAGGTCAGGTCACTGTTATTGGTATCAACGGTGACGAAGATGAGGCAGATATTGCTGTTAAAAAAATGGAAGCTAAGTACAAACTCAATTTCGAATCCGTACTTGATCCCGCGAGTGTGGTATCAAATAAATTCATGATTAATACCTATCCTGTCTCAATTCTTTACTACAAAGGTAAAGTTATCTACGTGAACAAAAAACTTCATAACTTCATGGATCAGGACTTTTTGACCATGGTTGATAAGCAAATCAGTCTCTAGTTAAATAACCACATATCTATTATTAGAAATTTTTGCATAAGGAGTATGCATGAAGTGGTTTATTTGCCTAGGATTGGCGCTGTTATCTTTTTCTGTTTTTGCTAAAGAACAATTACTCACAACTATCACTAGTGATGTGGATAAAGAAGTTAGTTACCTCTCTGTTGATATTGACGATGTCTCAAAAGAAATCACAAAAATGATTCTTAAAACGAAAAATTCGTCAGGTGTTGAAACTGGTAGTCGCGAGTTTGATTACGATGAAGTCATGAGCAAAGGTGTGGTTCTCTTGAATAAGGAAGGCCGTGATGTGGTTTCTCTAAAACCAGCTGATAAAGCTTTTAACTTTTTCAACGCTGGAACAATGAGAGTGATCTATCTTTACAGTGGGATTAATAATTCAACTCGTGAAGTGAAAATCAATCTTGTTCCTCTGGCCGATGGTGGGAGCTATCACTTAACGACAGAGAATGGAACAAAGACGAACCAGATGTTCGTCAAAGCTAATAAAGCTCTTGGACGTGTGATTGGAATTAAAGAAATCCAATTTTCTTTTAAAAACTAAATTTTGACTGATAGGTTTCGGCCCCATGAATAAAAAATTTCTTCATGGGTGCTGGCCTTAAAAACGCTAAGGCGCGGTCTATGTCCAGCAATGATCGCCCCTTGTTCATAAAGACCAAGAGCGTGAGCCGCATTTAACGTAATCCCGGCCCAGATTTCTACGGGTGTAAGTCCTAAATTTTTTGCACTAATCGACGTTAATAAAATCAAATTATCACAGTGACATGATCCCGGATTATAGTCTGAGGCAATGGCCAGTTTTACTCCGGCATCAATCATATTACGGGCCGGTGCCAAAGGTTTTCCTAAAAATAAAGCAGTTCCAGGAAGAATTGTGGCCACTGTAGGTGAAGCAGCGAGGGCGCGAATCCCGGCATCTGAAACTTGAAGAAGATGATCGGCACTAAGAGCAGAAAATTCTGCGGCGATAGCTGCCCCGTTATTATCATTCATCTCATCCGCATGCATTTTAACTTTTAGGCCTAAGCCTTGGGCCTTAGTGAAAAGCTTACGAGTATCCTCATCTGTAAAATAATTTTTCTCATGAAAGATATCCACAATATCAATGAGATCCTCTGATTGAAGTTTCTCCATTAGGGGAATAACTAACTCATCAATAAACTGCTGTGATGATAAAAATGACTTGGGAACTGCATGGGCCGCCATGTATGTGCGAACAATTTTAATTCTAGGCTGAAAGTGTTCTTTTAATTTATTGATCGCTTTTGAAATTTTGTATTCAGCTTCAAAATTTAAACCATAGCCACTTTTAATTTCAATCGTACCTACACCGTATGAGTTAATTCTCTCAATACGAGCACAAGCCGTTTTAAATAATTCCTCTTCTGAGAGATGAGCTGTTTTATCAGCTGTATGAAGGATTCCCCCACCTGCAGTAGCTATTTCTTCATAGGTTGCACCCTTAAGGCGCAAACCGTATTCAAAACTTCTATTTCCACCAAAAACTAAGTGAGTATGTGAATCAACAATTTCAGGAGTGACAATATGACCTGATAAATTGGTGGTAGGAATTTTTTTATAATCTTCGGGAAGATCTTCTGTTTTTCCTACCCAGTGTATAAGCTCATCATCAACAACAATGGATGCATTCTCAATGAGTGAGAGATCAGAATCAACTAGCTTTCTTCCATCTTTGGCGTGGGCACCAGAGAGAGTGAGAAGCTGAGAAATATTTGAATAGACCTTCATCGAGAGCTCTTTTATTTAAAGTGATGGAAACTTAATTTTAGTCTCAGGGCTTTTCGCAATATTTAAAGCAATATCGTATCCAGCATCAGCGTGACGAACAATTCCCATTCCTGAATCTGAATTCAGAACACGTGATAAACGAATATCCATTTCAGGAGTTCCATCGCACACAATGACCATCCCAGAATGCTGAGAATAACCCATTCCAACTCCACCACCATGGTGAAGTGAAATCCAGCTCGCCCCATTATTAATATTGATCATGGCATTGAGAAGTGGCCAGTCAGAGACGGCATCACTGCCATCTTTCATGCTTTCTGTTTCACGGTTGGGACTTGCTACCGAACCACAGTCTAAGTGATCGCGTCCAATCACAATGGGAGCTTTCACTTTTTTCTCACGAACAAGTTGATTAAATAATAACGCCGCTTTTTCACGGTCACCATATTTCAGCCAACAGATTCTTGAAGGAAGACCTTGAAAGGCAATCATCTCTTGAGCTTTGTTAAGCCAATTAATCATAGATTTATTTTCAGGAAATAATTTTTTAAGCGCTTCATCAGTCACACGAATATCTTCTGGATCTCCAGAAAGGGCCACCCATCTAAAAGGTCCAGAGCCTTCACAAAAGAGAGGGCGAATATAAGCAGGAACAAATCCAGGGAAATCAAAAGCGTTAGTCACATCCACTTTAAGGGCCCCTGCGCGCAGATTATTTCCGTAATCAAAAACAAATGAGCCACGTTTTTGAAACTCAAGCATGGCCTTCACATGATCACCCATCGTTAAATATGAGAGTTCTGTGTATTTAACAGGATCAGATTTTTTAAGCTCCATGGCCACTTCAAAGCTCATGCCTTGAGGAACATAACCATTGAGTGGATCGTGAGCGGAAGTTTGATCAGTCACTAGATCTGGAACAATATTTTTATCTAAAACAAATTTAAAGAATTCAGAAGCGTTTCCAACGACACCGATTGAGATAGCTTTCCCTTCCGCTTTCGCCTCAAGAGACATCTTAAGTGCCTCTTCAAAGCTATTGGCGAGTACATCTAAGTATTTTGTTTTCAGACGTTTCTCAATACGAGTGATATCTACATCACAACAAAGACAAACACCTTCGGCCATTTTTACAGCAAGAGGCTGAGCTCCGCCCATTCCACCAATACCACCAGTTAAAACGAGTTTACCTTTAAGCGTAGAACCAGCACCCCAGTGTTTGCGTGCAGCACTCATAAATGTTTCATAAGTTCCTTGGATAATTCCTTGAGAACCAATATAGATCCATGATCCCGCAGTCATCTGCCCGTACATCATCAGGCCTTCATCTTTTAATTTATTAAAATGATTCCAGTTGGCCCAATGAGGAACTAGATTTGAGTTGGCAATAAGAACACGTGGGCCTTGAGGATTTGAAGGAAAAACTGCAACGGGTTTTCCTGATTGAACAATCATCGTCTCATCATTTTCTAAATTTTGAAGAGTATGAATAAGATCAGCGAGTGCTTTATGATTTCTTGCCGCTTGGCCATTACCGCCGTAAACCACAAGATTATCACGGTCTTCAGCAACATCTGGGTGCAGGTTATTTAAAAGGCAGCGAAGAGCGGCTTCTTGATGCCAGCCTTTACAAGTTAATTTATCACCAGTTGGTGGAAGAGGGATTTGAGTCATAATGAGCTCCTTAAAATAATTCTCTCGGCTTCTCTGAAGATTTTCTATTTATATACTGATCTATTAGAGGAATAGTGTAGTCATAACCTGATGCTTTTTTT
The DNA here is from genome assembly GCA_022729855.1 of Bdellovibrio sp. Taxonomy (GTDB): domain Bacteria; phylum Bdellovibrionota; class Bacteriovoracia; order Bacteriovoracales; family Bacteriovoracaceae; genus DZBG01. Next base: position 21,430 of record DZBG01000008.1, read on the forward strand.
AGTAAAAGACCCTTTTGCACTAATCTGAATATTGCTTGTCTTATTGCAACCTGGCTTTTAGCATCTTCTGGATTTTTTTCATTATATTTTTGAAGTAAATCTTTAGGCAGAAATGGTTTTTCTAATTCTAATGTGATTTCGAAATATTTTCTATCAGATTCACTTAAGGTTTCAAATCTTGAGTCATAAAATTTAGTGTCAAGTTCTTTAATAATTTTGCTTTGGCATGCTTCAAGGTCCAGCAATGTAAATTCTGTTTTCTTGCTTTGAATATGAATGTATTCATCAATTAGACGTGATGAAATGTATTGAATAAAGTAGGGGTACCCAGAGCTTAGTTCTGCAATTTTGCTAATTAAGTCATTTGAAAAAGTTAAATTACTTGTTGAACTTTCAAGAGTTTTAGCAATTAATTCTTCGGCTTCTTGTAAATTTAAATGATCAAGCTTTTCATAAAAACCAAAAGCTCTTTCTATGTTTGGTTTAGATTCTTGGAGGGATGGAAGCAGTGTTGGTAATCCTGCAAACGCAAAAAAAAATGGCAGTCCATGTGCCTGAATATTTTGAACTAAGCTAAGCAGGGTAGATCTTGGATATTCTTCAATTGCCTTATTATCAACAATGAATTGAGCCTCATCAAAACCTATCATTAATCCTTTAAAACCTTTGTTTTGAATTTCTTTTATACAAAATTCAATCACTTTAGTTGCTTTGGTTTCAATTGAGCCTATTGTCTCCCTTATAATTTGGTAAAATATTTCATTATAATTTTGTTCTCTGCTTACTTTTTCTTGCATAACAATTTGAAGGTTTTCTAAAATAAAAGTAAGAAGATCTTTTGTTCTTCGGCCCTTATTTTCAAAAACGATAACGACTAATGATATCCATTGATTATTCTCAAGGTCTGTTTTTAGCTTGTTGAGTAAAACGCTTTTACCTACGCCACGTAAGCCAGTAACAATATAGTTCTTTTTTCTAAAATCTTCATCTACGGTACTGATACGTTTAATGTTATCCAGTTCAGTACTTCTTCCTGCTATATAAGGGGGGATACGACCTGAATCATCTGCTATAAATGGATTGATGTGCATGCAATTCCTCTGTTTTCGATGGGTTATAGGAGAAAGGTTACCGTTATATGATAACGCTTCGTAACGTTACTGTCAATTGGTAACGTTACTTTTTGTTACTGTAATACGGTAACGTTACGAAGGGTTACTAATATTTAGTAACGTTAGAAGGGGTTACTAATATTCAGTAACGTACTGGAAATACAGTCAAGAAAAAGTGAAAGATTGCCGAAAGAAGAGAATGAACTGTACAGAAACGCTAATTATATACCACCTCCGTGAAGTTTCATTATTATTAATGATTATAATTGCAGGATTACTGGGGGGGATTGCCAGAAATCTTTTTGAAAACAAAAAGCCGCTAGAGCCCTTAAACATAGTTCTTGGCTTGGTTGCAACCTTAATAACCCCCTTGTTTCTCAAAACTATTTCAAGCGACTTACTTAAAACTTACTTAAATTATGGTGTGGATTTTGTCTCGAATGAAGCATTTTTAATATTTTCAATTATGATTTTATCATCGTTCTTTGCGCAAAATTTCATTCAATCTGTTAGAGATAAAGTGCTTAGGGATGATATTAAAAATCTTGAAGACAAAGTAGATGAAAACTCTGATCAGTTTTTGAAAAAAAGTTACCTAGACTTGAATGAAAATTCAAAACAACTACTCAAAAATATTATTTTAACCAAAAAGAACTCTTCTTTTACAAAAGAGGAATTGGATGAAGTTAGTTCTTTAGTAGGAGAAGAGTTTAACCTCTCCTATCAAGAACTGTTGGAAACAGGAATTTTAAAAAAGAATCAAAACAAGTATCAAATTTCACAATTTAGTGAAATAAGTGAATTAGATAAAGTATTTGGCCCAAATTATTAGAGTAATTCGCCGAGAATTGATTCAACTTCATGCAAAATTTCATTTGATTCAACTAAACGCGCGAGATTTTCCATATCTTTATAAAAAATTCTATCTTGATCTATTGGGGCCACATGTTTTCTGACAAGAGCGTGGACTTTTTCAAGAGCAGGAGAAGTTTTAAGCGGTCTTAAAAACTCAAGGCCTTGAGTATTACAAAGAAGCTCAATCGCTAAACAGTGCTGAACATTTTTAATCACTTCATGAAGCTTGCGTCCAGAGGTCACTCCCATCGACACGTGATCTTCTTTATCAGTAGATGTTGGAATTGAATCTACACTGGCAGGATGGCATAGGTATTTATTCTCTGAGGCCAGTGCCGCCATAGTTACGTGAGCAATCATGAGTCCTGAATTCAGTCCTGAATCTTTAACTAAAAATGCCGGAAGATCTGAGAAATGTGGATTCATCATTTTCTCCACTCTACGTTCTGCAATATTACAAATTTCACTCATGCCCATGGCCAGATAATCCATACTAAGAGCAAGTGCTTCCCCGTGGAAGTTACCACCTGAGATCACGTCCCCTGTTTCAAAGAAGACAAGTGGATTATCAGTTACTGAGTTAAGCTCAATATTCATCACTTCTTCAGTATGTTTTAGAGTTTGTCTACAAGCTCCGTGAACTTGCGGAATACAGCGAAGTGAATAGGGGTCCTGAACTTTTCCATCTTCAGGATGAGAATTAATAATTTCTGAACCATTAATAATTTTTAAAAGATTTTCTGAAACAGCAAGCTGTCCTGGTTGTGGTTTTAATTGAGCAATTCGAATATCAAAGGCAGAGGCTGTTCCACGAACAGCATCCAACGTTAAGCAGCTCACAATATCAGCAAGCTTCATTAGGCGCGTACATTCAGTCACGGCAAGTGATCCGAGGGCCAGCATTACAGATGTACCATTAATGAGGGCCAAACCATCTTTAGGTCCAAGCTTAGCGGGAGTTTTTTTAATTTGGTGAATGGCAAAATCTGCGCGAACAATTTTTCCTTGGTATTCAACTTCGCCTTCCCCAATCAGGGCCAAGGCCACATGAGAGAGAGGAGCTAAATCGCCAGAGGCACCCACTGATCCTTTTTCAGGAATAACAGGAGTGATGCCATAATTAATAAAATCAAAAAGTAGCTCAATGATACTTGGAGTAACACCAGAGAATCCTTGAATTAAACAATTTGCACGGGCAATCATGATGGCACGTGAGACATCACGAGAGAACGGAGCACCAACTCCAGTACAATGAGATCTAATAAGATTATATTGAAGCTGCTCAAGATCCTCATTGGGGATTTGCATACTAGCAAGGGCACCAAATCCAGTATTGATTCCGTAGACAGCTTTACCTTTTTTAACGATATCAAGAACAGTTTGACGGGCCTTAATCATTCGCTCCATTGAAGCAGGGGCAATTGAAACTTGAACCTCGCCAACTTTAGCACGTGCAATATGAGTTAATTCATCAATAGTAAGATTGGTTCCAGTGAGTACGTAGTTTTTCATAATATCCTAGCGAAGAGAGTTAATGCGAGTTGCGTAGTCCATATTCGGAGCACCAAATACATATGATCCTGCTACTAAATTAGTAGCACCATTTGAAATAAGGTCTTTAGCGTTTTGATCAGTCACACCACCATCTACTTGAATTTCAAATTTATAATTATTCTTTTTCTTGATTTCGTTGAGTTCTTTCACTTTATCTAAAACAGCGGGAATAAATTTTTGTCCACCAAAGCCTGGATTTACACTCATCAGAAGGACGAGATCAATTTTTCCTAGAATATATTCAGGAATCACAGAAAGGGGAGTTGATGGATTGAGTGAAATACCAACAGAGGGATAAATTGTTTTTGCGTGCTGAATAAGTCTGTCGTGATGAGTGACGGCTTCCCAATGAAAGGTAAAATTATGAAGTCCTACATCTTTAAAACCTTCAACATAAACTTCAGGATTAGTGACCATGAAGTGAGCATCTAGTTTGTGCTTCGTAATTGTTTTAACTTGATTGAGTACCGGAGCGCCAAAAGTGAGATTGGGGACAAAATGTCCATCCATAATATCAAGATGAAGCCACAAATCATTAATTCCATCTAGGCGCTTGATATCAGCACCCATTTCTAAAAAATGACATGAAAGAAGACTTGGTGAAATAGTAACTGACATATTTATCCTTTAGATAGAAATTTCAACTTCTCCACGTAGACCATTGAGTAGCTCGTGATCTGCACAGGCCTTCTTTCCTTCCAGCTGAATGAATGAAAGTTGAAGAGTTCCATCGGTGCAACCAACAAGAAGCTGGCCCATATCATTTTTTGTTTTACCGGCAGGAAGTTTTACGTAACTAGGTTCAGCAATAAAAACTTTGAGACGTTTTTTATTTAAGAAACAATAAGTTCCAGGCCATGGATCAAGAGCCCGGATTTGATTAATAATTTTTTCCATACTCGAGTTGGCAAAATCAAGAAGCCCATCTTCTTTTTTTAGAGTGGGCGCAAAAGAAACTTTTGTTTCATCTTGAGTTTCAGTGGTTACCTTGCCAGAGATAATTTTTGTTATTAAATCATTCATGGCCAGTGCCGCTTGATACTTAAGTCTTGTGTAGAGCTGTCCACCATTTTCAGTAGGAGCTATCAAGACAGGATGTGAGTGAACAATTTCACCAGCATCCATTTTTTTCACCATCTTCTGAATTGAGACACCAGTATCTTTGTCACCATTAAGAAGGGCGTACTGTATAGGAGCTGCTCCTCGATATTTTGGGAGAAGCGAAGTGTGAATATTAAAGCATCCCATTTTAGGAGCAGTTAAAACTTTTGATCCCAAAAATTGAGCAAAAGCAAGCACCACCATAAAATCTAAATTTAATTCTGGAAGTTTGCTGAGAAACTCTTCTTCCTTATTAATATTCTCACATTGAAAAAAAGGAATTTTTTTTGCTTTAGCGTATTCAATGACTTCAGGAGACTTTAATTCCATTCCACGCCCAGCTGGACGATCCGGCATTGAAATAACCATAACAAGTTCTATATGGGGATGATTGGCCAGAAGATCTAGAGTCGGAACTGAGAAGTCAGGTGTACCACAATATGCAACTCTAAATTTTTTCATTAACCGTTCTTCTCTTTTGCAAGTTTCTTTTTATAAAACTGCTTTTTCAAATTTGATAAACGTTCAATAAAGACGACGCCATCAAGATGATCATTTTCATGTTGAACACAGATAGCAAAAAGCTCATCTGCTTCCATAGAATGTTTATTACCTTGAAGATCTTGGTAATCTACTTTGATATGTTCAAAACGTTTTACTTCTTCATAAACACCAGGAACAGAAAGGCATCCTTCCTCATAAAGAATTTTCTCTCCACTACTTTTGATCACAGGGTTAATTAAAACCATGGGATTAAAGTTGGTGTAGCGCATTTCTTCTTTCCCATCGGCCGTAGTCACTTCTTCACGGTCATAATCAACATCCATGACAAAAAGACGAATGCTTTTTCCAATTTGTGGTGCGGCCAAACCAATGCCAGGTGCGTGGTACATGGTATAAAGCATATCCATGACAAGGTTCTCTAAATCCTTATCAAAAACTGTGACTGGCACAGCAACTTTTGAAAGGACAGGATCAGGATACGTAACGATAGGGAGCAAGGTCCCCTTGAATTCATAATTTTCAATTTTCATGATGCATTTATAGCATGAAATGAGGTGTTATTTAAACTGCCAGTTTCCTATTCTTCCAGAATGTATGGGCCACAAATGCCAAGAAAATACCCGGAATGACGAACACCGCCACGACAGCAGGTAAGTTTCCTGAACTTCCATAGGCCACAAGTGAGCTATGGGCCACCCAAAAGGTGATTGTGACTGCCAAAGTGAAAACGACATTTTTCCCAAATGAGCTATTTCTTCGATTGGGATTAAACAGGGATGACAGGGGGATAAGAGCAAAAATTAAACATGTGAGAGAGAGGGCGACTTTATTAAGTAAAATCACATTAAATTCATTCATATTAATGCCGGTTTTTGAGAGACGGCGCACAAATTCTGATAATTTAAAAAAGCTGAGTGTAGTGAGATCGGCTTCAAACTCACCAAAATCTTCTGGAACTTCTTTTAGCCCTAAGATTTTTTCAGGAATATTATAAATTTGAGGAAATCCTACGTTGGCTAGATTAGTTGTTTCCTGAACATTCTTGAAAATCCACTGACCATTCACAAATTGTGCTTCTTGGGCCTTGGCAATTTTATTTGTTCTGGCCTCATTATCAAACCAAAAGACTTCTATACCTTGAAGTTTTTTATTAGTTCGGTCAAAAAAATCAAAGGCCGCAAAATAATGTTGTGATTTATACCAAAATTTTCCACCTTCAAGAGTACTCCGTGTGAGGTAGCGTCCTTCAGATTTTTTACTTTTTTCAATATGCTCACGTTTTACTTTGTTAGCATAGGGTTCAATATAGCCAAGATTAGCAAATTGAAGAATCACCATGCAAAGTGAACAAATTCCAATAAGAGAATAAATTTTAGTATAAGAATATCCAGCAGCAAGAATCGCAATGAGTTCAGAATGCCCTTTCAATTTATTTATTGAAAAGAGAGAAGCCACAAGACAACAAATAGGAAGCATTTTTCCCATGAGGTCGGGCATCTTGAGAGAGTATTCTAGGATCACTTGAAGGAAAGCTTTTCCTTGAAGAAAGCCGTTAATGATATCCCCAGTAGTAATTAGGAGAAAAAGAACCACAAGTGCTGCGATTAAACTTTTAAACCATTCTTTTACAATTAACTGAGAGAGAATCAACATGATTTAAGTATATGGGGCAATATGAATTTAGCAACCATGCGGAGTGAGAATTTGATTGGTAAGATAAAAAAAGATGAAATCCGAGGGTATTCTTCACAAGTTTTAATAAGTTTTGGAGAAAAGGCATAATAATACTGAACGAATTTATGTCCTAGTGAGTAATCGAGCATCCATTCTTTAAAGCTACGGAAATCTTGAGTTATCTGATGTGTTTCACCATAACAATGAGTGACCACAAAACACTTCTTCGATTGAATATAAATCTGATGATAAGCATTTTGAAAATCTCCCATTAGTTTTAGGCGAGATTTTTTTACGTATTTACGAATGAGTTCAGAATTTACAACTTGATAAGGTTGATTCGCACTAAAGTGAACAAATCGATCTAGACAGCGCTTGGCCTCATCGTGAAACTTATCACTTGAATCATAGATTCTTGCGAGTTCAAAATAAATATGGCTAATCATCAGCATTTCAGTGAGATCAGTTTTAGGGTTAAATTTATCAGTTGAGAGAGAGTAGATATCTTTACAATCCAAAACTTCTGCTTGAATTTCAAGATACTCGGTATACTTTTTTACGGCATTTCCGTAGTCACCTAAATCAAATGATTCTTTTCCAAACTTAGCGATAGTAATTCGATTCTCAAACTTATGTTTAAGAATAAGCTTTCTTTCACGTTCTTCACGTGTCAATTTGGCTTTGTTGGTAAGACTTGTCATAGAAGCTGTGTCGGTCTTTTTAGAACTGAACTACAGCTGAAAGAGTTGTATCCACGATTTTTTCTTTCTCGTAAAGATAAGTGTTTTTATCTGACATTCTGTCTGAATACTTTTGAGCGAATTCAACACCTAACTTAGGCCCAATCCAGCTCACACCCCATCCTGTCCCTTGATAAAAAGTAATATGGTCATAAAATTTACCGGCGCGAATAAAGAAGTCGCTAAAAAGGTTGAGTTGGACTGCGGCACGCCAGAGATAACGGCTTTGGTAGCTTCTTGAAGGTTGGATTCCTCCATCGGCCGTTAAAAGTAATTTTTGAGTAATACCATATTGGAATCCTCCAAGAAAGCGATCGTCACCCTTGTTTGCATTAAGGGGATCGACAATAACAGCTCCCAGAGTGAGGTCTTCAGAGACAATAGTGGTGGTTCCGATGACGACTTGATGAAAAGTTTTGTGTTTTTTAGAGCTATAGAATTCAGGTCTCTCATCTTGAGTATAACGGTAGAGAACACCCACTGATGTATTTTTTCCTGTCATACTGGCGCCGTGAAGTGTGTATCTCGTTCTGTTGAATCCATTTTCTTTTTGATTTTGGTAACTCACGCCACCTTTAACACTACCTGAGTGATCGGCCGCAAATGCTGCCTGTGTTCTTGGGTTTCCCCATTTTCTGTCGGTATTATTCTTACGAGCATCATTCTCATTTTTAAGAGATACTGTAGTGTTTTGATATGATAATCCTGATCCATCAAAAAAAGCTGAAGATGCGGGGTTGAGGATGGCCCCTTCTGTCATTAAAATAGAGGCCACACCAGTTCCGGCAGAAGAATTGAGCCGTGCAGTTTGGAGATCACGGATTTGTGCCCAAGTTGAAGAAATAATGAGAACATTGAAAAAACAAATTAATAATAAACGCATATAAAAAAACTATAGAAAGAATGATTATCACACAAGGACTTTCATGAAAATTCGTAAGGCGATTATACCAATTGCAGGAAAAGGAACTAGATTCTTACCCGCAACCAAAGAAATCGCTAAAGAGATCATCCCCATTATCAATGTTCCAATGATTCATTATATCGTTGAGGAAGCTGTTAATGCAGGTGTTGAGCAAATTATATTTGTAACTTCCTCAGGAAAGTACTCAGTAGAAGATTATTTTGACCGTAATCAAGAGCTTGAAGCTTTTTTAGAAAGAAATAATAAAACAAAAGAACTTGAGCTTATAAAAAGAATTGGTTCAATGGTTTCAGTGACAAGTGTTCGCCAAAAAGAACAATTGGGTCTTGGCCACGCTGTTCTAATGGCCAAAGAGATGATCGGTAATGAGCCCTTTGCTGTTCTTTTAGGTGATGATATTGTGATTAATGATATTCCTGCCATTAGGCAGCTAATGAATGTTTCAGAAGAAAATCATGGAGCCGCAGTCATTGGAGTCATGGAAGTTCCCCCTGAGGACACTTCAAAATACGGGATTGTGAAAGGTGATTTTATTACTGACAGAACCCTTAGAATGACTGGAATGGTAGAGAAGCCAAGTTCTAAAGATGCACCAACAAACCTTGCAACACCCGGAAGATATATTTTAACTCCTGAGATCTTTTCTATCTTAGAGAAAATTCCTAGAGGGGCAGGGAATGAGTATCAGCTCACTGATGCCATTAACGTTTTATGCCAAAAGAAAGATGTTTTTGCTCACAAGTTTATTGGTGAGAGATTTGATACTGGAAATGTTCATGGATATCTAGATGCAACCATTGATTTTGCGCTTAAAAATCCTGAAACCAGAGATCAGATGATTAGCTCTATTCGTACAAGACTTAACAAATATGGAATTACATTATGAAAATATTACTTCTCTCTCTCTTTATAACAACTTCGGCCCTGGCCTATACGCCAACAGTAGAATCACTTTTTCGTCATGGTTCAAATCCTGATGTGACAACTTCGGCACTTAATCTTTCTTTTTCGGTGAAAGATTTGGCGAATGTTGAAAACACTAGTTTTTATAAAATTTATTTTGATGTCTTTGATTCGAAAACTTTAAAGTTTTCGCAAACCGCTTATAACCAAGATTCATTCTCTGAAGGATCACTCCTTGGAAAAATTTATTATTCTCAGTTAAGCCCACTGAGTTTTAAGTCGCAGTCAGTTGATCGTGGTCTGTTTTATTCTCTTATCCATTCTATCATTCTTAATGACGGTGGGTTTCTCATTGAATACTTAAAACTTCACAACGTTCCAGTGAAGACAAACTCAGAAATTTTAAACTCAGATAAAATTAATCTGATGAAAGATTATAAAAATTATCTCCGTTCAATTAACAATGATCGCTCACTTAAAAAAACTCTCGTTTCTCCTTTGAAACCAGAAAATGATCAGGCTCAAGAAAGGGCCAATCGCCTTATGAAAGAGCCAATGTATCTCGATGCTGATCAAGTCAAACTTTCAAGTTATGAAGGGAAACCTGCTTGGTTAGTTATTGCTGGTGAGTTTCAGGCCTATGTTTCATATGAAGAGAGACGTCCGCTCAGTGTTAGGTTTAAAACAAGTGCAGGCGAAGTGACAATTCAGTGCTTAGATTATTGGAGACCAGATGCGGCCCATGCTGTTCCTAAAAAACTTATTATTAAAACGAGTAAGGGTGAAACTTATCAAGTTGAAACTCTTTCATTGAGATATTATAACGAAAAAGAAGAAGACCTTATTAAGCGTCTTCGTCATTGGGATGAAATTCTTAAAACGCCAAAGGATCAGCCTTTACGTCCAGATTTTCTTTTTTAATTAATGCAAGTTGTTCGAGTCGCAGTAAATTTTCCTCAAAAAAACTCGGGGCTTCTTTATCATGTGGAAGCTCCTCCTTTGCTTGAAGTTGGTCAGGTGGTGGAAGTTCCCCTAGGGAAGAGAAGCGCCTTGGGTTGTGTTATTGGTGTTCAAGAAGAGAACTCAGAAGAATACAAATCAACTCCAAGAGAGAAAATAAAATCCATCAAAGAAGTCATGAAGGATTGGGTGTTAAGTTCTGATGAACTCAAGCTCTATGACTGGATGGCCCAGTACTACCACTATGCCTTGGGCCAGCTTATTTTTGACTGCGCTCCTAATCACCTCAAAAGACCACGCACAGTCCAAGTCAGAGTTGGGGATAATAAAGAACTTAAAATCTCTCCTAATTCTGAACAGCAAAATGTAATTGATAAAGTAATTGCCTCACAAGCTGGTTTTAGGCGCTTTCTTATTCATGGTGTAACAGGCAGTGGTAAAACACTTATTTATTTAAAGCTCATTCAAAATGCGATTAAGAATAAGAAAAACGTCATGTTTCTTATTCCTGAAATAAATCTGACTCCTCAATTAATTGATACTTTTGCTGAATATCTTGATTGTGAAATTTTTGCTTATCACTCGGAACTATCTGATTCAGAAAAATTTATGATGTGGAAGCGTGCACAGGATAATACATCTCCGGCACTTTTTCTTGGAGTACGTAGTTCTGTTTTTCTACCGGTGAAAGACCTCGGCATTATTATTATTGATGAGGAACATGATACTTCATTTAAACAAGAAGATCGTTGTCCATACAATGCCAGAGATGTGGCCACAAAAAAGGCACAGCTTCATCAAGTTCCAATTATTATGGGATCGGCCACTCCATCAGTTGAAAACTATGCTCAGTTTCATAAACCTGAAAATAAAGAGTTTCTTTTTGAACTAAAAAATAGAGCGGGTAATGCTTTTCTTCCTAAAATTGAACTTATTGATGCACGCTCAGATAAATCGGATGAAAATCAGGGACTCTGGCCTTTGGTTCCCAAAGCAAAAGAGGCCCTTGCTGAAGCTCTAGCAAAAGGAGAGCAGGCCCTCGTTTTTGTAAACAGACTTGGTTTTGCTAATTTTCTTCAATGTAAAGAATGTGGACATCAATTTAATTGTCCTAATTGTGCTATCACTCTTCGTTATTATAAAAAGAAAAATCAATTGGCCTGTCACCATTGTGACTACAAAATCTCAATGCCAAATCAGTGTGGTGCCTGTGGATGCATGACCTTGATGCAAAAGGGGTTTGGAACAGAAAAAGTTCAAGAAGTTTTACAGGGTGTTTTCCCTGATAAGAAAATTGAACGCTTTGACCGCGAAGATATAAAAAACTTTAAGCAGCTTGAAGAGCGCTTAGGTAATTTTCATAATGGAAATATTGATATTCTCGTTGGAACACAAATGCTCTCAAAGGGTCATAATTTTGAGAGAGTGAAATTGGTTCTAGTCCTAGGAATTGATGGACAACTTAATTTTCCAGACTTTAGATCACCGGAGAGAGTCTATCAAACTGTGACTCAGGTTGCAGGGAGATCAGGACGCTATTCGCAAGATGGTAAAGTTGTGATTCAAACTTTTAATCCAGACTCCCCACTATTTTTAACCATTGAGAAACACGAGTTTCATCAATTTTATACAGATGAACTCGAGATTAGACATCTGTGTGATTGTCCCCCTTTTAAAAGATTAGTGATGATTCATTTTTCATCGCGCTTTCAAGATCGATTGATTACCCATATGAACCAGAATGTGGGGCCCATCATGCAGCAGCTGATTACTAAAAATTTTAATCAAGTTCATTTATTGGGCCCACGTCCCGCCTTCATCGAAAAAAAATCAGGGCAGTTTACTTGGTCCCTTTTATTAAAGACTGAGGACTTAAGTCAGCTTCATAACTTACTAAAAACATTCGAAAGTAATTACAGGGTTCCCTCGGGAATTAGTTATAAGATAGACGTAGATCCTTATACACTCATGTAATTCTCAAGTTTTAATGCTTACCCACCGACAAGACCTTGAGTCAGGTTTTATCTGTATAAGGGTATGTTATGAAAACTAAATTTGCTTTAACCTTTACCTTATTGGCAGTCTCATCAGGAGTCATGGCACAGGATTTTTTCTCGGCCATGGAGTCTTATCAGAAATCAATAGGCGTAGACATTGAAGGCTCAAGCCACGGCACCATTAAAAAATCAGGGACACCAGAGGATCCAAAAAAGCCCACTGTTATTTCTGTTAATGGATCAAATAAACCGTGTGAAAGTTCAGATCAAACTTCACTTCCACTAAATTATATTCACCGTTTATTATTATCTTCAAATCCAGAACTCAAAGTGGATCATTCTCCAAAAAATGAAAAGCTGACTGTGAAGGGTGGATCTTTTGTGGCCAATTGCCAATCAATGCTTGAGTGGAATTTGCAACAACCAGGAACTGAACCTAAAGAATATGATCTTGAGCTAAAGTTCGCAAAACCTTCTGACAAATGTACTGATGGAAAGTGCGAATATACAGTTTCTAAAAAAGTTGATGGTGCATTCCAAAATATTAAGATGAGCTTCTCTCCAAATCTTGCGGGATTTAAAGAGTGTATGAAAGCCTCTGGAATTATGGATGAGAAAGGCAAAGTGATTGCGGCCAATATTTACCGTGATCAAATGGAAACTTCTTTCTCTGAAATCTCTGAGTCAGGAGCAATTAATCTATTATCTAATGGACCTGAAGGTAAACAAACTGATCCTAAGTTTGGTTACGAAAAACAAAATGGATGTATGGTTTATGAAAAGCTATCAGAAAAAGGACTTGAAGTTCTCTCTGTAGCTGATGCTGATACAAAACGTTTGGAAAATGAAAAAGCAAAAGTTTGTGAATCTGGTGATTATCGTCAGGTAGCAGATTTTATTTCTAAAAATGAAGCTTTCTCATCTGAACTTCAAGTGATTCTAAAAGAGATGGTACTTGAGCAAGCGAAGAAGACAGCAAAAAAACTAGATGATATGGAAAAAGATCCTAAAGTGACTCTTGATCCTGAAGATTTATCAGTTATTTCTGACTTCAATAAATATGTCGTAGAACCGTTGGCGAAAAAAGCTGATGCCAAATATGCTGAGTATGAAGCAGCTACTGGTGATGAAAAAGCTCATAAGAAAAAAGAACTTGATGATCTTATCCTAGAGATTAAAAAGTATAATACGACTCCTTATTTCAAAACAAATCACAAGAATACACTTGTAGCGAAAGGTCAGTTTGATTCAGCGAGAATTCTCAATACTGCTCAAGCAAACTTGAAAAATAGATATCGTCTTGGGGCCAAAGAATCTGGAGTGATTGTCACTCCTGATGTTGTACAAAACGCAGTTGAAAACAATGAAGAAAGTTATGAAGGAATTCTAGCGACGAAGATTGAAGAATATGAATTCAAAACTGGTCAAAGAGAATCAAAATCACCGTATTTTTATTCAGTGGCCTCTAATTTAAGAGAAAATGTAAAAATAAGAACAGCAAATTATACTGCCGAAATTCAGTATGAATACTCTCGTATGCAACAAGGTGGGTATTGTTACCAGTACTACCGCAATACTCAAAAATGTCTTCAGGATTCTGCGACTCGAATTCAGCAGCTACAAGCCGAGATGACTCAGTTTAATAAAGTGGATGAAGAAAGAGCGACGGAATTTTCAGAGAAGGCCGAATACTATAAAGGTCTTGAAGATGAAGGGTCTCGTTATGTGGCCGGCCAGTATGGCGATGACGATGCGGCAGCCCCAGCAGCTCCCGCAAATAATGTTCCTACAACTCCAGTTTCACCCTCTCCAAGAGCGGCAGAGACAAGTGTAGGAATTCAGCCGAACGGTTCTTATAATTTTAATATCCCTCAGCAGGGTCAACAGCAACAGTACCAACCACAGCAGCAACAATATAATCCTTACCAATATACAAGTCCGTATATGGGTCAGCAAAATTATGCGAGCACAGGATTTAATTATACGATGAGTGGAAATGTTAATAGTGGTTATTATGGACAAATGCCGTGGTCACAACAGCAGCAATATAATCCATATCAGTACCAGCAACAACAATACAATCCATATCAGAATTACAATGGTGGAGCTCAAGGGCAGTACAGTTTTTATATAAGATAAGAAATGAGATAAAAAAAGGGCCTTTCGGCCCTTTTTTTGAATTTAGAATTGAAGAGTCGCTCTTAAACCACCACCGTGAACAGCAGAAGTCTTAAGTTTTGTCGTTGTATTAGAGAATGAGTAATAGTCACCCACCATCCAGTAACCATAATAACCAGAAATTGTTACATTTGGATTCCAACGATAATCAAATCCAACATCAATCTCAGTTCCTAAATCATTTTTTTGTTTCTGAGTTGATTGGAAAGAATATTGTTCTTCGTGATGGTAAGATCGTGTTCCTGCATTGGCCGTTTCCATCGCCTTGGCCATAATAGCAGCAAATTTCCACGTCCACTTATCAGTCATATAATTAGCAGCAACTTTTGCATAACGAGTATTTGTGATTGATGAATCAAATACACTTCTTCCACCCTCATTAATTGATGGGTAGTAGTAACGGAACATTAAGTCAGCAATTTGATAATTTGGGTGAAGATACATCGCTTCAAATTTATTTGATGAACCTTTATCTCCGTTAATTTGACCAAGGTGAAGATTTAAATTCCATTTTGGATTTAATTCATAACCTGCTTCAAGGATATAAGAAGTGGCCGCAATTTTTGATTTTGTTCCAGCTCCGTAAACATTTCCGTAGTCACCATTCATCATAGGAACTTCGGCAGCGATATTAAACTTATTCCATTTTTTTGAAATATAAGCATCGATGATTGTGACATTCGTTTTTCCACGTGCTGTCGCAGTTGCCGAAGCATCTGTATCAGCGTGGTAGAATTGGTTTCCAACTTCAGAAAATCTTTTTGCATAAAGGACACTAACTACTAAATCACGATTTTTATTATCGTACTGAGCTGTTACACCCATTTCACGAACATCCGCTGATTTGTTATTAGCAGCATTGTTATTGGCATAGTTTTTAGCTGAATCACCTTGAGAAGAAATCTTTGCCCAGTATGGAGTTACTGAAAAATTTCCGATTCTCATTGTCGCTTCAATTCCGTCATACATAGTAAAGAAACGATCCCATGCTTCTTTTCCATCGTCGTAAACGGCACCTAGACCGTAGTGCTTTGACATACGTCCGATTTTAATCAGAGCTGTATCAGCATAAAGCTCCATATAGGCCTGATTAATATTTAAACCAGATTGGTTAGCTGGAGTTGTGAAGTAGTAAGCGTTGTTCCCTGATCCATCAGCATTATTGGCCGAATTATCACCAAGAAATCCACCGCGAATCTGCCCTGTTGAAAGTTCAGATTTAAATGTTACTCCATCATTCACAATAACTTGTGGTTGAAGGCGAAAGATATAAGTTTGAAAGTTAGCAGTGTTTCCACCATTACTATCAATTCCTTGAGTTCCTGTTTTTGCAGCAGAGTTTTTAGTTACGTTGTCATCAGTTCTGCGAAAATTATTGATATAGTGAGTATCGGCACCAAAGATTCCTGACCAATCAATTGGTAGGGCCTGTGCAGAATTAATGCTCAGAGTAGAAAGTACTGCAACAAGCAGTAGCGACTTTTTCACAAGGGGCTCCTTAATAGCGTAATATTTTGAACTTTAAAACTATAAGGTAATCCAACCAAATGTGTCCAACAATGGAGTGAAAGAATCCTAATAAAGTCCTGCTTCCCCGCTTGCAAAACTCAAGATCTTCTTTTATATTCTTTGGACATTGCATTTCATTTGTAGGGGTGTCGACAAGTGGTAAGTCAGCAGATTTTGATTCTGCTATGCGCAGGTTCGAACCCTGCCACCCCTACCACTTTATGAAGGAGCTCCGAGTGAGACGTATCGTTCTCGTATCTGGTTCATCTAACCCTTCTCTCTCAAAAAAAATCTCTGAGTTTCTAGACGTGCCTCTTGTGAATCCTCAATTGCGTAAATTCGCCAATGGTGAAATTTACTGTGAGATTGAGAAGAACGTCCGTGGCGCTGATGTTTTTGTGATTCAATCAACCTGCTCACCTGTGAATGACAGCTTGATGGAATTATTAATTATGATCGATGCCCTCAAGAGAGCATCTGCAGCATCAATTACGGCAGTTATGCCTAATTACGGCTACGCGCGACAAGATAGAAAATCGGCACCAAGAACACCAATCACTGCAAAACTTATCGCTGATATGTTGACTGTGGCCGGAGCTTCTCGTGTGGTAACAATGGATCTTCATGCCGGACAGATTCAAGGTTTCTATAATATCCCATTTGATAATATTTTCGCCTCTCCTGTGATTCTTGATTACGTAAATAAGAATCTTAAAAGCAGTAATCTAATCTGTATCTCACCAGATGCAGGTGGGGTTGAGCGTGTTCGTCATTTTGCTAAAAAACTTTCAACTGATTTGGCGATGATTGATAAACGCAGAACTGGACCGAATGTTGCGGAAGCGATGAACGTGATTGGAGATGTGAATGGACGTGATTGTATCATCATTGATGATATGATCGATACTGCTGGAACACTTGTTCAAGCAGCAATTGCTTTAAAGAAAAATGGCGCTAATAAAATTTACGCCGCTGCCACTCACGGAGTTTTCTCAGATCCTGCCATCAAGAGAATTGCTGAATGTGCAGAGCTTGAAGAAGTGATTGTGACAGACACGATTCCGCTCTCAGAAGAAGGGCGTAAAGTTTCAAAAATTAAAGTGTTATCAACAGCAGATATTTTAGCAAAAGCTATTCACCGTACATTTAATCACGACTCTGTTAGCTCACTTTTCATCTAGTATGTTTGATCTAGTTGTAGGAGTCGGAAATCCTGGTACTGAATACGCTCAAACTAAGCATAATATTGCTTGGCTTTTTTTTGATCAACATCCTGATCTGAGATCAGTTAATTGGAAATCAAAATACAAAGGTCTTTACGCTGAAGCTCAGGTTTCACGTTCAAAATTTTATATTTTAAAACCTCAAACATTTATGAATCTCTCAGGCGAATCAGTGCAACCGATGGCGGCCTTTTTTAAAATTCCACCTGAGAAAATTTTAGTGGTTCATGATGAGCTTGATATTCCTTTCGGACAAATTCATTTCAAAATGGGTGGGGGATTTGCCGGCCACAACGGTCTTAAGTCTATTGCCGGCCTTCTTGGAACAGATCAATTCGCTCGTTTGCGCATTGGAATTGGAAGACCTCAGGTTGGAGGCGTGGCAAATTGGGTACTTACACCCTTTGCTAAGGATCAGCAGATTCAGCTTTCACTGCTACTTGAAAAAATCAATGACCCCTTTACCGAGTGTATGGTAAACGGATTAGCCAAAGCATGTATTTATAATAAGAAACAACTGATTAGTTAGGAGATACTTTATGGGTTTAAATTGTGGAATCGTAGGATTACCAAACGTAGGAAAATCGACGATTTTCTCGGCACTCACTTCAGCACCTGCGGAAGCGGCTAATTATCCATTTTGTACGATCGAACCTAACGTTGGTGTGGTTCATGTTCCAGATCCTCGTATGGAAAAAATTGGCGCTATCATTGGTCCAGAAAAAATGGTTCCCGCCATTGTTGAGTTCGTAGATATTGCAGGACTCGTTAAAGGTGCTTCAAAAGGTGAAGGACTTGGTAACCAATTTTTAGGACATATTCGTCAGGTAGGAGCAACTTGCCACGTAGTTCGTTGTTTTGAAGATGACGATATTATTCACGTTGCAGGAAAAGTTGATCCTGTTTCTGATATTGAAGTTATTAATATTGAACTAGCACTGGCCGATCTTGAAACTGTCACAAAAAGAATTCAGAACTTAGATAAGATGCTTAAGTCGCAAGATAAAATTGTTCAGAACAAAGCAAAAATTGCAAAACCTGTTCTTGAAAGACTTAAAGCAACTCTTGAAGAAGGTCATCCTGGACGTTCTTTAGATCTTAATGAAGATGAAAAAGATTCAATCGCAGATCTTCAATTGATCACGATGAAAAAAATGCTTTATGTTTGTAACGTAGATGAAGATTCGATTCTTGAAGATAATGAGCATGTCAAAAAAGTAAAAGAGCTAGCAAAGAAAGATAATTCAGATGTCATTACAATCTGTGGAAAAATCGAATCTGAAATTGCTTCTTTAGAATCAAAAGAAGAGAAGGCTGCCTTTCTTAGTGATATTGGAATTACAGAATCAGGTTTATCAAAAATGATTAAAGCTGGTTACGAAATGCTTGAAATGAAAACATACTTCACGGCCGGTGTAAAAGAAGTACGTGCATGGACATTCCCTAAAGGAGCTAAAGCTCCTCAGGCGGCTGCTGTGATCCATACTGACTTTGAAAAAGGTTTTATTAAAGCAGAGGTTTTTCACTGTGATGATCTTTTCCAATATGGATCAGAAGCAAAAGTGAAAGAAGCTGGTAAGTTTCGTATTGAAGGTAAAGAATACGAAGTGAAAGATGGCGACATCATGCACTTCAGATTTAACGTTTAAATCCTAAGGCTACGTTCTGAATGCGGTTGAGCTCTGGTTTCACTGGTCGCTCACCGCCTTCTATAAGTAATTTATAGAAGAAGATATTTCTAAAAATCAATTTTACATAATTTCTAGTTTCTCTAAATGGAATAATCTCAATATTCTTGATGATTGTGTCTTCTTCATTAAAATAGGTGGTTTTCCATCTATCAACACGGTTTTCTCCCGCATTGTATGAGGCAAGGACATAAACGAGATTGCCATCAAATCTCTTCATGAGTTGCTGAATATACTTTGTCCCTATCTCCATATTCTTTTGAGGTTGAACAAGGTGACGGTCACGTACTGAGCGCTGAAATCTCTTGGCCGTGACCGGCATTAATTGCATGAGCCCACGAGCACCAACTGGAGATCTTGCTTGAGGATTAAAAACTGATTCTTGTCTAATCAGAGAAAGAACGACGATTGGATCTAGTTCAACTTTTTTTAATGTCTTCTTAAGATCGTTGTAAAAAGGGGTAGGATAAAGCATATCTAGAAGTTGTCTGTTAAACAGAACTTCCTTTTTATCTAGGGCATCGTAGAGATACCTGAAGCTTGCTAGATAATCTTGGTTTTCTGCGATGAGACCGCCAGTTAAAAAATGAATATCAGATTTTAACTGAAGCATTTTGTCTAAATTAAATCTTGATTGAAGATTAGGAATTGAGTGGTTATGAAGTCTTTGAACTTCAACTGTCATAAACTTTTTGGCATTGAGCTTCGCCCATACTTTAAGACGAACAAGAGAGCTCACAGAATCGCCATCAAGAGATTCTAAATTAATTGATGAAGTCGCAGGGCCAAGGATTTCTGGTGAAGCAAAAAATTTAATAAGTGGTGAGTCAGACTTCAACTGGTTCAATCTTTTTACACTCATAATGGCGTAATAACTTAAAGGGTGAGATGAAATAATATGTTCATAAAATTTTACAGCATCATCTTTTTTCTCAAGTTCTTGATAAGAATAAGCAATCCAAAACTTCAATTTTGAATCAGTTAAATCATAAAAGCTTTTAATAAGTCCGAGTTTTTCAGCTTCTTTAAGAGCGTCTTTGTACTCACTCGGGTGAATATAGGTCCACAAGAGTGAGAACTGAGCATCTTCTAAAACTTCTTTATCATTCGTTTTAATGACATCTTTAAAAATTTTGCGGGAGAGATCGATATGTCCATATCGAAAAAATGCTTTTCCAAGATCTGCAATTCTAACGAGGCATCTTCCACTTGGAAGATGATCACGATTTAAATCAAAATAATTTTTTATTCCGGTGTAATGTTCTTTTGCCTTTTTCTCTTCTGAAGTGGCATCTAATTCTTTATAAGCTTTTTCAATTAGCTTTCCAAATTCGCCATAAAAAACATTTCCAGAAGACATTGACTCAATTCCTTGGGCCTGGACGAGTTGAGTTAATTGTTCATTAATCACGATGTCTTTCAATACTTCTTGAGAAGGAACAAGGCTGTGTTGAACAGAATAAAGTGTCACTTCTTGAGAGAGTGATTTTAAAACCTCAGATCTTTCAGATTGTTGTCTGATGAAAAATGAAAAGTTTTCTCGCAAATCTGAATCCAGATAAAATTTCATTTCTGATTTGATAAAGCCAAATGAGTCTTGAGAAAGAGCAGGGCTCTTTTCTAAGTCTCGTGAAATAAGTTCAAGGGCCTTGACTCTGCAAAACTTGGCGGTCTGAGCAGCGAGCATTTTTTCAAAGGCCGGAAGCTGACTTGAATTTGAAAGACTTCGACAAAAATTGAGTAAGTCTGATGTAATTTGAAATTCATCAACCCTTTTCGTCTGATTCAGCCAATCTTGAAAAATCGAAAAATGAGTATATTTTTTTACACCCTTAAGTGAACTTTCAATAAGTTCTCTATTTGCATAACCTTTTTCTGTGAATGAAAAATTTGAAATAAGCTGTTCTGCCAGAATCAGCTCAGCTTGAGTAACTTTAAGTTGAGGAGCTTCAGCCAAATTTGAATACGGCTTGCTCGCTTCAGCAAAAGCAATCAAGCTAAGTGAAGCAAATAATAATATAAAAAATTTATATAATATTTTCAAACTCAAAGGCCTCCGTGCTGTTAAGGACTTTCATTATAACAGGAAAACAAGACTTTAGTTTTCTTTTGTATAACGAGAAATTATTTCTCTGAGTTTGTTACTGATTTCATTTAATACAGGTTTCTTATCGTCAGGAACAATAGGCGATAAATTCTGAATATATTGAGCAACTTCTTCTAGATAGAGGAAATCGTTTTCTTGATTAAGTTGGATATTTTCTAAAAACAATGAAACATCCTCAGCAACATCAGTAAAATAGTCCCCACCACGAAAACGAAGAGGAGTGATAACTTCACCATCACGTATAGCATTTAAGTGGCTTCTTAACTTATACATTGGTCCAGCTACTTTGTGTGTCATGAATATGAAAATGATAAAAACAATTACTGTGAGAATGAACTGAATAATCATCAAGAAAATAACTAGCTGATTTCGTGAAGTTAAAAACTGTTCGGCTAAATGAGGAACATGGTTACTTAACTCATCAATGAATCCCATAAAGATAAATGGATAAATTAGACTTGTTAAAAAGACTAATGAAGCCACTGTAAGACTAAATCTTATTTGAAATTTTGGATCAATTAAAAAGATAGAACGTTTATATGCTGCCAAGCAAATCCCTATGCGAAGTTATATAAAAATCATAAGATAAAGCTACTTTTTAAGCTAGATAGAAAAGTTTTTATATTGGGGAAATTATGAGTGCTAATATTCGTTCACTTTTGTCAGTTATTACTAATCCAGTTACAGGAAATAGCCTTGAATCTGAAAATAGACTTGAGTTAGTCGACGTTCAGGGTGACAAGGTAGTTATTCAGTATCAAAGAGATGGAATATCACCGCAAGATAAGAGAGTAATTGAGACTGCTATTTATGAGGCCTTAAAAACTTCATATCCAATGAGCAATATTACAGTAAAAACGAGCTCAACAAGCTCGCAGGATGTTTATAAGGCCGTTGAAGGCAATACAATAACTAAAGCTGAAGAACCTCAGCAACCAGCGCAACTTAAAACTGGTCATGGCTCAATTGGAAATAAAAAATCAATTGAAGGTGTCTCTAAAATCATCGCAATCGGTTCTGGTAAGGGTGGGGTTGGTAAATCAACTTTTACAGCTAACCTGGCCGTGACACTTGCGCTTCAAGGAAAAAAAATTGGTGTGATTGATGCCGATATTTATGGACCATCTCTTCCAATGCTTTTTGGAAAAAGAAATGAAAAACCAAAATCAACTCCTGATAAAAAAATTATTCCCATAGAAGCTTTTGGTGTGAAGTTTATGAGCTTTGGTTTTTTTATTAATGAAAATGATCCTGTCATTTGGCGTGGGCCAATGCTTGGTGGAGTTCTTAATCAATTTCTTTTTGATGTTAATTGGGGAGAACTGGATTATTTATTAATCGATCTTCCTCCTGGAACTGGTGATATTCAATTATCAATGATTCAGAATGCAAATGTAGATGGGGCGATTATTATTTCTACTCCCCAAGATATTGCTCTTCTAGATGCGACTAAGGGTCTTGAGATGTTTAAAAAACTCAAGCTTCCAGTGATTGGTATGGTTGAGAATATGAGTTCTTTTATTTGTTCAAATTGTGATCATGAACATTTTATTTTTGGTCATGGTGGTGTTGAAGAAGCAGTGAAAAAACTTGAGACTAATTTTTTAGGTTCAGTTCCTCTTGAAATAGAACTTCGTAAATCTGCTGATGATGGAAAACCTTATATGAGCAATCCACAGAATGCGGGACGACCAGTTTTTGAAGGATACCAAGGCATCTCTGAAAAAGTTCATAACTTTTTTCACTCACCGGTTGGGCCTGCTAACGGAAAATCAGGAGTGATATCTAAAATTTTTGGTTTCATGAATAAATAAGGATTGAGTTATGTCAGTCATTGAATCATTACAAATTTTTCAAGTTCTTGATGAACAAACTTTGGTTGGATTTACCGGAAAGGTAAATGTTCTCTCTAAGCTTAATCGTCAGTATCTTGGACATTTATTACTGATTAATGGTGATGTTATTCAAGGCTTCTATAAAAATGTTAGTGGTATCAAAGCTTTCTATAATATTGTTGTCGCTGATTACGAGCTTGAACCAATTAGTTTTGTTGTTGAACCTGAAACGGTTGACGAAAAACTTAGAGGAATTCATTTTCCATACTCTGTTTTAAAAAATAGAACTGATGAAGTGATTCAAAAATATCTCACAACCGTAAAACATCGCCCACCCCAAGGACTTAAACTTTTAGTGAAGGCCAGTTTTATGGATATTCAAGTTGATGTCACGGCCGATGAGTTTGAAGTTCTGGCGACTATGTCAGACTGGAATTTAGTCAAAGACATCTATGAAAACTGCAATTTAGTAGATTACGAGATAACACTGGCCCTAGTAGGACTCAGAAAAAAGGGTGCGATTAAAGTAATTTCAGTCACTTAGGAAACACTCGACAGCTTAATAAAATGGTATAGAATAACGACCAAACATCTACAGGGGTTTCATTTAATGAAAACGCAAGTGCACAATGAAGGCGAACTTCAAGAAATCAAAGTTAAAATTGAAAAGAAAGTTGCTCAAGACTTAGAGATCATGTCTAAGAATTCAGGAATCAAAGTGGAGGATATTGTTGTTATCGCCCTTAAGCGATTCAGAGCAAGCCACAACGATTATATGAAAACAGTTCAAATATACGAATAATGGACTATTGGCCCAAGTCTCTCCGGTTTGGGCCGTCCAATATTGTAAAATCTTCCATCACTGTCTAAATATTATACATTATCATCCTAAGCCCTAAATCATAAAATTCATTAATATCAAATAGATACATCTTATAACCGTATTCCTTAGTCTGGCATGCCCCTTGCTTTAATAGTGGCATAGACCAACTTACAAGGAACCCTTTATGAAATGGGCACAATCAAAAAAGAAAGCATTCACATTCCTAGCAGTCACTGCTTTGGTTGTTTCAGGGACATATAACTCTGTAATGGTGAACTCAGACTCTTTTATGAATGAGCAAGAGGTACGTTTCGTTAAGCGTTTAGACGAAGTTTACGGAGTTGTTAAAGTTGGTCGTCAATATGCTTCAACTGAATCTCAATGGGTAAAACTAACTAATAAAGAAGTAGCTGCTGTTGCAAAAAACTTAGTACCAGCACCAGCTCCAAAACTCGAAGTTCAAAAAACTGAAGTAGCATCGGCTCCGGTAGAAACTGAAGCAGCTGTGAAAGAAGAGTTAGATCTTCGTTTAGTAGAAGTTGTTAATCCTAAGAAATACCAAGGTAATGTTCCTGTTTCACTATTTAGTGGAAACTTAATCGCTAATGATGGAAGAATTGAAACTCTTTCTGTTTCTCTTCCAAACGGTGATGGTCTTTCAATCAATTCAACAGAAATGGTTGGAAACGTTTTTGAGTACGATCTTGATGGAGAAAAACTTTCAGGAATGATTTATCAAGTTGATCAAACAACTTATATGGTAACTCTGACTAATGGTGCTTTTGAAGGAACAAGAATGAAGTTTTCTTCTGGTGCAGCACCTGTTGAATTTACTCAGGAAGTAGTTGCTGATTCAAATATCCAAGTAGGTCAATTTGGTGCAGCTGCTGATGCTTATCCTGAAATGTCAGCAGATATGAATCCAGATGCAGCTATGCAAGCTCAAGCTTCTGAGTTCGTAGAAGGCCAAGCAGTTTCAAATGGCTTTAACTTTAATGCTCAACAAGCTCTTTAATTAATATTTTCAGACAAAAGGGTTACTAAACAACCCAACTACCATTTCCTAGTGCAACTTTTCTTCATCATAACTTCATAAGGTG
>DZBG01000009.1 GCA_022729855.1 Bdellovibrio sp.
ACCTTATGAAGTTATGATG
Organism: Bdellovibrio sp.; assembly: GCA_022729855.1. Lineage (GTDB taxonomy): Bacteria > Bdellovibrionota > Bacteriovoracia > Bacteriovoracales > Bacteriovoracaceae > DZBG01. The sequence continues at coordinate 20 of DZBG01000009.1, forward strand.
AAGAAAAGTTGCACTAGGAAATGGTAGTTGGGATCTCATTTTACTCTAAATTACGCAATGTGTTCCTTGCCGATGTCCTATGTTTGGGTGTAGATAAGCCTATTAGTTTATAAGGAGTTACCCATGGATCTGTTAAGCCAAATGCTTCACGAAGCGCAAGCTTATAGAAAGTTTGATGATATCGAAAGACTTGTAGAGAGCGGAGTGGATCTTTCAGTGATTCCAGTTCAGCCTTTATATCTTTCACTTCAGACTTCTTCTAAAGATCAAGTGGCAATGATCCTTCCTAAATTATCTGTAGAGCAGAGACAAGCTTTGCGTGATATTGATCTTTGGAAAAAAGATCAATTTGATTCAGAAGCAGGACTTTATTGGATCGAAGTTTTTTCAAAGGTCCAACATGAAGGTGTTCTTTTAGAATTTTTAAAATCAGAAGACTTTCTTCTCGCAGTAAAATCACAATTTAGTGTAAGCACTCATGATCAAGAAGAGCCTGATTATCCTGAGAATGATAATTTCTTTATCACCGATGATGATCTTCTCATGATTGAGTACAACGATGATTTCGCTCTCGCCAATGAACTTAAAGCGATGATCAAGAAGCTCTATGAAGATATGGGTGTCGAGAACGCTTATACTTTCCTCTTTAAAATGGTCGCTGATTCATTTCTAGTAATGGAAGAAGATACTTATAATGAAAAGAAAGAACGTCTTCGTGACTATGGATTCGTGGATTATTTTGAGGCCTTAAATTTTGAATCAATTTTTCCCAATAGAGATCAATTAGATACTTTTGTTTCTAAAAAGAAAGGCTCTACTGGTAAGATCGATGCTCTTTCTCAGAATCAATCACTTCATGCATCGGCTTTGGTTTCTTATCAGCATGGACTTGATAGTTTAAAACAAGAATTAGAAAAAATCGCAAGTGTTGAAAGACAGCAGTACTTGCACTTTAATTTTATTCGTCTTGTGAATGCTCGTATAACAATTGAAGAAGCTCTGAAAGAGGGAAGTCTTGCTCTTGCTCAGGCGGGACAGAGAACAAAACAAGCTCTTGAGCTTGGTTTTGATTATATTCAGCAGACACGTTTGTTTTTAAATCTTGAAGGTCTTGTTTTTGATAATTATGATTTTACAGATCTTTACCGTGTTGGGCATTCACTTCTTGAGATGACAAAAAAGAAACTTAAAAAAGATATTCAAGGAACTCCTTTTGAAAAAGATGATATTGAGTTCTTCCTTGGGATGTACTGGAATTCATTCTTAGAAAATTCTTTTGAAGAAGTGACAAAGTATAAATTTGACGGAAGTTCAAAGGCCCATGAAGTTTCAAACTATCAGCATTATCTGGTTTGGGACAAGGCTGCAGACTCTCTGGTGGAATCACTTCCGTTTATTGAAAAGTTCTTTGAAACAATTCAGCATTTAAAAAATGAGAATCTTCTTAATGATGATTATTATTTAAATTACGATACCGAAAATATTGATTTTGAAGCCATCTTGATTTCTAGCTTTATTAATTTCTCACAGGGAACTTATGAGAAAGAGCAAGCGAGTAAGATGGGGATTTCAATTAAAGAGCTTAAATCTTTCTACCATGCTTTCTTCACTAAAAATGGAGAAGAGTATTTAATCAAAGGCGAGGAAGATAAAGTATTGCGTGAGAAAATTCACAGCTTTGTTGAAAAATTTGGTCTTTCAAAAATTCCAGACTTTGATCGCTACCTCTACCAAATTTTATTAGAGCAAATGAACGGGTACGAAGTCGATGTCTTGTCTGAAGAAGACTTCAAGCATATCGGTGGGCCAATTCTCTTAGTTAGTAAGAGCAATTAGTTTTTCGAAAAAAAAGAATCAAAAATATATTTTAGCGACTGATGAAAATTCGATTGTGGTGACTTAAGTAAGGTCACCACATTCTTTCTCACTTTCTCCACTTCTTCTTGCTGACGTGAAAGAAGTGTGAGGCCCTGTTCGTGGTGTCTCATAAACGGAAGCTTCTCAGAAACCAATCTGTTTACTTTTTTAAGCCTATAAGTGTCGTTGGTTAAAAATGTGAAATATTCAAATGAAACTTCTTTTTTTATCTGCGGAGATTTGAGGAGAAAGCTAGTGTCACTAGACTGAGATTCAATGAATTCTTCGAATCCTTTAATATCATCAGGGTCTGCGGTCTTAACTAATTTTTTCTTATCCATATTATTTCTTCTTTGTCAGATGATCGAGCAAGTGGCGATAAAAATTGCGCTCTTGATCTAATTTAAAAATTTTACGATGAATATGCCCGTAATGCTCCAAAGATTCATCCGTTGTTCTGGGGTCCGAGTTTCTGATCTCTTGTTGTTGAAGCTTATTTTTTGCGATGAGGTGAGTTTCTTTCACATTCATCTTCCCTTCTTTTTGATTATAAAACTGGGGAAGCTCTTCCACCGTATTTATCACAGGCATCTCAGAGATAGAAGGGTCGTGGTCGGTTACCAGATACATGGGGTAGGGAAAAGTGAATGAAACATTTTGAGTTGTGAAATAATTTTCAATCAGTCCAATGAACTCTCGTTGCAGATCAATATCAAGACTTCTGAGATTAAAGACCACAGGGTGGCGAATATTCATTTCGGCAGTTAAAATGCTATTTAAATCCTCAAAAACTTGAGATCGGATATTAATGTGCTGGTAGATTGGAAGGTTCATGTCTAAAATTAAAACTGAAACTTTGCTTTAGTACAAGTTTAGAGTGAAACACTCGGGTTATTCTATGTTATTTTCGCTTCCTTATGTCCTCATGCCTAAAGAATTTGTCTCGCTCTTGCGTACAAGTATTGCTGTCACCAATTCTCCAGGTCCTGTCTTTGATTCCATTCGTTCTAATCGCGGTCTGATGATGCTTCTAGAAAAATCTTTCAAAGAGTTTGATGATGGCCGTGGTGTAGAGAAAGTGATGGTGGCCCTTGGGTGGTCACATTTTAGAGATCGTTTTGCTTCTCTTTATATTTTTAAATCTATCTATGGTCACTTTCCTCAGAAGACAGATATGTCTCTGGTTGAGGATATTAAGAATATTGAAACACTTTATAGTGATTTCTCCATTCAAAGTTATTCACGTATCTTCCTTTTAGGATTTTATTTGAGTCTCTCAAATATTGAAGTCAGGCACAAAGAAGGGCAGTTAAATGTACCTCTTCAGCTTCCACCAGAGGTTCTAGATGTGATGAGTATTTGCCAGGGAAGAAGTGAGCGCATTGACTGGCTTATGCTGATGGTTTGGCATTTTATTACTTATCTTGGAAAGAATGAGCTGATCAATAAACTAACAGCTGGTGTAAGCTTCTCAGATTTATATCAAAGCATAACAGCAGATCAACAATTACATTTTACTCAAAACCTACTTACTTATGGGGCCTCAGTGCAAGAAGATGAAGTCTTCTTCTATGAGCGTGTTTAGATGCAGAAATCAAATAAAGTTTGGCAACTCTTAGCAGATCTCAATAAAAAAGCCGCTATCAGTGAGATTATTATTAATCGAACGGATGCTATCTTTGTCGAGGTTCAAGGGGAGCTCATTCGTCTTGATTTTACTTTAAATGATTCTGATATTGATGATTTTGTGAATGATGTGGCGGTCAATAATAATAGAAACTTTGGCCCAGGCGCTCCGATTCTAGATGGGAATCTTCCTGATGGAAGTCGTATTAATATTATTTCAAAAGATTATACAAAAACATGTCATTCAATTACGATTCGCCGCTACTCTAAGGCGATTAAAACTTTTGAAGGTAGTCCTGGGATCTTTGGATTAAATCCACAGATGGTTCATCTTTTGCGCTCAATGATCCGGGCCCGTTTTAATGTACTTGTGGCCGGTGGAACAGGAGTTGGGAAAACAACTTTTATGAATCTCATGCTTCAAGAAATTTCGGCCAAAGATAGAATCATAACGATTGAGGACACCAGAGAGCTTCAGCTCTCTCAGCCCAATGTTGTACGTCTTGAGGCCAAGCCTGGCTTCGGTGATATGGTTGGTCTGACTCAACGTGATTTAGTGAAGAACACTCTTCGTATGAGACCGGACCGTATTATTGTGGGAGAGGTAAGAGGACCTGAGGCCTTTGATTTACTTCAAGCGATGAATACGGGACACGAGGGAACCATGGCCTCGCTTCACGCCAATTCGCCAGGGGAGTGTATGATTCGTTTAGAGAATCTTTTTATGCTCGCGGGATATGATTTACCGATGAAGGCCCTCCGTTATCAAATCTCTGAGGCCATTGATTATATCGTTCAAATTAAACGTGATAAAAATGGAAAACGCCTCGTTTCTCAGATCACTGAAGTTACTGGAATGGAAGGTGAGAGAATCACCATGCAAGATCTTGCCACTACAAAAAGTGGAGAATTAAAGCTGACTGGACTTGTTCCTGCAAGTTTTGAGCGAATGATTGAGAGTGGTGTGAGTAGAGATTTTTTTCTTAATACCTAAATTCATTCCTCCCTTTTTGCCCCACTAAAAAAAATCTTTAAGACAAATAGTCTCGCTTTGGTTGTGACCCCTAGCATGATGCGCGCATCATCTTTTGGTATAGGCCTTGCAATACCTCTTAGTATTAGGGCCCATTATGGGCCAGAACTATGGAGGATTTTATGTTGAAAGTATTATTAGCTGGAGTTGTTGCTTGTGGGTCTTTATCAGTATTTGCCAATGAACTCAGCGAAGCTGGTACATTTGTTGAACCGAAAGCTGTTGAATCGAAATCTGATATGCGACGCCATTTCGGGTTGAGTTCAGGTTATAATATTCCTGAAGGTGATGCCCAAACTACACCAGAAATTGGTGTGAGTCTGGGATTCCAACCTTATATTCCTTTTGGAGTTGGTGTTGAGCTTTCAACTTCAAAATTCAAAGACAGTCATGTGGAAGATTACCGAAGAACAACTGCTCTTGGGTATGTTACTTATAATTTCGGAGGAACACTTCCGATTATTCGTGGATCATACGTAGGGATGGCGGCCGGTGCTGCTTTCTTAAATCATGGGACAGAGATTGCGGCTGCACCTCTGGCGGGATTTGATGTTCCACTTTCGAGCATTAATGGAAAACAAATCACTGTAGGAGTGAATGCAAAGTATCTTCTTGTTGATAGTGCAAGAGACTCGCTCATCACAAATGCAGCTCTTAAATTCTGGTATTAAAAAAAGATAAAAAAAAGGCAGGATTTAATCCTGCCTTTTTTTTTATTAAATTTTAAATTCTGTTTGAATAATTTTGACAGCGTTTCGCACATTCTCTTCCGGTGTCTCAATTAAAACGCCATGTCCGAGTCCACAGATCCAGCGTGACATATCAAGACCACGAGTTTTTAAGTCTTGATAGAAAGCACGGATTTTTTTACTCATGATCTCACCATCAAGATGAAGCCAAGTAGGATCAATATTTCCTTGGATATAAACATGTTTTGGAAGTTTTGATTGAATTTCCACAAGATCACATCGCCAGTCCACCCCAAGAACATCAATCACTGAGAAGTCTAAATGCTGAAGGTGATTCCACTGAGTATGTTTTGAGTAATAGATGAGTTTTGTATTTGGTGCGTGAATCTTAAATTCTTTCATCACATTCGATAAATGAGGAACAATAAACTCTTTAAAGTCGGCAGCACAAAGCTCACCAGCTGCTGTATCAAAAAGAGCAATGGCATCAGCACCGTTTCTTGCCTGAGTAAGCATTTCCTCAAGTAGTTCAGGGAAGAGAAGTTTAACAAACCCTTCATAACGTCCATCATAGAAACCATTCTTAGTCGAAACAAGATTTCCTGCATGTGATCCCTCTACGGCATAAGCATAAAGAGTAAAGGGAGCGCCAACAAATCCAAGAAGAGTTACATCTTCAGGAAGATTTTTTCTCAGAAGTTTAGTGGCGGCACCTTGAAAAGCAAAAAAGTCTTTCGCCGGAGTTTTAATTTTAAATGAATTGAGATCTGATGGTTTCTCAAGTCTCCATCCAAGTTGAGGGCCTGGATTATAAACAAGATCCATTCCTAAATGCTCAAGGGGGAAGAGAAGATCAGAAAATAAAATGGCTGCATTGAATTTAAAATCTTCGATGGGGCCAAGAGTCACTTCCAATGCTTTTTCAGGATTTTTACACATAGTCATAAAATCAGAAGTCTTTTTAATATTCTGATAATGCGAATGGTATCTTCCTGCCTGACGCATAAACCAAACGGGTACTGTACTAGATCTTTTTTCAAAAATATTTTTCATTCTACTGTCCTTTGAGTTCTAATTTATAACCAATACTTCTGATTGATTGAATCTTGATTGATTCAGAATCATCGGAGTCAGTCCATTTTCTTAATTTAACAATATAATTATCAACAGTTCTATTTGTGGGAAAACTATCCTCTCCCCAAATAAGTTCAATCATCTCATCACGAGAGACCACTTCATTTTTTCTCTCGAGTAGTAATTCGAGAATGGCACATTCTTTTTGACCTAAAGAGATGGTCTTATTATCACCATCAGCTAATTCAAAACGTTTAGGCCAAAATTTCAATTTACCAAAACTATGCTCATCCGGGTTTTGAAAAGTAAGCTGTCTGTTTTTGAGAATCCTCTCAAGACGAAGAGTAAGCTCACGCAGATCAAAAGGCTTTGTAATATAATCTTCGGCCCCAAGTTCCAAGGCCTCAACTTTAAGAAGTGGATCATTCATGGCCGAACAAAAAAGAATGGCACACTCTTTAAATTCTTGGCGCAAATATTTCGCCAGATCAATGCCAGATCCATCGGGAAGGCCAATATCTAAAATCGCCACTGTGGGTTTGATCTCTTGAGCAAGATTTTTGCCTTCAAGCACACTGGTTCCAAGTGAAACATTAAATTTTTTGGTTTTAAGGTAATCACGGAGAGTTTTACCTAGGTTGGGTTCATCTTCAACGAGTAGGACAGAATAGGGATTATTCATGATTTTCTCCTTCAATGAGAGGAAGAAGAATCACAAATTTTAACCTGTCTTTATTGCTAACAGAGAATTCTCCGCGCATTTTTTTTGTCAGCTGTTTAATAAGATAAAGTCCGATACCAGAACCTTTAATTGAATTAAACTTATAAAATAAATCACCAAGCTTAGTGATGTCGCCCTTAAACTTTTTACCAAAGTCATCATAGGTGAGTTTGGCCCAATGACCTTCTTGTCTGATAGTAATTTCTACTTTAGGTGATTCAGGATTATGTCTCAGCGTATTCTCAAAAAGATTTCTCAAAATCACACTGAGGGCCATCTCGTCGGCCATGACTTCTTTAATCTCGGCCTTGATTTCAATATTGAGGTGATTGGGAATTTTTTGTTGCTGTCTTTTAATCAAGCGCTCAAGTTGAATGGGAGATAGATTAAGTGTGCCGTCTTGCTCGATTCGGGCCAATTGCAGACTCTTCTCAAGCTCACTTTCAAATTTATAGGTATCTTCAATTAGACGAGTGGTTAAGTTTGTGAGTTGATCGTGATCATGAGTTTCGTCACCAATTAAATCTTTAATGACTTCAGCTTGAAGGCGCATGCTTGCAAGCGGAGTTTTAAGTTCATGAGATAATGAAGCAAAAAAGGCACCAATGGCCTTAGTCTTTTTCATATCTCTAAAATAAAGAATAAAAAGAGAGAACCCAAGAAGAACTAAGAATATAAAGAAGAATGTTCCTTCCCATTTGAGCATATTTAAAAAGCGACTCTCACTGGCGAGATCTGGAAGATTAAGTTTTTTCACCACACCATGAAGTTTAAAAACAAGAAATAGCCACCAGCTTCCGAGACTCAGAAGAGACACAACCCAAAGGGCGGTTAGAATATAGAACCAGCGAAGCGTGCGGTTTAATTCCATAATTTGTTTTTAATATCCTCAACAACCTTATCATCGTGAGCAAGACTCACAAATCCCACTTCCCATGCATTGGGAGCAAGATAAATGCCTTTATTCAAAAACACTTTAAAGAGTTCATGGAATCTTTCATTTAAATTACTTGGGATATGTTTAATATTTGTGAACTTCTCGTTTGAAGGAACGGCCCAAAATAATGAACCATGAGTCAGGATATTATAATCACTGAAGCCATGTCCCATTCCCCATTCTTTAAAAAGAGTGGCAATTTTTTTTGTTTGAGTTTCAAGAGTTGTATAAGCCGTGGGAGTAAGTTTTTTAAGACTTGTGAGTCCTGCAATCATCGCCACTGGATTTCCAGAAAGGGTTCCTGCTTGGTAAACAGGACCTGCGGGAGCGAGCTGACTCATGATTTCGGTTTTTCCTGCGACTGCCCCAACAGGCATTCCACCGCCGATAATTTTTCCATAAGTCACGATATCTGGATGAATTCCTGTTTGCTCCGCCATTCCACCAAAACCAATTCTAAAACCAGAGATCACTTCATCAAAAACAAGTAGTGAGTTGTGTTTTGTACAAATATCACGAAGGCCTTGAAGGAAAGCATGGTCTTGAACGAGAAGTCCATTATTGGCCGGAAGTGGTTCGATAAAAATAGCGGCGATATCATTACCATGAAGAGCAAAGATTTCTTTCACAGATTCAAGATCACCTAACTCACAGATAAGTGTATTTGATGCAATCTCTTGAGTGATTCCTTTGGTACTTGCTTCTGCTGTTCCAGCAAGTCCAGAACCAGCTTTAATTAACATGGCATCAAGATGCCCATGGTAGCAGCCATTAAATTTTACGATTTTATTTTTTCCAGTATAACCACGGGCCAGACGAACGGCCGTCATCACAGCTTCTGTCCCTGAATTTACAAAACGAATTTGTTCGATGAATGAAATTTTGTTGATAATGAACTCGGCCAGCTCAAGTGAGTATTTCTCACAAGCGCCATAAGTCCATCCGTTATCAAGGGCGCGAATAATATTTTCTTTCACCTCTTGATCTTGGTGGCCAAGAATCATCGGGCCAAAACTCATACAGAAATCGACATAAGTTTTGTTTTCTTCATCAGTGATATAGGCACCCTTGGCACTTTTAATAAAGCGAGGAGTGGTGTGAAGGCCTTTAAAGCTTCGAACGGGAGAGTGAACTCCACCCGGAACTAGTTTAAGAGATTTTTCAAATAATTGCTCAGATGTTAAACTCATATTTACGCCTTTAATAAAGTATTGATTTGATCCATGCCTGAAAGCGGATGGATAGTGATACTCGCCTTTGTAAACTCATCAAAAGTTTTTCCTAAACCACAAAAATGCGCTTTCGTTTTAATTTCAGGGAAGGCTTCCACATAATGAGTGTATTGCGGGAAACTCGACCAGAAATAAGCCTCGGCACTATAAAGATCTTTTTTCCATGCTTCATCAACTGGCATGGGGATTCTCTCATAACTTGGAATGACTTCACCTAAAGTCGATGAGGCGTCAGTGTGAGAGAGAGTCACCCATTCTTGATTAAGATTTGGATGAATGATCTCTAGGGCCTTAGATGTTTTAATCATCTCAAGATCGGCCACACCTAATGAATCTGAACAACCATTAACCCAGTGGCCAGATTTAATCAGCTCTCTCCATGTCTTTGTCCCAGCGGCCCAAAGTCCTTGAGCAAGTTCAGGATGATTATGTTCTAAGTTTTCAAGAGTGTGTCTTGAAGTGATGAAGAGATGTTTTTTTGAACTTTCAAATGAATGGAGAAGTGGTTTTTTATCAAGATACTGATCAGTCACTGCTCCAGCGATTTTTGAAGTGGGCAGACCCACAAAAATTTTATGAAATTTCCCTGTAAAGCTTTCAGCTCCTTCAAGAAATTTTTTCTCCACACGGACGCCATCGACTTCGCCTGAGTGGATATGAAGAAAATAGTTTTTCACTTTTTTCACATGAATCCCAACGGCAAGATGGCATCCACCGCCGTAGCTCTTAAAGGCTTCGCGCTCTCTGCTGACTTCCTCACCCGTGGGAGCATGAAAGAGTTTACTAATATAAGATTTTAATTCTCCGTTATCATCTCTGCCTGCAAACATTTCAATTCCCAAGGCTCCTTGAGAAGCGGCAGAAGGGAAAGTGCTTTGCGGAAGAATCATATAATTCATGCCGTTTAAAAGTTCAGTGAGCTCACGCTTTGATTCTTCAGTGTGGGCGAGTCTCTCAATTCCAGCTAAAGCGAGAATGATGGCATCGTACTGATCATTTTTAAGTTTCCCCAGACGAGTGTTTACATTTCCACGAAGCATCTCACATTCTACTTTGATATTGTTCTCAGTGAGATGAGGGATGAAGCTCGCCACAGACTTTGTGATATTGGCAATTCGTCTTGGAGAAGATGTTCCAATTTTAAAAATACCTTTCCAGTCTTTTAGTTTTGTAATGGTTTCTTTTTTGATGAATAAAATATCATGAGCAAAACGTCTTTCAGTGATGGCTGCGAGTTCAATGCCTTCAGGACGAAGAGACCCCAAATCTTTATAAGAGTGAACAACCAGATCAACTTGTTTTGAGAGAAGTGCTTCATCGAGCTCTTTTGTAAAAAAATCTTTTCCTTCAAGTTGCCATAATGGCCTGTCAGTAATCTGATCACCTTGAGTAGAGATTTTAACGAGCTCAAATTTTTGGCCTGAAATACTTTCAAGTTCTTTTAAAATAAGAGAGGACTGAGTAACAGCGAGTAATGACCCGCGAGTTCCGATTTTAAATGTTTTCATAAGTGATTAGAGGTATCTCATATCCGAGACAGAATGAGGAGTCCCAAGCTTCATAGAAAGCTTTTTTTGATTCAAAAGATCACGACGACGCGAAGCTCGCTCTAGCATAGCATTGCGAGCAAGTTCGATTTGTTGCTGTTTTTGTGACTCAACAATAGCACCTTCATTAAAAATATCTTGAAGGCGTACAACACCATCATTCAAAGTCATTGAAGTTTGAATAGAAGAAGGTCCACCAAGGTCAACAAAAAGGCGCTCTGAGTGAGAAGCTGACCACGATTCAAAGAAATCGGCATCAAAAAGAATGCCGTTAAAACCGATCGTGTTAGCGATAAAAGCTTGATTGCTTAATTCGAAACGATTTTCCCAAGCAATAATATTGAGACCGTGAACTTCTGCAAGTTCATTCACTCTTTGAGTATTACGAGCGCAAATTGAAACCGTGGCTTTTTTCTTAAATTGATTAATCAGATCTTCGGCAAGTGCACCTGATCCAAGAATCACTATATGCTTAGCTTTCATTCGAGAAACAAGATGTTTACGAGTGAGAGAGGCATATGTTTTTTGTGAAATACCAATGAGGTATTCAGTACGAATATCTTTGGCGTCTTTAAAAAGTTTTTCAAGAATGACAAGAAGGCGAGTGTCTTTAACTGTTGAGGCGGCCAAGATTCGGTAGGCTTCTTTAAATTGCCCTACGATTTCATTTTCACCGATGAGCTTACTTTTAAGACCGCAAATTGTTTCTAGAAGATAGGTATAAGCCGTTTCTCCTTCAAGGTATTCGTTGGCCGGAAGCTTACCGCTAGCAAAAGGCACATCTCCAGCGCTCAGCACTAAAGTGCGCTGACAAGTCTGAAGGACGAAAAATCGTCCAAAGTCTTGAATGGCCGGTAAAGTTCCAGAACTAAAGTTCCAAAGCCTAAGTGTGTCTAACATATAAATTCATCCTAACAACGAGGATGCAGAAAATTGTCACAACAATGTCATAAACCACAGATATTAAAGAAAAATATACAGTAGATTTTGTTTGGCCCAGTTGGGTTTTTCTTGACTAAATCTTAACAGAAGCATTAATTCAAGTTTGTTATTCTTCCACCAATTTGAGGGACGCTATGTCATTAATGGCCAAGGTCAAGGAACCTTTTATTCGGTTTGATCGCCGTGTAGACGGTGCCATTACTTTTTTTGTGAAACACTATGGAAAAACGAAATTCATGGTGGCGATGTCAAAAAAAGCGCAATACTTCGGTCTTGAAGGACTGTTTCTCAAGGGGCCCAAGGCCTTTGTTTACTTTTTTATGTTTTACTTAATAAGAGACACAATTCTTTATATTGTGATCCCAATCTGGTTTGCAACCTGGATTGACTGAGGAGTTTATGGAAGCATTTAACATTATCTACACTCTTTTGGGTGGACTAGGGATGTTCTTTTTCGGGATGAAGTTCATGTCAGATGGTCTTCAGGCCATCGCAGGGGACGCGATCCGAAAAATCATCAACTCATTAACTTCAAACCGCTTCATGGCCGTTGGAGTTGGTCTTGTTGTCACGTGTTTGATTCAGTCTTCATCAGTGACAACAGTAATGACTGTTGGATTTGTGAATGCAGGACTCATGAGTCTGACTCAGGCCATCGGAGTCATTTTCGGTGCCAATATCGGGACGACAATTACCGGTTGGATTATCTCAATTAAAGTTGATAAATACGGCCTTCTTCTGGTTGGTCTGGGATTTATTCCAGGTCTTTTTTCTAAATCAGAAAAATGGCAACATGTTGGGAAATCAGTATTAGGAGTGGGGCTTGTTTTCATTGGTCTTCAAACCATGTCAGCTGCCTTTGTTCCTCTTCGCGAAAACCAAGCCTTTCTTGATTCAATTGCCTATTTCTCAGGTGAGCATTACGGTGCTTATCTTGCTTCAATTATGATGGGATGTTTACTGACGATGATTGTTCAGTCGTCTTCAGCAATGCTCGGGATTACAATGGCCCTTGCCACATCAGGAGTGATTCCTTACCACACAGCGATCACATTAGTTCTAGGTGAAAACATAGGAACAACAATCACTGCACTTCTTGCTTCAGTAGGCGGGAATGTGAATGCAAAAAGAGCTGCGCGGGCCCATGCTTGCTTCAATATTTTTGGTGTATCTGTGATGTTAACTATTCTGCCGTATTATTTTGGGCTAGTGGATTCACTTATCCCACTTGATCCAAGATTTGCTGCACCAGATGGCTCGTTTCCTTACGTAGCTCAACATATTGCTTTGGCCCACTCACTTTTTAATATCTCGGCCACAATTTTATTTATTCCATTCATTAATCAGCTTGCCTCATTTGTGACTAAGATCACACCAGATAGAGAAGGAGTGAAAGAAACTCCACATCTTCTTATGCTTGGTGATCCAAGTAATATGCTTCCAGCTGTTTCAATTGCTCAAGCTGAATCAGAGCTTAAAAAGATGAATGATATTGTTGAGAGAATGCTTAAAGTATCAAAAGATTTCTGGCTTGATGAACATGAACCAGATCCTAAAAAACACGCAAAAATTTTAGATTACGAGCGCATCACAGATAATATTCACAAAGAGATCACAGTCTTTCTTTGTTATGTGATGGAAAAGCCTATGAGCCGTCAGCAGTCTGAGCAAGTTCAAGCAATGATTAAAATCTCTGACGAACTTGAGAGTGTGGCTGATTATATTGAACGCCTTGCTAATTACCGTGACCGTTTTAAAAATGCTGAATCACTTAATGGCGAAAGTAGAGCTGAGTTCTTTGGCTTTATGGATGAAGTGACTGCATTTTACGCGCTTGTGGCGAATGGGCTAGATGATTCTAGACAACTTAATATGGAAGTTATTCGTGCCAAAGATCAAGAGATTCAATTGGTGGCCGACAGTATTAGAGAAAAGCATATTGATAGAATTTCTAAAGGGGTTTACCAGCCAGTAACTGCCTTAACTTATTCGGATATGGTTGTTGCCTTGCGAAAGATTAGGGCCCATTCATATTTGATGGCCGGCGCCGTCGAAAAATTTCATACAAGTTTTGATTAAATAACAAAGGGCCCCATCGGGGCCCTTCTCATATCATCTCTCACAAGCGACAATTTCAATACCACACACATTTTTTCCGGAGGAAAAGTCATGGGATTGATTTTTACTGCTTCTGAGATTCTTGAAAGATCACGCGGATTAACTTTTGATGATGTACTACTGATGCCACGACATTCAGAAATGAATTCGAGAATGGCACCGAACCTAAGCTCGAAAATCACAAAAAATTTCTCACTCAAAACGCCAATCATCTCTTCAAACATGGACACAGTCACTGAAGCTGAAATGGCGATTAAGATGGCTGAGCTCGGTGGAATGGGAATTCTTCACCGCTTTATGACTCCAGAAGAGCAAATCAACCAAATTAGATTAATGAGAGACAAAATTCGTGCTCTTGGTCTTCCAGTGGCCGCTTCAATCGGCGTGAAGGAAGAAGGAATGAGAAGAGCGGATATGCTGGCCGATGCTGGTGTAGATATTCTCACAATTGATATTGCTCACGGTGATTCAGTGATGATGTTTGAAACTCTAGAATACGTAAAAAAGAAATATCCAAAGATTGATATCATCGCAGGAAATACAGCGATGCCAGAAGGTGTGAAAGGATTAATTGAACACGGAGCAGATGCTGTAAAAATTGGTATCGGCCCAGGTTCAATGTGTACGACACGAATTATTACTGGTTGTGGTGTTCCTCAACTTACGGCCATTGCTATGTGTGTGATGGAAGCTCGTAAATATAATATTCCGGTGATCGCAGATGGAGGAATTAAAACTTCAGGTGATATGGTGAAGGCCTTTGCAGCAGGAGCAGACACTGTGATGCTTGGCTCAATGCTTTCAGGCTGTCTTGAAACTCCAGGTGAGATTCAAGGTGGAAAGAAAAAATACCGTGGAATGGCCTCTAAAGATGCGCAGGTTTCATGGCGCGGTGATCTACCAAAAGGAATGGCACCAGAAGGTGAAGCACGTTGGGTTCCATGCAAAGGCTCAGTAGAAAATATTATTCATGAGATGAGCGGAGGTATTCGCTCAGGTATGACTTACCTCAATGCGCAAACAATTTCTGATATCAATAAGAATGGCCGCTTTATGGAAATGAGTAGTTCTGGTATGGTAGAGAGCAAACCACACGGACTTAACCTTTAGGATGGCATGTTTTCAGACGACGCATTAGAACAAGTTCTTTTATATCCCAAACTTCAGGAGCGCTTGATCGCGCATCCTGAAGAGCGGGTCAAAATACAAAAACTCTTTAAAGAAATTCACGGTGAGTTTTCACCAACAGTAGTGAAGTCAGCGGTAACGCTGATTGATGCCTCATTTAGAAAACTTTATGATGGAATCAATTTAGAAGTTCCTGAGGGAATGGATTTTAAAGAGCTTCAAAAGAAATATCATATTGTCTTAGTGCCAAATCATCAGTCTCACGCAGACTATGTGGCCCTGACTTATAGTATGTATAAAAATTTTGAAGTCGCGATTCGAGTGGCCGCAGGTATTAACTTAAATGTTTTTCCTATGGGGCAATTCTTTGGAAAAGCGGGTGCCTTTTTTATTCGTAGATCATTCACCTCAGATCATCTTTATAAATTAACTTTTGAAGCTTATATTTTCTATCTCCTTCAGACTGAACAAGTCGTTGAATTTTTCTTTGAAGGCGGACGAACACGTACAGGAAAACTTTTAAAACCTAAGTACGGTCTTTTTCAAATGCTTCTTGAGGCCCATCATTTAGGTGGAGTGAAAAAGCCATTAATGTTCATTCCTGTCTCTCTTGCCCATGAACATATTCCAGAAGAGAAGGCCCATGCCCGAGAGCTTGGCGGCGCCAAGAAAAAACCAGAATCAGGAACTCAGCTTCTCAAACTTTTTAAATTATTTAATAAGCGCCTTGGAACAATTCATCTTCATTTTGGAGAGGGGATTGTCAGAAAAGGTTTTGAGGGAGACCTCAAACAAGCCACTCAAGACTTGGCCTTTGAGTGCTTTAAAGCAGTCGGGCGTAATATGCCTGTGACTCCTTCATCGCTTCTTGCTCTCCTTATGCTAGATGAGCCTACGGGAGCTCTGACATGGAAGCAGATTGAAGAGCGTGCCAAAGATATTATTGATTATTGTATCTATTTAAAAGTTCCGCTTACTCCTTCACTTCAGCCAGATGAGGCGATGAACTCAATTCGCTCATCTCTTGATATGTTTATTGGAAACAAAAAAATTGAAGTGATTAAACGTGAAAAACTAAATCAAGTTTACTACGCCATTAAACCTGAATCACGTGTGGAAGTTCTCTTTCACAAAAACATGATTCTTCATCATTTTCTTGTGGCCGGAATTATTAATGCCACTTGGTTTAATATTTTTAACGGACAGATTAAAGATAATATCCAGCTCACTCGTTTCTTACAAAATAAACGTAAAGAACTAAAGTACGAGTTTTATCTTCCCACAGTAAAAGAGATGATTTTTACATCCCTTGATATTGTGTCATACGGTGTGGGAAGAAAAATTGAATCAACAGATGAATTTTTTAAATTTAGCTCTCAAGAACTCTATCAGTTGGCCACAAAGGTGAGACGTTTTTCAACGGCTTTCTCATATATCTATGAGGCTTATTATATTTCGGCTACAACCGTAAAATATCTGCATAAAGAGCCATTTACTCAAGAGCGCTTTATCCAAGTGGCAAAAGAATTATTCTCACTCGAAATCGAGCATGGGAGAGTGGTGAAGTATCCAGAGTCTTTTGCTGTTCCCATTATTAAAGAAACACTTGATTACTACCTCACAAATAACACAATCGAGCGCACAGAAGACCGCAAGTTTAGAGTGGTTGATGTAGAGAGACTGGATAAGTTGATTGATAAGTTTAACATTGATCTGAATGATCAAGTGGCGATTAATTTAAAGTTCAATCGCCTATGAATTTAAGAGAAACAGGTCTTCGTCGTTATGTTCTTCTTCCAGTTCAGGGCCGTCCTTATCAGTGGAGAGAAATAAATCAAAAACTCGAAGAGTTAGTCACCAGTCAAAAAGATTGGTCTCTGGCCCGGGATGTGGTGACTTTCTTTTTTCCCCATACTCCAGAATACATGAGGGCAAATCTTGAAGGATGCCTCATTGGCCGAGAGTTAATTGGCCCTCCAAAAGATGTGGTAGAGCCCTATGTTGCCCTTGATTGGGACAATAAAGAGCTAGAGTATTTTGATATTAAGCTAAAATCTTGGGATGATCTTTTTGATCAAGTTCAAGAATTATGGCAGAAGCGTGCGTCAGAAACAAAAACTGAGAGCCGATGGATATTTGAGTGGCAGCGTGAGTTAAATGCAAATGAATCGAAGCTAATTGGACAAGTTGCGTTTTACAGCTGAGAATAGCTGAAATTGATTGTCGTCCTCAGCGGAGCAATGTATTAATTGAAGAAACCATACTTAATGGAGGTGGGTTATAAACGAAAAGGTTCAGGAGCCGCGAATTAACGATAGAATTCGTGCCCATGAGATTCGTCTGATCGGAGACGATGGTAAGCAGTACGGAGTGGTAACACTCGAACAGGCAAAGCTTATTGCCAACAATGAAAATCTAGATCTTATTGAAATTTCTCCAAACGCTGCTCCTCCAGTTGTGAAGCTGATGGACTACGGAAAATATAAGTATCAAGCTCAAAAGAAGCTAGCTGAAGCTAAGAAGAAGCAAGTTGTTATCGATGTGAAGGAAATCAAATTCCGTCCAAATATCGAGAAGCACGATCTTGAAGTGAAGGTAAATCATATTGTGAAGTTCTTGGAGCATGGCGACAAAGTTAAGCTTCTTATGCAATTTCGCGGTCGTGAGATGGCCCATAAAGAAATTGGGATGGGTAAATTTTCAGAAATCATGAAACTCGTTATCGAGAAGACTGGTGCCCTGATTGAAGCCGATCCTAAATTGATGGGAAATCGAGTTATTGCCATGGTGGCACCCGGTAAGAAAAAATAATGTCTTAGGTGATAAAAACACTTTATCTCTCTAAGGCCTTATGATAAGTTCATGCACTCTTTCAAGGGTGCATTTTGTTTTTTAGGAGTAATATATGCCAAAAATGAAGACTAAACGTTCAGCTGCTAAGCGCTTTAAAGTGACTGCAACTGGAAAAATTAAAATTAAAAAAGCACACTTACGTCACTTACTTATTAATAAGTCTAAGAAAGCTAAGAAAGACAAGAATAAGGCCGGATATGTGCATCCAGCTGATTACAACAACGCAATGGCATGTCTTCCTTACGCTTAGTAAGTAGACATAAATAATAACCACCAGAGTAGTGAAATAGGGTTAAGTGACTAAAGTCCCCCTACGAATGAAGAAGGAGAAAGTATGGCACGTGTAAGACGCGGTTTTAAAGCCCGCCAACGTCGTAACAAAATTTTGAAACTTGCTAAAGGTTTCCACTTTGACAGAAGAACTAAATTTAAGCACGCATCTGAAACAGTTCGTCGCGCGCTTCATTACGCATATAAGGGACGTCGTCTTCTTAAGCGTGATATGAGAAGACTATGGGTTGTTCGTATCAACGCTGGTGCTCGTATGCTTGGAACTTCTTACTCGCAATTTATTTCTGCGCTTAAGAAAAAAGACATCACGATTAACCGCAAAATGCTCTCTGAGCTTGCGATCCGTGACTTCAACGCATTCAAATCGATCTTTGACGCGACTAAGTAATTCAAATTAGATTTTTTATTTGCCCTAACTTGCTGAAATCCGGTGAGTTAGGGCTTTTTTTTCCTTGTATCCCACAAATATCCTGCTAACCTATAAATAATACGTAAAACGTGTCGATAAGCTTATGAAATATCATGGGAGACATTGAATGAGCATGACTAAGGCGGATATCGTCGAACGAATCTATAAAGAAGCGGGCTTTTCTAAAAAGGAAGCTGCAGAACTTGTAGATCTTGTTTTTAAGGTAATCAAAGATACTCTAGCGCGCGGAGAGAAAGTTAAAATCTCTGGGTTTGGAAATTTCTCTATCAGAGATAAGTCGACTCGTGTGGGGCGTAATCCTCAGACTGGTACGGCCATGAATATTAGTGCTCGAAGAGTACTGACATTCAAGCCTTCGCAAATCTTGAAAGAAGACATCACAGATCGTTTCGCTCACCGAATTGATGAGAATGGGAATGAAAATACTTCTCTTCCAATCAAAGAAGGTAAACCAAAAGCGTTATCATCATTTCTACTTGGAATTGATGATCCTAATGATGACGATTAGAATTTAAGGTCTTATCATTAGTTCTATGATTCCTAATAAATCAGTATTTAAGTTTCAAGAGCTCACCCCCATCACGGGGGTGAAGCCATATGTTATTCGTTTCTGGGAGACGGAGTTTGAGGATATTATTCCTGTGACTTCTGATACTGGAGAGAAACTTTATGGTCGCAGAGATGTTGAGCTGTTACTTAAAATCAAAAAACTATTATTTGAAGACAAACTCTCAATTCCGGAAGCAAAACTTGCTTTAAGAAATATTGAAGTCGTAAGTTCTGTTGCTGAAGAATGGAAAGCGGCCACTCTCATCACTGATGAAGTTGAAATTCCATCAGGTCATTCTTCTGAAGTAAAAGATGCTTTAAGAATGGCCATGAGTCTTATCAAAGAAATTAAAGAATCTCACCACTGGTAAGATCTCTCATCAACTGCTCAAATCCAAATTTAAATTCTTTAGTATTTGAATGACTACGAATAACGTCTTGGTTTTTTATTAAAATATTAATCATGCCTTGAAGATAGAGATTCACTTCTTGAAAGAGAGATTTTAGATCTTCTGATTTAAGAGTGGTTTTGATATAAAGAATATCTTTAAGAAGGCGAGCAAAACTTTCACCGGGCCATTTTAAAAACGGATTGATCTCTTTTTCATGAGAAGAGAGGTTAGTGCTACTGAGTTCAGTGAGATCATCAATTAATTGAAAGCTCACTCCAAGTGCTCGGCCGAGGCGAAGCATCTTTTTTGAAAAATCACCGGTTGAAATTAAATGAGAACCAACTAAGCAAAGTTGAATCAGTCTGGCCGTCTTAAGTTCATGAATCCGGATAATATCTGAGAACTGATTTGTTTTAGCTTCAAGGTCCAGGTACTGGCCAAAAATAAGGCCCTTAGCACCAGTGGTCCAAGTCATAAATTTCAAAAGCTCTGGTAAGTACTCAGCATCGATTTTAGAGAGTTCGTTAAAAGAGAGGATAAGAAGTGCATCCCCAGCAAGTATCGCCTTCCATTCGCCAAATTGAGCGTGTGTAGAGGCCTTTCCGCGACGGAGGAGATCATTATCCATGGCCGGAAGATCGTCATGAACTAAAGTATAAGCATGGTGGAGTTCAATTGCTGAAGCAAGTTTGCGATGATTCAGAGTCATTCCGTCAAGGTCTTGAGCAAGAGCAAGAACAAGACGTGGACGAAAAAGTTTTCCAGCTGGAAAGGTGGCCCATTCAATCACATCAAAAAAATGCTGATAAATCTGTGGAGATTTTAAAGCACGTTTTAAATCATCATTGATGAGTTGAGTGTCCATAGACCTACTAGAGTGGAGAAGGCTGAAGTTGGCCTAGAGTTCCACCAAGCTTAATTTGATAGAAGCCATCTTTCTGTGAGTATGGCCCAACCAATAAATCAATCCACGGATTTTCTTGTTTAAAATTATTAGAGAAGAAAACTTCTCCCTTAATATTCACAGATGAAAAACTGAGCATTTGTTCATTAAGTTGAACTGGGCCAGAGAATTTCGCTCTTACAGGAGCATTGGCATCACCCAAAATAATTTCTTCAATCATTAGTTTTTGAGTTCCATCTTCTTGGTTGGCCTTAAATGAGAAATCATTCACTTTTAAATAATTGAGAGTAAAACCTTGGATTGATTGAGGAGGAATCGCAAAGTTTTTTGAGCGAGCATAAATTTTAACATCTTTTAAATTCGCTTTATCCATAAGAATTTTTGCATCAAGAATAATATCTCCCTGCATTTTAAAATTCTCACTTAAGAGAGCAGAAAGTTTATCAAGATGAAGTTTTTGCTGATCCATACGAATCAGTTGTCCACCAAAACCAATGGCGTAATAAACTTCAAGGGGCTGACCTGATAGATCGGTAGAGAGTTTGAAAAGTGGTCCAAACGGAGCAAAACTTAAAAGATTAAAATTGAGAGTCAGGTGTCTGAATTTAAGTGGCTCACCAACTTTATGTAAACAAGTGGCCGGCACAACTAAGTCAGAAATAACAATTTTCGGAAGAAACCATTCCACACGAATCTGTTCAAAATCTGGACGACATCCAGGAACATTGGCGAGGTGAGTTTTCATTTGTTCTTTAATTTTATCACCAATGGGATAAAAACTTATAAAGCTCATCACAAAAAGGAACATGCAAGCAAAGATGACAATGAACCACTTTACCTTTGAAGGATAATTGATTTCATCGAGAGACTTAATTTCTGCACTCAAAGTACTCATGGTCTAGTCTTCCTCTATCCCAGCGCCGACACTGAAATGAATGGCGTGAAACTGGCCATCAAGCATATTAGTCTCAGAATTTCTTTGAACACTAAGTGACTCAATTCTAAATTTTTCACGCTGAATAAGTGAAGTCATCATATTCACCATCTGATCAGTTGAGAGCCCAGTAAATCTAAAATCAGCTTCTGCACGGTAAACATTTGATGTGACAGCAGTCGAGTTAAAATTAGTGACTTGAACTTTAGAAAGATCAAATGTCCCAGACAACACTTGGCCGAGACGAGAAGTCATCATGCTTTGTGAGTCGATAGGGTTTTGAGAAAGAATCATAGGTGAGGCATCAGTCAGGGATCTATTCTGAGCAATGATCTCATTAATTTTTGAAATCGTACTTGTTCTCAGGTCAAGATCTGATCTCAGGCTTGCATTTTGAAACCAAAAAAAACAAAGACCTAAAAGTGGCAATAAGAAGAGAGAAGTCACAACACTCAGCTTAAGCCATTTTTGCTGATCTTCATCTAAACCATTATAGAAATCTTGAACTGGCTGATAGTTTGGAGTCGTTTTAAATTTATCTATTGATTCAAAAATCTTTGTATCAATTTTTTTAAAGAATGGGGCTTTAGCCGAATAGTCCATAATTAATTTCCTGTCGCTGTTACAGTCAATTTAAGGTTCTGCGGATCAACTGTACTTTGAAGATTATCCAATTCCGAGCGAGCAAAGCTCGTCTTAAGAGCTTCAAGGTCTTCAACTTTATTGGCAGAAAAAATGGCCGTAATTTCTTTGAGGTCAGTCACTTTAAATTCAATAAGGGTCGCGGAAGTTTTTCCTGCAATTTGAGACACTCGAACAAGGGGAGCAAGGGCCTGAAGCTCAATGGCCGATTGAAGAGTTGATATCTCTTGTCTTACACCACGTTGTTTTTTTACGACGGCATCATAAACCGGTTTCGGATCAGTTAATAACTGACGACGAACTCGTCCAGTGATCTGGAGGTCATCATTTTTCATTAATGTTGTGAGCTTAGTATTAACGGCTTTAATATCGCGAATAATAAGTAATCTTTCGGCCAGAAGTGAGATCGCAAGTACTGCTGTCACAGAAGCGACTCTAGTGGCAATAAAGGCCAGTGAGTGAACAGGAACATCAGAAAGCGAGGCTTGAGTAAACTTACCAGTCAAAAAGTTAAGTAGTTTGTTCTTACGACGCCAGCTTTGGGCCAACATATTAGCGAGAACAAATTTACACTTGTTCTTAGCGTGAAGGTCAATTTTCTCTGTATGAACTCTTTCAAAAGATTCAAGGAGTGAAACCTTTACGTCCCATTTTTCTCCGAGGTAGTTGGTAATATTTTTAATATTACTTGTCCCACCACAAATGAAAATGTGTTCAAGATTTAAACCAAAATTGATTTTGAATCCAATTTTCCAACGAGAGAGATCACTCACAAGTGGGTGAGAAACCTTATCCATCATGCGAGCAAAGTCTTTTTGACCGTCATCAACATCTTCATACTGAGAATCAGTTAGATAATAAGCATTCTGATGTTTGTAAAAAACTGCTTCTTCAAGATCAATTTTATAATTTTCAGAAATGGCTTCATTAATTAATTGGCCACCAAAAAAAGAATTATGAGCAGAAATGAGGCGACCATTATAGAAGAAAAAAGCTTTTGTTGTTTTATGTCCAATATCAATGACGGCGTAAGAGCCCATCATACTATTGTCCATAAAAAATAAATCCATCGCTGATGTTTCAGTTGTTAAAACATTAGGAAGAATATTTTGATCTTTAAGGGCCTGATAGAAAGGTTCAAATTCACTTAAGCGAGTTAACTCAACTAGGGCATGACACTGAGTTTTTTGCGCCTCAAGTTTATAGGCATATTGAATTTCACTAAGTGCATAAGGGATATCCTCTTCAAGTTGAAAAGGAACCATCATTTCGGCTTTCTTTTTACTCTTCACTGGAAGACTAAGAAAACGAGTTGTGATGAGATGCTGAGGGATTTGATAAATGATCTTTGTATCAGGTCTGGCGACTGAATCAATAATCTCTTTTATGATATGTGATTGCGCCTGTAGCTCATCAACATCTGGATGATCATTAATATAATCTTGTAGAATAATTTCAGACATTTCAACGTGTGTGATTGAACGCTTTTCTACGAAAGAGGAAACATACTTAATTGAATAACTACCGGTGTCTATGGCCAATACATGCATAATGTTATTTTAACCGTAATTAGCTGAACAATGGAAGTAATATACTTAGTTAACTTGAATTTCTATGATTCGCGGCTCGAGTAGTAGAGCGTTTTGCTTTGAGGTCTGAGTTTGAGTCTGGGTTTGTGTTTGCGTCTGAGTCTGTGACTGTCCTTGACCCTGAGATTGAGTTTGTGCTTTCTGCTCTTTTGGTAAATAAACAGTCGCAATTAGAGTATAAGTTGAGCGATTGAAGATACCCTCTGAGGTAATTTTAAACATTTGAGGTGAAGCACCGAATTCAATTCCAAGTTTTTGGAGGACTTCAAATCTCTGGTCAAAAACAGTTTCACTCATCACGCGTCCGACCTGAGTGATATATTTTCTGAAATCTTCAAGAGTATTAAAATAGCGAGGTTGATCCGGATTATCTCTGTATTCAAAAAAATCTGTAATTTGTGCATCATCAATCTGAGGGATCAAGAGCTTTAACATACTTTTGTTAATTTTATTTAGATCGATGATATTGTTCGGGTAGATACTAAATTCCTGGCCAATGAGATCAATGAGTTCATCAGGCCAGCCCGGCATCATATACAGCTCACTCTGAGAAGTGAGGGGACCAAATTTAGGAGTGATATCGAGAGTTTCAAACTCACTCACCACATCAGGATTAATATCATTTCTTTGAACAGCTTTATCAGAGGTAAAGTGCTGGATATAAGCAAGAAGTGCTTCGGGATCAAGACGTGAGTATTTATCAGCAAAAGCTTCATCTTCTTCTTTTTTATCAGTAATGAGTTTTGTTAAGTGAGCAAAGATGGCATCTGGCATAGTTGCATTTCCACTCGTATCGTTAGGTGAGCGAAGAGTGAAGTTCGCTGACTCCTCACCTGTGGCAAGTTTATTGTCTTTCATGACGTCGTAGCGCAAGACATTGAGATTGAGGCGATTAGAAATATTCTGAATCGTCACTCTCATTTCACCTTCGATAATTGATTCTTCCTGAAATTTTTCTACTGCATCTTTAAAAGTTCGTGAGGCATCTTTTCCGGCCGGAATCGGAAAAATATAAGGAACTTCCCAGAGCTGATTGAGGAGTTGAGTTGGGACAGCATCTTTGGCCGTTTTATTATTTTCTAAATAATTATGGGCCTCTTTATAGAGACGAAGACGGGCCATGGCCATCTGAACACCAGATTCGGCGAGAAGTTTTGACTGGGCCTTATCTAAAATATTTACTGTCTTAATACGACTGATCTTACTTTCAAATGTAAATTCACCCCAGATCGCCATGAGAAGAATCATCGCCGTCATCACCATCATGAGAGCTATCCCACTTTCATTTTGAAGGATTTTTTTAATTCCCATCTTGGTCTCCGCTGTCGTCTCCACCTTGTGATCCGTCCGTTGTTGTCCCTGTAGCACTCCCTTGACCAGTTGTAGTGGTTCCTTGTCCTGTAGTTGTTGTGCCTGTCGAGGTACCAGTTTGAGTTGGAACAGGATCTTTTGGAGCTACAGAAGGCCAGAGTGGTCTAAAAATTTTTGTCTGAGTTCTTTTGATTCCTGCTTTGTCATACCAAGAGATAATAAGCTTCACACCTCGGAGGAGATGAAATCCTCCTTGAATGGTTTGAAGATTCGTCTCAAATTTAAGTCTTGATGGATCCCAAAATTGAAACTCAACAGATTCTACATTTGTCAGAAGAATTTGTGCTTTAAGCTTATCGGGATCAATTCGTTTATCGCCGTAAGGATCGTTCGCTTGAATAAATCGAGCAAAACTTTTACCGGTCTTCGTAATATTCTCAACTCCAGCAGTCTCAGGAACAGCATCACCTTCTTCTTCAGCAGGTGAGTCAACTAGTGCATAACGAACCCAAGCAAAATTAGATTGTTTTTGATTTTGAACTTTGCGGCGATTAGATGTTGTAAAGAATTCAAAAGTTGATTTCTCTGGTGAATAAAATCTTGGAACAGGAACACCATCTTGATTTGAGAAAGCAAAGGTTTCCATTTGGATATAACGATTGCTAACGGCCTCATAGATTTGTTGTTGCTCAGGAGTGACTTGTTGTCCTTTCTCTGGATCACCTACAAGTTGCATACGTTGAGAGTAGTAGAGAGGAGAATAGATTTGCGAAAAGTCCCATTCAAAGCGACTAAGAGCTGTTTCAATTTGAAGATTATCTCTGTCTTTATTAACCGTGCGCTCTTTAGTGAGAACTGAATCATTAGTCACTGAAACAATACCAAGCGAGACGAAGGCCAGCAAAAAGACGGCAATCAGGATCTCTATAAGTGTAAAGCCAGATTGGTTAGAAACCAATTTGGAGTTGGATTTGTTCATTATAATTCGTTAAGTAGGTTGATAAAGCGTAACTATATTTTGTTTCTTTATTTGTAACAGTGATTCGTGCCTGCCAAATAATTTTCTCGATATTCTTTTTGAGAGTGTCAAAAACCATCTTTTCGACATTTGATTTTCGATTGCCCTTATTGGCATCATTGAAATAATCGTTATCTTCATTCTCTTGCTCGGCTTCTTCTCCGGCATTTCCTTTTTGTCCAAACATTTGACCAAAGTCAGGGAGAGTGATCTTTTTTATCTCGAGAGTGTACTCGTAATTACTGAATTCAGATTCTTCAAATTTTTTTGTCTCTTTAAGCTCAGAAGTAATATTAATAAATTTAGGCGGATTCATATAAAGTTCATTGAGTTTTAATTCACACAATTGCTGAAGCATGAGTTGCTCTTCATTGAGAGCGGAGTCAGAGACATTATAACCTTGAGAGACAAGGTATGAGGCGATGAAGATTGAAAATAGGGTAAGGGCAATCATCACTTCAAGAAGCGAGAATCCTTTCTCACAAATACTTCGAACTAGTTTTTTTGCCATTCCTTCACAACCTCATCCATCTTAGTTTGTTGCAAATCAGACGCCTTGGCCACACTCTCTGCTGGAAAAGTATAAAAGGATTGCCTTGTTTCATTTTGAAATGGTTCCACTTCAAGCCAGGCCATCTCTTCTGGCGTTCCTAGAAAAATAAGGGCCCCATCTCTCTCTCCGGTTGGATAAAAATAGAGGAGTGCTTGACCTTCATTCATAATATCTTTTTGAATGGTAGAGGCGAGTCCAATAAAACTCACTTCTTGATTAATTTCTCGTCTAATATCTTCAAATTCTTCGACCTTAGTGAACTGGCCATCGAGTTTTTTTGAAGCTTCAAGAGCCGCTTTCTGCTCTTCTAATGACAAGTTTTCAGATTTATCTTCTGAGGCATCAGGGAGAACCAGATTCTCACCTGGGCCATACTCAACAATATAAAGAATTGGATCTTTCTCAAGATCAATTCTTAAACGGACAATACGGTTTCTTAAAACTGATTCATTGGAAGCAAATCTAACAGAGCGATCAAAGTCATCAATGGCGTTTTGGAGAGCACGATGTTTGTTAGAACTGTCACCGGTAGGTACTGCAACGAAAATAATGGCCGCGAGAAGAAGGGCCACCATGATTTCTATTAAAGAGAAACCACGGTGGTTATTTAAAATTTTTCTAGATGTCTTTACTATTGATATCAGCATCAAAACCTTCGCCACCCTCAGCTCCGTCATTACCGAGAGACATGATCGTAAATGTTTTTCCATCTGATTCGTAAATATATTCTCCATCCCAAGGATCAAGAGGTACTTTTCCACCTTCAATATAACCAGACGGTGCATAACGTTTACATTCACGTCCACCAGTTGGTTTTTCTAAAAGTGCATCAAGACCTTGATCTGTTGTTGGATAGTATCCACAGTCACGGCGAAATTCTTTAAGACGATCAGAAATCGACTTAATCTGAATTTTACATGTTTGAACTTTACCTTCTTGAAGGTTATCAAAAACCTGACCACCCACAAATGTACCGGCAAGTGCTAGTAGAGTAAGGGCAATTAGAATCTCAATTAAGCTCAAACCTTGCTGAGAGCTGATCAGCTTGTGAAAATTATTTTTCATCGTTTCTCCTAAATCCTTCTTAGTGAAGACTGTTCATATTCATCATCGGAATAACCACCGCAAATACAATGAACCCGATAGCAAGACCTAAAAAGATCATCATGATTGGTTCAAGGATAGAGGTGAGTCCGCCGATTTTAGATTGTACCTGATCCTCGTAATTTTCTGAAATGATTTTTAACATTGGTTCAAGTTCACCTGATCTCTCGCCAAGGCGAATCATATGGGTGACCAGAGTAGGAAAGTATCCACTGGCAGCAAGAGGGGCCACCATCGATGCTCCTTCTGAAATACTAATACGTGAGCGCTCAATCGCATCTTTCATATGCACATTTGAAATAAGGTTTTTTACAATGCCCATGGCCGTCATTAACGGAACACCTGAGTTTAGAAGTGTGGCAAGGGTAGAGCAAAAGCGAGAAACATTGATCATTTTAATCAAGATTCCGAAAACGGGGAGCTTGATAGCAAAGGCATCCCAGTTGGATTTACCTTTAACCGAATTAAGATATTTATTAGTTCCCCAGATAGTGAGGAAAATAAGTAAAAATACTAGCCACCAATAATTTTGCAAAAATTCCGAGATCCAAATACAGACCTTAGTAATGAGGGGAAGTTCTTTTTTCATCGATTTAAAAATTTTAGCAATTTGAGGAATTACATAGATGAAAATGACGTTCATCATTAGAAAACCAAAAATCCCCATGATCACAGGGTAGGTCATGGCCCCACGGATTTTATTTTTAAGTTTTACTTGTGACTCAGTAAAGTCGGCCAGTCTTAGGAGAACGATTTCTAAAGTACCTGAAGCTTCACCAGCTTCCACCATATTGATATAAACTGAATCAAAAACTTTTGGATAATCTTGAAGAGCATTGGCGAGTGAGGCCCCTTCATTTACTTTTTGGCGAAGTTCAGAGAGAACGATACGTAGATTTTCATTATCTACTTGATCAGTAAGTGCAGCGAGTGCTTCAACAATTTGAATTTTTGCTTTAATAAGAGTGGCGAGCTGACGAGTCATCATCGCAAGGTCATCTACTTTGACTTTACCTGAAAATTTAAGAAAAGAGCTACCACCTTGCGCGCGCTGTTCTTTAATATCAATGAGCATAATACCCATAGATTTAATTCTCTGCTTCGCAGTGATAATGCTATCAATATTGATAGAATTTTTGACTTCTTTTCCTGATCGATCAAGACCCTTATAAGTATAAATTGGCATAAGTGTTAGCTTTCTTCTTCTTGTTCTTCAGCGTTTACTGCTCTCATAATTTCATCTACTGAAGTAATTCCTTCAAAAATTTTATCAAGAGCATCACCTCTAAGTGTTCTCATTCCAGCTCTGATCGCCGCTTTTTTTATGGTTGCGGCATCTGTTTTTTGAATAATAAGGGCACGGATCTCATCATTAATCATAAGTAGCTCTGAAACTACTGTTCTTCCTGAGTAACCAGTGTTTTGACAACGAGCACAGCCTACAGGTTTAAAGATTGTAGCGCTATCAGGAATCACTTCAACATCAAGAGCGATTTTTTCAAATTCACTCAAGGTAGTAGGCTGCTTACATTGAGTACAAAGTGTTCTCACTAGACGTTGAGCAAGAACTCCAACTAGTGATGATGAAATCAGGAAGGGTTGTACACCCATATCAATTAAACGAGTTGGGGCAGACGAGGCATCATTTGTATGCAGAGTAGATAATACAAAGTGACCGGTAAGAGAGGCGTTAATCGCCATCTCTGCGGTTTCCTGGTCACGAGTCTCTCCCACCATTACCACATCAGGGTTCTGACGAAGAATAGAACGTAGAGCAATAGCAAAAGTAAGATCAATTTTATGATTTACTTGAATTTGAGAAATTCCTGGAATTTCATACTCCACTGGATCTTCCACAGTAATAATCATTTTATCAGGAGAATTAATACGATCTAAAAGAGCGAAAAGAGTTGTTGTTTTACCATGGCCTGTAGGACCTGTTACGTATAAAACGCCATGCTTTCTTCCACCAAGTTCCTGAAGACCTTCAAGAACTTTTCCTCGAAACCCAAGAGTCTCAAGCTTAAGTGCAGTATTATTCTTCTCGAGAATACGCATAACGATACGTTCCCCGGCCTGAATCGGAATAGTAGAGAGACGAATATCAATATCTTTACCAGCAATCTTGATCTTAATACGACCATCTTGAGGAAGGCGTTTTTCAGCGATATCAAGTTTTGCCATAACTTTAATACGTGATGAAACAGAGGCGTGAGTTTTCTTAGGCTGGCGAAGAATTTCAGTCATTACCCCGTTAATACGGAAGCGATAAACTGTTTCACGCTCGTATGGCTCAATATGAATATCTGATGCACGCTCTTTAACGGCACGGAAAATAACTGAGTTCACAAAACGAATAACAGGTGCCTCATCAGAAGTAGAATCAAGAATATCAATAGGTCCTTCAAGATCTAGGTTCTCTTCAAATTCTTCATCTTCAATTGAGTCTACGATATTTCGATTGGCCTTCTCATAGACGCGGTTAATTGCATCTTGAATACGAAGGGGAGTCGTGCAAATGATCTTGATTTCTTTTTTATAGATCATTCCAAGATCATTAATCACATTAAAATTAAAAGGATTCGACATCGCCACAGTCACTGAAACAGGAGTTTCAATATAAGGGAGAACTTCGTGGTGCTTAGAATAATTAATCGAGAGATCTTTTACGATATTGGCGTCAATTTCATCCACTTTTATATCTGTGATATAAGGGATGCCAACTTGAAGACAAACAACTTTGATAATGTCATGAGGATGAATATAGTTCTTGCGAACAAGAACTTCACCGATAAGCCCACCTTCATCACGCTGGATAGTAAGGGCCTCATCAAGCTGCTGACGAGTCAAAGAAGAGTGCTTAACTAGAAGCTCTCCAATCTTGTCTTTCTGGCTCTCGACGTTCTGTAAAATTTCTTCGTTCAGTTTCATATCTTCTTCTTACTGTACTGTTGTTTCTTGTACAGAATTTTTGATTTCTTGGTAATTAGGGCCTTCAAGCTCTGAAGTGCTATCGTCTTCACCATTATGCTGCTCAAGTTGTCTCTCATTAAGATTCTTATAGATATTAGCATCTTCAGCATCGTAGAGTGGTCCGGCTGCTTGCTGATCCATTTTCTTAATCATATTGTTTGAAAGAGCAGTATTCGGATCTTGATCATCTTCAGAGAACATATCTTTAGTGAAACGAGAACTTCTCTCCATGGCTTCTTTTGTATTGGCCGCAGCCACTTTACTATATGGAGCAAGAATTTTCGGAGTCATAAAGAAGAGAAGGTTAACTTTCTCAACTGTTCTTGTTTTGTTTTTGAATAACCATCCAAGGACAGGGATGTCTCCAAGTATAGGAATCTTATTTGAAGAAATAGTTTCTTTGTCGCGAAGTAATCCACCCATGGCAATCGTATCTCTATCTCTTACCATCACTTCATTCACTGCTGAACGAGTCGTTGTAGGAAGAGCTGAGCCAGCAGCGGTTCCGTTTGTGGCCTTAAAGTCATCGATTTTTTGATTGATTTTAAGTTTCACAAAGCGAGTTACTTTATTAATTTGCGGAGTAATTTTTAAACTAAGTTTTGCTTCCTGACTTGTGTATGAATTATTAGCAATCCCTGTTCCAGTCACTGTTGAGTTAAGAACCGGTGTTGTATCCCCAACTTCAAATGTGGCTTCTGTATTATCAAGAGCAAGAATTTGAGGAGTCGCAAGAATATTTGTATTTCCGTGTGAAGCGATGGCCTTAATGAAAGCATTCACTGCGTTCACTTTAATTGATCCACCTTTACCATCAGAAATATTCCTTGTTGGTCCAATACCGGCACCAGCAAAGAATCCACCTAGGGCAGTTGGAACACCAGTTGAAAGTAGGTTTAAAAGATCACTACTTGTATTAGTTAAACCAGCTCTTTGAGCATTTCCTTGTCCATAAGCTCCAACCCACTCAACACCAAAGCCTTTTGTATTAGTAACGTTGGCTTCAAGAATCATTCCTTCAACATAAACCTGATCACGAGGAATATCTAGGCGTCCAATAACATCTTTTAAAGTTAACCAGTCAGTAGGTGAGGCGGTTACAACAAGAGCGTTATTGTTTTTATCAGAAGTAATTTTTACTTCTGCAGAAAAGATAGCGTTATCAGACTGGCTGCTTACAGTAGAGGTGAATCTTGCCGCTCCGGCTGCTCCATCTTTTGCTACTGCACCAGAGACGATAGTTTGAAGAGTTTTTGAAAGTTCTTCAGAGTCACCGTAATTAAGATAATAAACATGAACGCGGTTTGAGCTTGATGAAACAAGTTTTACATCTAGTTTTAAAATAAGATCTTTAAGTTGTTTTGCACCTTCAGCATTGGCCATGGCAATAATTGAGTTGGTACGAGGCTCAGCAATAATTCTTGAAATAGAACTTCCTGAAGTTTCGCCCCCACTGCCACCAGCACCAGAAAATCTTGGAGTGGCCTGGCCTGGACGTGAACTCGCTCCACCTGATCCACCTTTAAGAATATTATCCAGAAGTTTTGCAATTTCCTGAGCTGATGAGTTCTTCACTTTTACGATTTGAAGGCTCTCTTCATGTCCAGCAACATCAAGAAATTTTACCATTTTTGACATACGGTTAATATTTGAACCAGTGTCAGCAATAATCACTGTATTTGTTTGCTTGATATCAATGATACGTCCGTAACGAGTCATGAACGGTCTAAAGTTACGAGCAATCTCTGCCGCTGAGACATACTTCAGTGCGATCACTTTCATCACATAGTTTTCAGTATCAGGAGTGTATGAGCCTGTGTAAATTTTTGTAGGAGTGTAGCGAATATCACGTGCATTAATAACTTTATAAAATGCGCCTGTTTTCACTAGAGAGTAACCGGCCATATTTAGGGCCGCAAGATATGCCTTCCAAGCATCACCTACTGTAATAGGAGTAGGGGCGATGATTGAAACTTTACCTTTCACATCTTTATCTAGAATCAAATTGATCCCAGTAAGTTTTTGCATGTGTTTTGTGATTTCCATAATATCTGTTTCAGGAAAATCAAAACTTTCAACGATTTCTGGACCAAATCCTGTTTCTGGATTTAGGTTTACATATTTTCCATCTTTTTTGCTTGAGGCAGAGATGGCACTTGGACTTACACGAGCACCAAAAGTACTTGTATTGGCCTCATCATCTTTATCATCTTCAAATGTATCATCTTCCTCTTCTTCATCAGCTTGAGCTTGCTCAGCGGCATCTGCTCGTGCTTGAAGGTCTTCAGCAGCTTTTAAAGCGGCAGCTGCATCTTCGGCTGAGATGTCATCAACACCAATATTATTTTGATCATTGCTCGCAGGCGCAGAAACTTGGCTTCCATTGAAATCAGTTTTAGATCGGTACTTATTAAATTGTGCCGAACTTTCTTGTGAAGCAAGGATGAGGGCCGCAAAGAGGAGAGGAGAGAGAAACCTCTTACGTTTTTGACTTCTTGTCATCATAGTAAACATCCTTATTTCTTGATCGAGTATTCGAGGTTAGAGTCAGAACCCTCACGACGAACACCTAATTGTAAATTATCTAAATTTTTAATACGTCCAAATAGTCCCATGATTTCGTTAAGGTCAGTAATCGCCTTGCCGTTGATCGATGTGATGATGTCTTGATCTTGAATACCGAGATAGCTAAAGATTCCTTCTGGGTCCATCTCTGTCATCTTGAAGGCCATTGTTCCATCAGGGTTTTGAATCTTAATAGCACGGGCCTGAGTAAGAATCGCTGAAATATCTTTTAGTTTTTCATCTAAAAGGGCCTTAGAGATAACATACTTGTTACCTTCATTTTCGATACCCTTAATTTTCTTTTGCTGTTGAACATAACTCTTACTGGCCGAAGGTGACATCACTGAAAGAGGAGCACTACGAAGCTGCTTCATTTTTTCATTTTGGATATATTCACAAACACCAGTCTCTAAATTTTTTACAATAAGTTCTAGGCGAGAGATTTTGAAAATCTTGGCCATATTATCAATCTTCTCTCCCTCACGAAGTTCTTGTACATCACGTCCTGAACGGATTTGTACTGAGGCCAGAGACTTAACTGAATCTTGAAGAACAATTGTGTTGACGAGTGTAATGGGAAGATTACTTTTTTGACTGGCCTTCTCACATTTAGCATCGGCCAGCTGAGGCTTCTTTTCGCCAAGACCGGTATTCGTGCGGAAAATATTTTGAGTTCGAACTTGTGCCAGAGAATAAACTTGAAAATCTTTAGTGAGATCAAGAGACTCCATCGCTAATTTTTGTGTTGAAAGGTTAGGTGTCCCTTTAAGACCCAAAGCTGTTAGTTTTCCAAGTGTATAAGTCACTGTGAAAATAAACCCAATGATAAAAACTTGCTGAATTGTTTCTCGTGCTGGCTTTTGTAGAAGTTTTTCATTTAAAACAAGAAGATCAAATTTTCCAAATTTAAGACTGGTATTCTTAGATCTTTTTAGACTTGTACGTGGTTTGATTTTATCTTCAACGATAACTTTTTTACTTTGAAGTTCTACTTCTTTAAAGCGACGTGGAATCTTATTTTTAAGATTCATCCAACGATCTTTAAGTGAAGTTTTTACTTTCATCTTATCGAGATTAAAATTGCCAGTTGCATTTGTTGAATCTTCAACTTGAAATGCGCCAGTATTATCCCCATCAGATGAGTTCTCATCATCGAGAATTTCTTCATCATAATGCTCATCATCAGATTCATCTGAGGATTTTGCTTTTGATAGTTTATTTTTAAGGAAGTCTTTGAATTTATTTATCATCACTTTATTGTCCCTAGTTTTT
The DNA here is from genome assembly GCA_022729855.1 of Bdellovibrio sp. Taxonomy (GTDB): domain Bacteria; phylum Bdellovibrionota; class Bacteriovoracia; order Bacteriovoracales; family Bacteriovoracaceae; genus DZBG01. Next base: position 34,304 of record DZBG01000009.1, read on the forward strand.
TTATAATGCGCAAGGAAAACGAAGAGCTAGAATTAACCAGACGGAAAACCTCGGGTACCAAGAGTAGGAAAGCGGATTTTGGGGATGAGTTTTTCTGTACTTTAGTGAATAGGTTTTCCTATAATAATACAGTTTTAATTATTTCCGTTTCAAAGGACTTTTAATATGTCATCTGATCAATCCAATTCAAAAGAAATCCATTCAATCGTAAAAACAATGTTTTTTGGTGAAATTCACGAAGAGGATGCGTTTCCATACCCAAGCTTGTCTGATTCTCAGAAAGAGATGGCCAAGGAAATGATTGATGCTGTTGACAAGTTCGCTCAGGCTTCAATCAACTCAGAAAAACTTGATCGTGAAGCGAAAATTCCGGAAGACGTCCTTCAAGGATTAGCAGCTCTTGGCCTCTGTGGTCTTGGTGTTCCAGAAGATTTCGGTGGTCTTGGACTTGATACAACTCTTTATGCCCGCGTGTTCTCGGAAGTGGCAGGAATTGATGGGGCCGTGGCCACAACACTTGGGGCCCACCAATCTATTGGTTTCAAAGCACTTCTCAATGAAGGAAATGAAGAACAAAAGAAATTTTGGTTACCAAAACTTGCTTCTGGTGAAGTGATGGCCGCTTTTTGTTTAACGGAACCAGGATCTGGATCAGACGCTTATTCAATTAAAACAAAAGCCGTAAAAAACTCTGATGGTACATACACTATTACAGGTCAAAAACTCTGGATTACAAATGCTGGGATGGCCGGTTTCTATTCAGTTTTCGCTAAAACTGAACATGATGATGGAGCAGGGAAAAAAGTAGAGAAAATCTCATGTTTTATTGTTGAGAAAGAGCGTGAAGGTATTTCTTTTGGTGAAAAAGAAGACAAAATGGGAATTCGTGCATCAGAAACACGTGCCGTTTATTTTGATAAAGTAGTTATTCCTGCAACAAATATGATTGGCGAACCTGGAAAAGGTTTTAAAATTGCCATGAACGTTCTTAATACAGGACGTCTCTCACTTGGTTCTGGGTCAGTTGGAGGGATGAAATCAATCCTTAAACTTGCAACCGCTCAAGCTAAAACACGTAAACAATTTGATGACTATATTTGTAATTATGGTCTTATCCAGGACAAGCTGACGAGCATGGCCGCTAATATCTATGCGTCTGAATCTATTGTTTATATGACAACAGGTAAAATGACTCAAGGAATGAGCGACTTCTCAATGGAGTCAGCAGTTTGTAAAATCTATTGCTCTGAAAGACTTTGGGATACGATTAATCAAGCTCTTCAAATTGCAGCCGGAAATGGTTATATGAGAGAGTATCCATATGAAAGAATTATGCGTGATACACGTATTAATCTTATCTTTGAAGGAACAAACGAAATCCTTCGTATCTTTACTGCACTTTCAGGAATTAAAGAGCCCTCTGATTCACTAAAAGAGCTTGGTAGAATTGCTGATGTTTCAAAAGCACTTCAAGATCCAATTAAATCTGTTGGAATCCTTTCAGGATTTGCGAAAAAGAGAATTGGTAAAATGATTGGGTCAAAAACTTTAACTAAAGTTCACCCATCGCTTGAAACTCATTCATCACATTTCAGCTCAATGCTTAATGATTTTTCAATTGCAGTTGAAAATACAATCATGAAACTTGGAAAAAACATCATTGGTAATGAACTTGTTCAGATGAGAATTGCGAATATGGTGATCGAGCTTTATGTTATGCTCTCTGTTCTTTCTCGCACAACTTCAATTTTAAATAATGCTGAAATTTCAACTTCTGACAAAGATTATGTTTCGGGACTTACAGAAATTATCTGTAGAGATGCTCGTCAAAACTTCACAAGAAACTACAAGCGTCTAAGTTCAAGTTATGACCGCCTTGTTCCTAAGGTTTCTGCACACGTTGTTGAACGTGATGGTTACGGACTTGATATCACTAATTTTTAATTTTAAGAATGGGCGCTATCTTTGGATAGCGCCCATTCTTTTTTTGCTCTATTCATGCTCATCAAATAAAACTCTTAGTAAAGAAGAGCAAGATTTTAAACTCGACTCAGAGCTTGATTCGTTGTCTGTCACTGTCAAAAATAAAAAAGAAAATTTTGGGCCAACAGTTGCCACTGGAACATCGTTTATTGATAAAACTGACGAGTATGGGCTCTCTGGTTATCACGCCATAGCTATGAATGCTGTGGACCTAAACTTTGATGGTTATACTGATCTCGTTTTAGTTCCCAATTTTTATGGCCGTCCCATCTTTCTTATTTTCGATCCAACTCAGAGAAAATTTAAACTCTGGGACCACGATCCACTTCCCAATGATTTTGAAGCGAGCTTTATTGTCATCACTGATATCAATAATGACAAAATTCCAGATATGTTAGTAGGGGTTTTGAACCAAAAATCGGAAATGCAGAAGCATCCAGTGAGATTATATCTTGGTAAAGTCATCAATAATAAATTGAGCTTTGTTTTAGATCCAAATTTTATCAAACTTCCGCCAAAACCTACGAGTTCAATTAGTTTACTAGATCACAATCTCGACGGTTTCTTGGATATTTTTATCGGCAACTGGTTTGATAGAGTAGGGAATGACTATATCCCTTCGGCAGACTTTCTTATTCAAAATAATAAAGGTGCAAGTTATGAGGATATTAGTTTTAAATTAGGGACTGAGACTCAAAAAACTGAGGCACAGATTTATCCTCCAAATGCTAGACCAACTTATGGTTCATCAACTTGTGATATTGATCAAAATGGATTTCCAGATATCCTTACTTCTGTCTCAAACGGACAGAAGAATAAATTGTGGATGAATCTCTCTGAGACTAATTACGGAGAAAGAATTTTTAAAGAAATTGGGGCCGAAACTCTTTATGCCGGTGATCCCAATGGTCTGCTTCTTCCAAGCGGAAGTGGGCGAACTTTTTTTAGCGCCTGTGCAGACTATAATAATGACCAAATTATGGATATTTTCATGGCCGAGCTTTCTCATGCCTATGACAATGACAGCGTCGACCGATCAAGTGTGCTTACGGGAACAAAAACGACTTATCCTCCTTCATTTATTAGAACTGAATACTTAAGTGATGCCAACTCAGAATCCTGGAACCAAGGTGACAGAAGAGCAATCTGGGCCGATATGAATAACGACGGAAGACTTGATCTCATTGTTGATAACTCGGGGTTTCCTCCTTATTCCCGCCTAGTACTTTTTGAACAGGACGAAACAAAAGCTTTTGTTAATAAAGCACTTGAATATGGAATTGATTTTGTAAATCCAACAGGGACAATTGTTCTTGATCTTAATAAAGATGGAAGACTTGATATTATCAGTGCTCAGAATAATATTCGCAGATCAGAGCTTAAACCCCGTCTTTTTGTGTTTGAAAATAATATTCCAATGAATGGTAATAAATCAATTCGCATTCATCTGGATGGCACAAGAGCTAATTCTCAAGGCATTGGAGCGATGGTGAAGCTCTATACCTTGAGGGGGAAAGAGAAAGAAATTCAAAGCAGATGGGTTGAATATTCTCAAGGTGGACTTCCGTCACAAAATGAATCAGGTGTTCATTTTGGAGTGGATAGCAAAACCGAAATTCTTGGGGTAAAAGTTCGCTGGCCCATTAGAAAAAATAAAAATGACCGTTTGTCTGAACCTCTCGAGAGACTTTATCAATTAAAAGATTATATCTCTGGGCCCACAAGTGAAGTGACTCTTTGTGAGAATGGGAAAGTGCTTAAAGGTAAAGTGAGTTGTTACTTCTAACGCTTTTTAATCAAATCAATAATGAGTTTTATATGAGACGGCATATTCTTAAAATTGAGTGTCGATAAATGTATATGCTGACGAGGAATTCCTTTCACTTCATAACGCTTTAAGTTTTTATCTTCTGCTATAAGATGATCAGGAACAATGGCCACTCCCACACCTTTTCTTACGAGGTTAAGCATTGCTGTGACAGAGTTCACCATAATGATTTTATTAGAGCGCTTTTTATAAGCATGAAACATCTGATCTTCATCAGAGTAACAAATCCAATTATAGTTTGAGGCATCTTTGGGATTGATCTCAGTCTTACTCACAAGAACTAAATGCTCTTCGAATAGTTTAAGAGAACTGGCAAGTTCACTTTGAATATTCTCTGTGGTAAAAATGAGGTCATATTTTCTGGCATGAAGTTTCTCTTTAAGCTTGTCCAGATTATTCACTTCAACAATCAGTTGATGCTGAGAGGTCTTAGCAAAGTCCACCATGATTTCATTAAACCAAGTTTCAAGAAGACCATGAAGAATTCCCACACGGATGGTTTTATTCATATGCCCAAAAAAGATTTCTTGGACTGAATCCTCTAGGCGCTCAATTTCAGCGAGAAGGGATTCACCTTTTTCTGTTAAAAGGACTTTTTTTGAAGAGCGTATAATTAGTTGTTCATTGACAGATTCTTCAAGGAGCTTAATTTGGCGACTTACTGCTGACTGGGCGATATTGAGCTCATCGGCGGCTTTAGAAAAATTAAGATATTTCGCTGTGATCATGAAGGCTTTAAGATAGCGATAATCGAGAGAAATTTCTTTCATGGTTTGGCCCAAGGGGGAAGTTTGTTTGTGTCTTTAAAAAATTTCCCTGCGTATTCTTTTTCGCGTGGGTTATTTAGAACAAAGCCGTCTTCAAAATTTTGAGGGTCAAACTTATAGTCAAGGTTTCCGCCATGGATATAGTGGGCCGTAAAAGGATCAACGTAGATTTTAAGATCTGCCGCCTCTACAATGAGGTCATCAGTATGGGGTTCAGAAAAACCAGTTTGGTAAGTGAATCCGCCACAGCCTTTTCCACCAATCTTAATACGGAAAACATGATCTTTAAGCGTATAGTCATGCTCAAGCATTAGCTTGATTTGTTTAATCGCATTATCAGAAATTTCAACCTTCAACTCAACAGCTGAATCGTCTTGTGTTATACTCATGGGGACATAATAACAGAGTCTAAGTGGGAAAACTATGAAAGTTCAGTATCTCGTTCAAATTGAAAATCCGCATCAAAATCTAGTGAAAGTTACACTTCGCTTCAAGCGAAAAGCGGGTCAATCTAAGATGCGATTTTTCCTCCCTTCGTGGAGTCCTGGTTCGTATCTGATGCGTGAATACGCACGTCATATTAGATGGATAAAGGTTGAGCAAGATAATGGAGAGGCGCTTTATTTTGAGCAAGTGACTAAAGGGGAGTGGGAAGTTGATTGGAATCAGTCCCTGCTTAAAGCTGAGTCTGATGGACTCAGTGTGACTTATGAAATTTATTGCAAAGAGCTGACGGTGCGAACTTCACATGTGGACTCTACTCATGCATTTTTACACGGGCCTAGTTATCTCATGGGGATCAAAGGGGAGACTCTTAAGGACCCGACAATTGAATTTAGATTTCCGCCTCTATGGTCAAAACTCACAACAGGACTGAAAGAAGTTTCAGAAAAAAGAGAAGAGTTTATTTATACGGCAAAAAACTATGATGAATTAGTGGATGCCCCTGTTGAGATAGGATGCCAAGAAACCGATGGTTTCAGGCATGGGGGAAAAGATCATTTCCTCGCTTATTATGGGCCTACTTATCCTCATGACCAAAACCTTAAAGCTGATATTAAAAAAATTGTTGAAACCGTTTCGGCTCATTTCTCAGGAGATCTTCCTTACGACAATTATACTTTTCTTACACATTTCGCTCCCAAACTTTTTGGGGGACTTGAGCACTTAAATTCAACCGCCCTTCAATTTGACGGGCGTAAGTTAAATAACAGAAAGGATTATCTAAACTATCTCTCACTTGTGGCCCACGAATATTTTCATACTTGGAATGTTAAACGCATTCGTCCTGTGGAACTAGGCCCCTTTGATTATGAGAATGAGGCTTATACGAGTCTTCTTTGGCTCGCTGAGGGGCTCACAAGTTTTATGGATGACCTCTTGGTTTACCGAAGTGGACTCTCGAGTCTTGAAGAGTATTTGGAAGCAGTCAAAAATAATTTCGAGGTTTATTTTAATACTCCAGGAAAAAAGTTTCACTCACTAGAGATGAGTTCATTTAATGCTTGGGTAAAACTTTACAGACCTGATGAGAATTCAAAAAATTCTACCATCAGTTATTATTTAAAAGGTGGACTTGTCTTTTCTGTGTTGCATGTCGCCCTTTTAGAGAAGGGAAAATCAATTAACGATTTTCTTGAAGCTCTCTGGCAGCACTATCTTGCTCGTCCTGAGAAAGGAATTAATAAGTCTGAAATCTATGATATTGTGAGAAATCTTGCTGGTGAAAATGCTCTTTCACAATTTGCGACTATGATTGAAACCACTGAGGATATTGATTTTGAAACGGCCTATAAAAAAATGGGAATTGAGTTCAAGTGGCAAGAGTCTCCCACTCCTTGGATTGGAGCAGATTTTGAATCAATCGGTGATCGCGCCATTGTAAAAGCTGTGACACTTGATTCTCCCGCTTATCAAGCTGGGCTTAATGCTGGAGATGAAATCCTTGCCTTAAATGGAGTGAGAACTTTAAAAGAAGATATTGATCGCCTGAGTAATTATATGCAGATTAATAAGCACAGTGATTTTTTGATTTCAAGACTTGGTGTTATTCACAAATTAGAAATGGCCCCAACGACAGGGCCACGAATTCTAAAAGAGTTAAGTGTGTTTGATAAAGCCCTTGCAGAGAAGAGCTTTAAATAAAGATTAAAGGTGGTTGAGGTAGTCCATCACTTCATCAGCAGTACTTAAGTCATTTTTGACTTTTCTGATAAGTTCAACTGCTTCAGCTTGCTTTAAACGCCCTTGGCTCATCTTTTCGCAAACAAGTGGCTCCATTGGATCAGTGATAGCATAAACTGATTTATGTTGTGGCCATAAGTTTTCATTTGAATTCGCTCCACCAGCACAAAGTGGGATATAGTGATCAATTTTGTAGCTTCCACGATCGTTTGGTGGAAGAACAAATCCTAAGAAACGATAGTTATTAAAAATTTGTTTCTTACGTTGTGATCCAACATCACGTTTACAGTAAGGAATCTTTTCAGGGTAACGATACTCTGAAGGATTTGAGCAAAGCTCACCTGGAGTAAGTTTGGCGTCTGGGCCCATTGGGTACTGCTTTCCTGCAGCAAAAACCGAAAAACTAAGAAGAAAAACAAGCGTCATCGTGAGCATTTTCATAGGGCCTTCCTTTGGTTGCCTAAGACGATAAGAGATCGGGAAATGCTCTGTCAAAAAATACTTGATTAATCTTTGTTAGTATTAGGTTAATCGATTACAGCTCGAAAGCTAGTAATAACAACGGTTTACCGAAACAAGATTATAAAATTTTCATCTCGGGTTGAATCTGTGAGTGAGAGTGCTAAAAAGCCCCTATGAAAAAACTATTTATGCTCTTTCTCCTCCTTTTCAGTTTCCTCTCTTTTGCTCAAACCGCGGAGAGTGATTATCGCTCTATGTGGAGAGGTAATTTCGGAAGAACCTTCGAGCAACGTCTTGCTCGTACCAATGAAGTTTTAAAATTAGCAGAAGCTTTGGCCGATGAGAGGGGAATTTCTTATAAAAAAATCAGCCTCAAAGATAGAGAAGGGAAGAGTTATCCTGCTCTCCAAATTCTTCCACAAGGATCCTCAGCACAAAATATCGAAGCTAGTCGAATGAGCAAAGAAATGTCCGCACTGCCATTGATTCTCTCTCCTTTTGATTTAAGTTCGGGAGCTGATGCTTTTTTTGATCCCAATGGAAGCAAGCTAGGTGTTCCTTATGATTTTCTTTTAGAAAATGGAGTGAGAAATCCAAGCTATATCCACGAACTTTATCACGCAGAGACTTATCAGAAAGTTCTCACTCGTAAAAATGCACCATGGGCCGGAATTTCAAAAGTGGTCAAAGGCACATATATCTCAGCTAAAAATAAAGAGTACTATTTTAGATTTGGCTCTGTTGATGAATTGGTTGCGACTTCTTTATCAGTCAAACTAGAAGTGGAGCAATTACTAGAACTTTCTCGCACACTTTCATCTTTTGATTTTTATAAACCTCGTGGCGAAGCTGATCAACTTCTTAACGGAATCTATCAAGGCATCTTAGTCGGAGAGGCACTTTCAAGACAAACAATTGACTTAGTTGACCGTGCTCTAGGAAGCCTGTCCACAGCAAAAAATAATTCAATTAAAATGACACTTGGTAAAACCACAAAAACAATCAATGAAACAGTTTTTACTCTTGATTCTTATAGCTGGGAGATTGTTAACGGACGTGGTACAGCGGTGGCAATAAAAGAGGGAACACTCTTCTCCCTTTATTCTTCATCAGCACCAAGTCAGAAAGCATTAGAAACTCGTCTTGAATCCCTTAAAGCCAAGGCGATGAAAACTGAGGCGATGTATAAAGAAATGGTAAAAAAGATTTATGTTTTGATTGAATACCCTGACTTAAAAAAGACTGATCTTAAAGGATTGGAATCTCTTGCAGGAAAGCCATTTCAATTGTTAGATAAGTAATTAGCACCAAGCTTTGGCCACTTGCCAGTGAACTTGTTCAATATAAGTTTGGCACTGGCCAGAGACTGTTTTCCAATTCCATTCCTTATTATTTTTTAAAATAATCTCGTTAAAAGGAATTGGTCCTTGGATATGGCCACTATTTGAAAGAGATTTAAAGGCAGCTTCTTTTAAGCACCAGAGCTCAATTCGACTTAAGGATTGATCATCACTTGAATTTGAAATCCTCTCCCAAATACTGTCTTTAAGAACTCTATCTATTCTTTCAATATCAATCCCGTGACCTTTCTGATCTCTCACCCAAACAATAGCAGCATCTTTAGTGTGAGAAAGGGAGACAAAAGTATTGGGGCGAGCAGGAAGTTTATGGTGATCGATAAGTTCTAATTCATGCAATTCGGCACTAAGTACAGTCTGAAGAGCGAGGCGCGAAAGCAGAAAACCCTGAACTCTTGCAGGGTGAGATTTCTCTGGGAGCTGATTTTTGGCCCAATCTAGCAAATCTTGACTTAAAGAAAGGTCATTTTGTTGCTTTTGGAAGTAAACGGTATCCATAAACTAAAGTCTCTTGCTCGTGATTCGTCACGTTAATGAAAAAAACAAAATGTCTTGTTGTCCAAGAATAGGCCAAATTCTATACTGATAGTGCTAAATTCCCCACACATTTTTTAAGGAGATAAGAAGGTATGGCCGTGAATACTCTTAGACATGAAGCGAAGCTAAAAGTTTACTCGAGAAAACCGCATAAATGCAGTATCCCCGTAAATGAACAAGGTAAGTTTCTTAAAGTGAGCCAGTACTATGGCGAAAATGTATTTAACTACCATCTCTCTAAGTCGCTGCTGGCCGAGGATAAAGAGAATTTAAAACTTGTGATTGAAGGAAAAAAAACAATTACAAAAGAGATCGCAAGTAAATTTGCAAACGCAGTTCTGGAATGGTCTATTTCAAAAGGTGTGACTCACTTTTGTCACTGGTTCCAACCACTCACAGGATCGACAGCTGAAAAGCATGATGCTTTTTTAAATTTCGATAATGATCGTCCGGTAGAATATTTATCGGCCACTATGCTTATGCAAGGGGAGCCTGATGCTTCTTCATTTCCACATGGTGGATCGCGCGCCACTTTTGAAGCTCGTGGATATACATCATGGGATTTAACTTCACCTATTTTTATTAAAGAATCTGCGAATGGAAAAACTCTTGTTATTCCTACCGCTTTTGTTTCTTATCACGGTGATGCTCTTGATACTAAAACACCACTTCTTCGTTCTGATTTAAAAATTAATGAAGCAGTAAAGAAGTTCTGCCAACTCATTGGTATGAAAGATATTGAAAAAGTTTACACAACTTGTGGTGCTGAACAAGAGTACTTCCTTATTGATAAAGCTCTTTATTATGGTCGCCAAGATTTAGTGATGACTGGAAGAACACTCTTCGGCTCACTGACATCTCGTAACCAACAGCTTGAAGATCATTATTTTGGAATGATTGAAGATCGCGTTCTTGCTTTCATGCAAGAAGTAGAGATCGAACTTCATAAGATGGGAATTCCAGCTAAAACTCGTCATAACGAAGTGGCCCCAGGGCAATTTGAACTTGCTCCTATCTTTAAAGATGCCAACGTAGCGGCTGATAGTAATCAAATGATTATGACAGTTCTTCGTAATGTGGCCTTGAAGCATGATTTTGTTTGTCTTCTTCATGAGAAGCCATTTGCTGGAATCAATGGTTCTGGGAAACATTTAAATTGGTCAATGAGTACAGATTCAGGAATTAATCTTCTTGAACCAGGACACAATCCTCATGAAAACTTCCGTTTTCTAGCAGTGGTTGCGACAGTTGTTGAAGCTGTTCATCGCCATGCTGATGTTATCCGTATGGGAATTGCAAGCCACGGGAATGATCACCGTCTTGGTGCTAACGAAGCTCCTCCAAGTATTATGTCTGTTTTCCTTGGTGATACACTGACTAAAATTTTTGATTCAATGGTTGATGGTGGAAATTATACTCCCGGAAAATCAACAGCAATGGATCTTGGAACAAACCAATTGGCCAATCTATTCAAAGATAATACAGACCGTAACCGTACATCTCCTTTTGCTTTCACTGGAAATAAGTTTGAGTTCCGCGCTTGTGGATCATCAGCTTCAATTGGATTTCCACTTTCAATCGTGAATGCAGCAGTTGCTGATATTTTCAATGAAACTAATAAGCTTCTTGAATCAGAGATTCAATCTGGTAAGAGCTCAGACGATGCTCTCATTGCTGTTGTAATGAAGTGGTATAAGAATGCACGTAATACTGTTTTTAATGGTGACGGTTATTCTGCTGAATGGGTGAAAGAAGCCGCAAAAAGAGGACTTGGAAATCTACGTACAACTCCTGAAGCGATTGCAGTTCTTAAAGATGACAGCAAAACAAAATTTCTTATCACTAATGGTGTCTTTTCAGTCAGTGAAATTCAAACCCGCCATAATGTCATGCTTGAGCGTTATATCAAGTGTCGTGATATTGAATTTAAAACCTTAAAGCAAATGGTTCAAAAACAAATTGTTCCAGTGGCCATTGAATACAAATCATTCCTCGCTGAATCAGTGAAAATGCAAAAAGACGCTGGCTCTGATGCGACTATTGAGCTTGAGCTCCTTAAGCATTTAGCTGATGTGACGAAAGATTTGTTTATGCAAATGACTGTTTTCGATTCAATGCTTAATAAATATCATGAGCAACTTGATGAAGAAAAACTTGCGACAAAAATCGCCATGGAACTTATGCCTCATTCAGTTCAAATTGCGAATCTATGTAATATAATTGAAGAGCTTATTCCTGAAGATTCTTGGCCAGTCCCTAAATACTACGACATGCTTTTTATTCGTTAATCGGAAAGCCCCTCTTGAAGAGGGGCTTTTTGTATTATTTCTTGTCTGCTTTTTTCTTCGCTGTTTTCTTAGAACTGGCCTTCATCTTTTTTCGAGAGAACCGTCTAGAGATTCTTAGCATATCCATATCCCATTTGTGTTCTGTATTCAGAGCATCGAAAAGTACATGATTGTCAGTGTTTTTCATACTACCTCCTGTAGATGATAAGATGAGATTCATTTTACCATTTTCAAGGGGCAGAATTAACAGATCAGTATAGTTCTTCTACAAAATCCCCTAATTTATAGGGGATAGATCGTTTGATCTTGGGAAATAGTCGGATGTTATTTTTGCCGCAATGGCCGTAACCTATTGTATGCAGTCCTTCATGAAAAAGTGTATTTGCAATTTCCTGATCTTTTCTGTTTGTGAAATTATTTGAGTTAAATGAAATCCCAACTACCATTTCCTAGTGCAACTTTTCTTCATCATAACTTCATAAGGT
>DZBG01000170.1 GCA_022729855.1 Bdellovibrio sp.
TCTGAAATCAGCAACTTAAATGTGGAGTTGCACTAGGAAAAATTTTTCGGGTTTACTTATTGCGGGAACCTATACTCCTTTTTTAGTCATTAACTTAAAAGGGCAGTTAAGCGACTATTTGCTCGCTACGATTTGGGGTCTTGCCATTTTAGGTGTGATTTTCAAATTCTTTTTCACTGGAAGATTCAAACTTGCCTCAACACTTCTTTATGTTGGAATGGGTTGGCTTATTGTTTTTGCTTATTCACCGCTTAAGGCCGAAGTGGGAGCAAGTAGTATGAATTGGCTTATTGGTGGAGGGGTGACTTATACGGTTGGGGCCATTTTCTATATGATGAAGAAGGTTCCTTATACTCATGCCATTTGGCACTTCTTTGTCTTACTCGCAAGTATTTTTCATTTTGTGGCGGTGGTGCTTGCGGCTAATTTTTCTTTTTCACAGGTTTTTTAGTCGGGGCCACTGCTCCACGAAGAATCATCTTTAATTCTTTGATAAGTCTTTCTGTTAATTCTTTTCTTCGATGCTTGGGTATATCGAGTGCCTCGCCACCAACAGTGAAGGCAACGGCGACAATCGCCTCCGCCGCCAGCGGTGTATCTATAAGAGGCTGTTTTAGTATTTTAGATCCACGCTCAAGGTCTTCTGCAATCTCTTCAACAAATCGGTTTATCTCAGCAAATAAGGCCTTTCTGAATGCTACAGATGGGCCCTGTCTTTCTCCTTGGAGAACTCTGAAGAGATTTGCATTGTCAGTGATATATTGAATGAAGGTTTCAACAGAAGCGCGAACAGCACTTCCTTTGTGATCAAGTTGTTTGCGACGGGCCTCACGGAGAAGTTGTCTGAGACCAAGGCCCACTTCATCGATGAGGATGAGGCCCAGCTCTTCCATGTCGTGAAAATGGCGATAGAAGCCAGCAGGGGTGATGCCTGCCTCTTTACTTACTTCACGCAAACTAATGGCCGCAAAGCCATTCTCAGCACTAAGCATGAGAGCCGCTTCAATAAGCTTTCTTCTTGTTTGTAATTTCTTTTCATTTCTATCGAGCATTGTTTAGCTTATCGGCCACAAAAGCAGACTCATTAATAGTTCGCTGATTAATCGCCGGTTCTTTTCCAAGGTAACCAAAGGCACGGACGTTATCTGTTTGTCCTCTGACTGAACTGGTGACTTTCATATTATAGCGAGGGTTTGTGTAGCGTGAGAGTGAAGCCTCTTTAAGTTCACTTTCTCTTGATTCAGAAACATACCTTACTGGTTGGGCCACGTGGCAGCTGACACAGTCAACAGTGTCTGAGTTCTCAAGGTGAGGATTCTCTATGATTCTTGCTCTATGATGGGCCTTCTCAAGACGGGCCACTTCATTATTGCGAGGTTTAAGGGAGTCAGAGACGAGACGGTTGAATTCATCCTGGCCTGAGGGAGCCGGGCCCATACCACCATTAAATTCAAAGGCAGGAAAAGTATCATTTGTAAAAATTTGAATATGAGAAGTATTGATTTTTGCGATTTTAAGAGGAGTCGCTTTTCCGTTAGTTATATTGAAACCACCAAAGGCCCAATTGAGATGAACCGACTTCATGCTCATGAAAGTCATCTTAAAAAGATTTTTTTCACCGACCCACTTAAGAAGTAATGCCCTAAGTGATTTTCCATATTTTCCCTCCCAACCCTCGTTTAAAAGAGTTGGATGAACACCTAAAGGCAAAGTTTGTGAGACAGTAGAATCTGCATTTACGGCCTTGAGGTCTTTGATAAATTCAGGAACCTCTAATGGCGTGAGTTTGTAAAATGTATGGGCCGCCACATCTAAAAAAAGAATTCTCTGACGAGTCTCATACTCACGTGCAAAATTAAGTGGCACGTGCCAAATAAGGCGAATTTCTGGTGGATCAAATCTTACACCAATCACATGTAGTTGATCTGCTTGTTCATCAGGTTTAAGAGAAACATCGAGTAAGGGAAGTTTGTTGGCAATATTAGCTGGAAGCAAAACTCCTCTTTCAGTGATTGTTTCAATTTTTAAGGCATGGTTATCCGGAAGACTTTTAGGAATGGGAAAGAGGACACTCACATCATGAAGAAGCCAAGGTCGATCTTTGGCCTCAGCACCACTCATAATCAAACATAAAAAAATGAAATAATAATATCGCATAAGTTATTCTCAAAAAAAAAGGGTCTCCTAAGAGACCCTTATTGAAATTGCAATATACCGATTTATTTATTTTAAATCTACTATAATTCCCATTGGAAGGTGATCAGAGAAGCCTTCAGCTGTTTCAAAATTAAAGCGATTTGGAATCATTTGTCCTGAACGTCCATCACGCTTAAGCATAAATGGGCGGTTAATGATTTGGAATGACTTGTAATTAACTGCTGCAGCAGATTTTTTGTGAATAAAGATATGATCTAGTGATGACCATTCACCTTTATAGAAGTGTGATCCTGGGTTTAATTTGATTCCTGTTTTTCTAGCTTCCACTTCAGAATCAATCCAGTTTGAAAGATAGCTGAATGGTTTTGGATTTTCACTTTTGAGAGTATTAAAATCCCCGGCGGCAAGAATAAGATCTGATTTTGAACTATTAGCAAGTGAGTCTAGAAGTTTTGCAGACTCAACTCTGAATTCTGTTGGATTACTTTGTGACGGCCAGTGGTTAGCAAATACTGTGACTTCTTGAATTCCCACTTTAAGAACGGCTTGAAGAATTCCACGAGTATCAACTTTTTTACCTTTCACAAAAAGTGAATGGTGAGTGGCTTTTGAAATTGGATATTTAGAGATGATCGCCACATCAATACCGCGTGTATCATCACCTTCAATGAGAACCTTATACTGGTAACCAAGACCGCCAAGACCTTTACTTACAAGTTTTGAGACAGCATTTATATTCTCAACTTCTTCAAGGATAATAACGTCAGGACCTTTGCCTGTTGTATCGTAGGCCTTAATGACTTTTGAAATATTAAGAATTTTCTTTGTGAATTTTGCTTCATTCCAGTCCATGTCTAAACATTCTTGAACATAATATGAAGTCGACATTTTATGACAGGCTTCTTGAACTTCAGTTGAGCGGGCCTTGATATCTGCAGGAAGATAAGTCCAATCCTCAGTTCCTTTGTCATGAATGGTATCGAAAAAGTTTTCCGCATTATACTGCATAAAACTCACTGATTTTGCGAAAGCAGATGAGGCGAGAACGACACAAAAAACAGCAAACCAAACTTTCATAAGGACTCCTATGTTGAGATGGCGCAACATTAGCTAGGCGCATATAATACGTCAAATTAAATGAAGTTCATCTTAGGAGTCTAATTAGTAAAACTTATGTGTTTAGTGTAAGAAGTGATATTTAAGTGGCTGAAATAAGGATGTTATGAGCCAAACCAATAAGAACTGTTTTTCTTTTTAAACACTCCAGATTTTTCAATAATGGCATCATCCATCTCGGATCCGTAGTGGCCGCGGAAATCGGCTTTATATTTTAGGAAGAAGCTAACCTGACCTAGGGCGTGTCCTCATTTAATCATAATCAACTGAAATAATATAAATCCACGGC
>DZBG01000064.1 GCA_022729855.1 Bdellovibrio sp.
CTGAAATCAGCAACTTAAATGTGGAGTTGCACTAGGAAAAATTTTTCGGGTAATATTGAGATCCTTTTTCATAAAATCATCACTCGGCATATTGGCGTAGTTGGCACCCATGGCGATGATGATTTTATCAGGATTATTTTTGACTAAAATATTTTTGATAAGAGGAGTTGGGCCTTTAGTTCCTTCTGAAACTTTGCCTTCAAGAGTTTTGAAAAAATATCCACAAGGAGTGGCCTGACCTGTGATCCACCATTTTACAATTGATCCACATGACGAATAGGTGGCCACTTGTTCACCAGAATCACGGATAAGGCGATCTAGTTCACGTCCAAAAGGGCCAACAGTATGTGAGTCACCAATGACCAAAGTGTTATTGGCAAAAGCTGACGTACTAAGAAGTAGGGCCCCAAGGATAAAATTTCTCATACAGCTACTCTATGGTGATTAAAGATACTGGGCGAGATCTTTTGCAATTTTTTCAGGAGTTTCAGTAGGTGCGTATCTTTTGATCACTTTACCGTCTTTATCCACCAGAAACTTCGTGAAATTCCATTTGATGGCTTCTGTTCCAAGAAGCCCTGGTGCTTCAGATTTAAGGAACTTATAGATTGGGTCTGCTTCTTTTCCGTTCACATCTACTTTTGCAAATAAAGGGAAAGTGACGCCAAAATTAAGCTCACAAAAGCTGCTAATCGTTTTCTCATCACCCGGTTCTTGCTTCCCAAATTGATTACATGGGAAGCCCAAAACAACAAGCTTGTCCTCGTGCTCTTTATAAAGAGTTTCGAGTCCTTTGTATTGTGGAGTGAAACCACATTGGCTAGCAGTGTTCACTACAAGCATGAGCTTGCCTTTATAGTCTGAAAGAGGAACTTCTTTTCCGTCGATGGCCTTAGCTTTAAAATCGTGAATTGAGTCGCTCATAAATTAATCCTCGTAGATAGTTATAAATTAGTGACGACAATCAAAGTCTAGTTTCATTGTCTTGTAGAGAGCAGGGCTACCAAAATTTTTATCTGAGTATTGATCGATCTTCATTTTAAGATTTTTCCCCGTGATCATTAAAAGATCACCTGATTCAGTAAGTGTTAAATCAGAAATCATCTCTTTCAGAAAATCAGTGCGGTACCAACGATCAGAACCAATAATAAGAGCTTGTTTGGTTTGAGTATTGACTGTGATTTCATAGATGCTGTCGCCATATGTGTGAGAGCGGCATGAAATCTCTTGGGCCATTGCAGGAAGAGAGGCCAATAAAAGAAAAATAAGTGCTTTCATTTAAGAACTCCAAGGTAGAAATTGCTTAATTTTTACCACCACCTATAGTATAAAGTCACCTAAGATTAACGCGGTAAAGAAGAACATGGCCCAAAGACGAGCAACTCATATTCATAGGTGTAAGCGTTGCAGAATCAATCAAAGGCTTTGTTTTTGCTCTCATATCAAGCCAAGTAGCATGGAGACAAAGGTTTCTATTGTGATGCATGTGAGAGAGCTTAAGCTCACTTCTAACACTGCTTATTTCACAAAACTTCTTTATCCTGAACAAACTCATATGCTTATTCGCGGTGCCATGGATTTCAAATTTGATCCAGTGGATGCTATTGATCCAGTCAGACAAAATCTCTTTCTCTATCCTGATGAAAATGCCCAAGTGCTGGATGATGATTTCAAAAAGAAATATCCTGGACCTTATAATTTAATAGTTCCTGATGGTTCTTGGAGTCAGGCCTCTAAGGTTTATCGACGTGAACCTTTATTCAGTCATATTCCAACTGTGAAACTTCCAGAAGGCATTGAAGGGGATTATCAGCTTCGTCAAAGTCAGTCCGCGAATCAGGTTTGTACTCTTGAGGCGATTGCCTATGCATTAGGTGCACTAGAGAGTCCAGTCATTCAAAAACATATGCTCGATTTTTTCAAAGTCTTTGTGGACCGAGTGATGATGAGTCGTTTTGATTTTTATGGAAAAATCGAAGACTAGAGTTTTAGTTTCCAATCTTTTTTAATGATCTTTCTTTTTACTGGTTCATCTAGTCCAGTCATCCCATCCTCAGCTCGACAGAAAGGACGATCCTCGCCCATATGAGTTTCGACAAGGGCCCATGAACTCATGCGCTCAGTAATAGTGATCTCTTTTTCTTTGATGATTTTTTGATAGAGATAAAAGCTTGGGCGAATGTCACGTGAGAGATTATTCTTTCTATCCACTGAGACAAGACCAAACTTAGGGCAATAGCCATCTGACCATTCCATATTGTCTGTGAGTGTCCAGAAAATATATCCCAAAACTTTGATATCTTCTTTTTGTGCTTTAGCAATCGCCAGTAAGTGTTCAAGTAAATAACTGGGACGCAGCCAGTCTGTATCGTCTGAAATTCCATTCTCTGTAATAAACTGGGGAAGTGTGGGGTAGCGCTGCTTAATCTCTTTCATGATGAGATAAAGGCCCTCTGGATAAAGGGCGCGACCAGCTTCTGAGTATTCCTCGTCTGGATCAATATCGACCCCAGTGCCTTTAATCCATTCCGCTCCATAATAATTAAAACCAAAAAAATCCATTTTGTTTTTGACAAGATTTGGGAAAAACCAATTCATGAATTCGCCCGTGAATTTTGAGAGGAATTTATTAATAAATGATTTCCCTGAATGAAATCCCATATGTTGAGAAATACCAATTTGGATTTGAGGATAAATTTTATGGGCCCAATCATAAATCTGATGATGAGAAATACTCATCCTCTCTAGGGCCTTAATCGTTGAGCCTTTATAAAAACCTAGATCAAGCATACTTAGAAATGATTTTTTTTCTCCAGGCGGAAAAAAACCTGCAGTGTAGGCCATAGTGGCAAAGATTTGTGGTTCGTTAAAAGTAATCCAGTAATCAACCAATGGGTGAAATTCCGTTATGACTTTCTGTGAGAAATGTGTGAAGTGATGAATAGTCGTTTCACTTTCCCATCCCCCTTGCGCTTGAATCCATTTGGGCACCGTAAAGTGGAAAAGAGTCAGCATCACTTTCATCTTACGGTCACGGATCATTTTAATAATTTGTTGGTAGCGCTTAAGTGCTTCAAGGTCATAGGTCTCAGGAGCTGTTTGAAGACGTCCCCAGTCTACACCCAAGCGGAAAACAGTGACTCCAAGTTTTTGAGCGAGATCTAATTCAATTTCTGGTTTAGTCCAAAACTCCAGACGAGCTTCTGGGGTTGCTTGATTTTTGAAGGCACGGATTTTATCCCCGTTTCCAAATTCCATCCAGACATCATCTAGATGGTCCTCCACATGCCCTGGAGCATTGGCCACACCAAAGAGAAAAGTGTCTGGAAAAGTCGCCAGAGTTTGAGCGCTGACAGTAAAACTAAGCAGTAGACTTAAAATAAGCATAAACATGCTTATTTTGTACTACGCCACACTTAGTATATCAATGGTTACCATTTCACCTTTCATGAACTCTAGGGCCTCAGAATGGAGCTGACAGACGCGTCCCTCAGACAAGTTAACGACCTTAGAGATTTCAGAGAAGTTCAGATCCTCAAAGTATTTGAGAACAACGATGATTCTCATCACCTTCGGCAGATCATCAATCATGATAGATAAGGTTTTTTTAAGTTCGTAATTTTCAAACTCAGTATTTTTGAGTCCACCGAGAAGAACAGTTTCACCTTCAATATACGGTTTAATTGTTTCACCGTTTTCGTATTGCTCCATTCTCACCACGTCTTTGCGTTTGAAGGGGAGTACATTGACGAGTTCATCCTCTGAGGGATTGCGACCTAGCTCATCGGTGAGGTCACGCTTGGCCTTTTTAAATTTCTTTTGCTTGTTTCGCTCTGATCTCGACATCCAATCTTGCTTTCTCAGCTCATCAATAATTTCTCCACGGATACGGAACTCCGCATAGGTTTTAAATTGATTCTTCTTCTCATTGTCATACTTATTCATGGCATCGATGAGTCCAATAATTCCGACCATAATAAGGTCATCGTATTCAAGTACTTGATGGTACTGATAATGATAATATTTCGCCCAGTACCGGATGGTAGGCATGAAATTTTTTATCACATCTTGCCGAGAAGTATCTTGAGGATTCATTTTCTGACTCATATATAACCCCAGAGTAGTTTGAAGAGGCTTTATTATGGCCCCAAACACTCAAGGAATATTAAGTCTGTGTATTTTCGGAAAGTTAGTGAAAACGGATTAGTCCACGAGTGGTCCTAATCCGTCTTTATTGCCATTAGAAATTGGCGATCATGTCGAATTGTTCTTGGTCTTCTTGGTATTGCTCTGAACGAAGATAATCTGTGTACTCATCTAATTCCATAATTTCATCTCTGAAAATTACTACACGCCAGTTTGCTTGATTTTGATCAAGCACAACATCGAAGGCTTCTTCTAGTCTTTCAAATTTAATTTGTTCTGGAAGAGATTCAAAAGTCGTTTCACTCTCAAGACGAAGAACTTTGCGATTTTTCATAATGTAGTAGTGTGGATTCATGAGTCACCCTCCTGGTGAAAAGTGAGAACCATTCATAGTTCTCGTGATGTCTTAATAAGATGGTTTCATGAAAATTACGGCCTCACAAGTATTAGTGTGAAAAAATTTCTTATATCAACTGACACCAAAAATTGGGTGGTTTCACTCGGGCATTCACTGTGGGACCACTTGTGGACACACTGGCCCCGACATACTGGGACCAGTATTTCTAACTAGTCGAAAACTGATAGGGGCAGTGTTGGCACGGGACTTGTAATATAGATTCTCGAGTCACGGTAGATCAGATCAGGATGATTAGATCAATCAAGTTACAGGATGTAGCAAGACTAGTTTTTAATAAAAGCCTCAAGGACAACAGAGCGATGGAGGAACTAGGGATAGTCCCCATCCGGTTCATGGATGAACCAATCTTTAACAAAAAACTTGAAAGGAAGTTTAAAATGGAAATGGTAGTAATGTTTACAGTGTTAAGTTCAATGATGGCCGTTAGTTTAGCTCTTCCTATGATGCTTAAAAGAGTCGCAGTTGGTGCCAAAAAGTAATCAAAATAGTCATTTTGTCACCAATGGAGGTGAATTAAGCTCATTACTTCTTACAGACTATTCTCAACCAGTAAAGACATGATCTAAAACCAATGTTAAGAGATCAACTTTACTTCGGCTTTGAGGATACAAGATGAAAAATGAATTGGCCCTATTGGCATTACTCGCACTTTCTGTCCCTGCATTTGCTCAAACTCTTCCTGATGAAATTAATTATCCACCATACCAGCAACAATTCCAAAAACTAAGTCAAGACACTGCCAGTGCTCTCTCGGAGCTCAATGGGGCGAAATCTGATTTGGATGATATTCGTTCAGCAATTGCTCAGTCTCTCAGTCAAATTTCATCTCTTCAAAATCAAATTAATTCTCTTAATAGTCAGATCTCAGAAAATCAATATCGCATTCCTCAACTTCGCTCTCAACTCTCATCTGAAGAGAGTCAGATCAATGCTTTAAATCGCGCTCTTAATGATGAAAGAAATCGTGAACAAAATATAAATAGTAATCTTCAAGACAGAGTTCGTGCTCTTCGCCCTGCTGAAGAGAGACTTTCTCGCGCCAATCAAACGATTCGCTCCCTTGAGCAAGAATTGAGTCGTGCAATTTCTCAGGAGCAAAATGCCTCTCGTGAATTATCAAGTCTTCAATCACGTGTTTCTCAAGTGGAATCACAAATTAGCCGCGAAAGAGCTGAGCAACAATCTCTTAAAGGACAACTTGCCAGTCTTAACACTCGAATTTCTCAATCAGAATCAAAACTCTCTTCACTTCGTTCACAATTAAATTCTGACCAATCAGCACTTTCAACAGCAGAGGCTAAAGCAAGCGCCCTTCGCTCACGAGTTTCTGAGTATGAAAGTGAAGTGAGCCGCCTTCGTTCGCAAGGCGCACCCGCGGCCGAGATCGAAGCAGCTGAGAGAAAACTCAGTGCCGCCAAGAATAAATTAAATGAAGAGGAAGGAAATGTTCGTTCTGCTCAGTCAGCAATCTCTTCAACAAGATCTGCTATTTCAAGAGAGGAGAGTGAACTGGCCTCACTAAAGAGAGATCAAACTTCACTTCCATCAAAAATTGCTCAGTCAGAAAGAGAGGAGCAACAATTAGTAAATGAAAGATCTCAGTTAGGCTCAAAAATTCAGGCACAACAAAGAGAGCTTGCCAGTGCTCAGCAGGTACGTGCCAGTCGTGAGGCCCAGTTAAGAAATGAAGAAAATCAAAACAGAGCGTTAGTAGCCGAAGTTGATAGACTACGTGGTCAGGTTTCATCTCTTGAAAATGATTTGGCCAATTCAAGACGTCAAAGTCAAAATCTTGCGAGTCAGCAGCAAAGTGCAGTGGCCCGAGCAGAAGATTTAAGTCGTAATATTTCAGCTCTTGAATCTGAAATTCCAAGACTTCAGCAGTCAATTCGCTCAAATAACTCACAGATTTCATCTTTAAATGCTCAAGTTCAGTCTCTGAAGAATAATGAACAACAAACAATTCGAGAAATCAGCAGTCTTGATAAAGAATACAATGCCCTTGTGGTAAAAAGAAATAGTGCTGAAGGACAGTACAATCAAAGACTAAGTCTTTATGGACAATACGAAGATGCCGCAAGCTCACTTGGATCATCTCAGGTGAAAGGTGCTGATGCCCTTGGAAAAAAAGACGGACAAAATTTTTCAAAGAAAAGATCAGCTGAGCTTAGTAAACAATTAAGTAATGAATTAGGTGAAGCCGATGGTAAACATGTGGCGATCATCCGTGGAGAAATCTCTGGGTTTAATACAGGTTATGCCATTGGAATGAGTTCAGAGTCAGATATTAAGGAAGGGGCAAGACAAGGAGCTGCTGAAGGAAAGAAAGAAGCTATCCGTTATGCTCAAACTCAACTTAAACCACAATTTTTTGAAGAAATTCTTGTGAGCGAACTCGCAAAGCCGGTTGTCGAAAATAGAGATATGGTCTCATTTAAAATGAGTCACGCGATTGAGGTGAGTGATTTCTTTGCAGAACTTCCGGCCTTAAGTGGTCAAGAAATGCAACAGGCAAGCCTAATCAAAACTGTCCTTGATAAAGAGGCCTTAAGTCTTGCTTCTCAAATTGCAGAGTTAAAGAAAAAAGTAGCAAGCCTCTCAACGGCCCGCGATAGTTACCAAGTTCCAAGCTCAGTTCCTTACGGTACTGTCAATTGTGCTTCTGTTTATAAGGGAGTGAGTGTCTTTAAAAAGGTTTGTCAGGATTCATACTCTGCAAGCTTCTCATATATTTATAAAGATTCGTACGAATCTATCTATACAGCTGAGTATCCTGCACTTTTTCAGTCTCAGTACACACCGCTCTTATCTGCAAAAAGATCTGCTGTCTTTGATGCTCATTTTCCAGTCTACCAAAAAACAGGAAAAGATGAAGGTGTTGCTCAAGGGAAAGTGGTTATTTTTAACCAGACTTTTGAACAAACAAGAGCCGCCACTTACGATCAAGAAATTGGTCCAGCGACTCAAGTGGCAAGAGGGGATGCGCTTGGTGAAGTTTCTGAATGGGTTTCAACTCACCCAATGATTACTGCTCAAAGTGTAAAATCAGATCAAACAAAGCTTCGTGGGGGTGATGTTGGGTCAGTGATTTTTAATCTTAAGAATATTTCTCCTGTTGATCTTAAAGAAAATGTCATGATCCAAGTGAATGAAACATCTCTGGCCGAAGTTTCAAATAAAGTAGTGACTGTAAGCAATCTTAAAGGTCAGTCTGTGACGGCCTTTAAAGATCTTAAATTTACAGTGTCTCCAAGTGCTCGTTCAGGTCAGAAGATTGTTATTAAAGGTGATATCTTGCTTCCAGGGGACAAATATAAGTCGCAAAGAAAAGAGAGTTTTGTCTTAGAGAAGTCTCTCGCGGCGAATCCGGCCTTTAATATTCAGAATGTTTTTGACTCTACTCCTAAAATCAAAAATATTTTTGGCTACAAAACTCATCAGATGAAGATTCGTATCGCTCCAAAATTTGAACGCCTTGATCTTGGTTATCAGATTGAGCTGGTGCCATCAGCAGAATTTAGCAAGCTTGTGAATATTTCAAATAAAGTGATTGTGACTAATGCCATTGAGGCCGGTGCCTTGAAGGACTTTGTCTTTACTTACAAATTCCATAAGAATGCTCGTAAGAAGACTGTTCCTTTCACTTTAAATATTATCTATGACGGTGAGATCATCCAGTCATACAAAATAGAGATGAAGCCCTACAGGGCCATATTTTAATAATCGATTAGGCAGTGGGGCACTATTCATCGGTGCCCCATTTTTAATAAGTTTTTAATGCCCCTCACATCCTTTTAACACCCTTCAAATCTCTTCAGACCGATAATAAGTTCTAGTTAAGGAGCTTATTATGCAGTTGCAAGAAGTCTTTTATCTCGTATTCTTTTTTGTGGTTCTATTTTCCCTGGCTTATCCCTTGGGGATATTTTTGGGGCGTGTCTTTGAAGGGGATGTGCCTAAAAGAGTCTCATTTCTTAAACCGATTGAAAGTCTTATTTATAAGATTTCAGGAATTAATCCCTCAGAAAAGCAGAGTGCTTGGGATTATTTTTTGAGTCTGTTTATTTTTAATCTTTTGGGCTTTCTCGTGGTCATACTTATTTTGATGTTTCAAGATCTTCTTCCATTGAATCCTCAGAATATTACGGGAATGGAATTTCCTCTGGCCTTTAATACCGCCATCAGCTTTATGACCAATACAAATTGGCAAGCTTATTCTGGTGAAGTTCATCTGAGTTATCTTTCTCAAATGTCTGCTCTCACTGTGCAGAATTTTTTATCGGCAGCTACTGGATTGACACTTATTGCGGTTATTGTCCGCGGAGTGAATCAAAAGCTTGAAACCACTCTTGGAAATTTTTGGGTCGATATGACAAGAATGACTTTATACATTCTTCTGCCTTTATCACTCGTTTTAACATTTGTTCTTATTAGTCAGGGAGTGATTCAAAATTTTTCAAATTATCTTGAATTATCGACCATTGAAGGAGTCAAACAAGTCCTTCCAATGGGGCCTGCTGCTTCTCAGATTGCCATTAAACAACTTGGAACTAATGGGGGAGGCTTCTTTGGTGTGAACTCAGCTTATCCATTTGAAAATCCTACTCCTCTTACGAATTTCCTTCAGTGCTTGGCGATCCTTTTAATCCCTGTTGCTCAAGTTTTTGCTTTTGGCAGAATGATAAAAAAAGAAAAACAAGCAGTGGCGATTCTTGTTTCTATGTCTGTGCTCTTTTTTACGCTTCTTATTGTTTCATTGTATTCAGAATATAACTTCTTACCAGAATTTGCTCGTGGGATAGTTCCTATGGAGGGGAAAGATCTTCGTATAGGAACTAATGCCTCTATCCTTTGGTCAGTTGTTACAACGGCTGCTTCTAATGGATCAGTCAATGCTATGCACTCTTCCTTGTCTCCACTCTCTGGATTAGCGGCGCTTTTCAGTATGATGACAGGGGAGGTTGTCTTCGGTGGAGTGGGAGCTGGATTTTATGGGATGTTTCTTTATGTGCTCTTAACTGTTTTTATTGCAGGTTTAATGGTTGGAAGATCACCTGAATATCTTGGTAAAAAAATTGAGGCAAGAGAAATTAAGCTCGCTATTATTGGAATTCTTCTCCCTTCAGCTTGCATATTAATTGGGGCAGGACTGGGTGTTGTTTCGCATTGGGGAATTTCGAGTATGTCACATCAAGGGCCACACGGACTTTCTGAAATCTTGTATGCATTTACTTCAACAAGTGGAAATAATGGTTCTGCCTTTGCTGGTTTTAACGCTAATACTCCAGTGTTAAATATTCTTTTAGGTCTTTGTATGTTTATTGGAAGATTTGCAGTGATCTATCCTGTCATTATGATTGCAGGTTCACTTTCTGCGAAAAAGTCTATTCCAATGACTGCTGGAACATTTCCAACTGATTCATATCTCTTCTCTATACTTCTGATTGGAGTCGTTTTAATTGTTGGAGCTTTAACTTTTTTTCCCGTTCTTACCTTAGGACCCATTGCTGAACATCTTGCAATGCTAAAGGGCATGACTTTTTAAAAGAGGAATTATGAAAAAGAAAAATTTATTTACGACTAAAGATATGACTCAGGGACTGATTGATTCAGTGAAAAAATTAAATCCCGTGGATCAGCTTAGAAACCCAGTGATGTTTATAGTTTATCTAGGCGCTATTGTGACTAGCTTTATCGTGGTCTGGGGCATCTTAACTAAAAACTACTCTAGTTTTAATTTTCAGATTGCCCTTTGGTTATGGGGAACAGTGATTTTTGCTAATTTTGCAGAAGCCATTGCTGAAGGAAAAGGAAAGGCCCAAGCCGCGAGTTTGAAGAATACTAAAAAAGAAGCCATGGCCTATTTGTGGGATGGAAAAAATAAGAACCAAGTTCCGGCAAGCTATTTAAAACGTGGTGATATAGTGGTGTGTGTGGCGGGAGATATTATTCCAGCAGATGGGGAAGTGGTAGAAGGTATAGCAAGCGTGGATGAATCTGCTATAACTGGCGAATCAGCTCCAGTGATTCGTGAATCAGGAGGAGATCGTTCTGCGGTTACTGCAGGAACAAAAGTGATCTCTGATAGAATTATTATTAAAGTCACTGCTGCAGAAGGTGAATCATATATAGATAAACTTATTTCAATGGTGGAAGGAGCATCAAGGCAACCCACACCAAATGAAATAGCACTCTCTATCCTGCTGGTGGCCCTCACTGTGGTTTTTATCTTAGGTGTAGGATCACTCAAAGGGTTCATGAGCTATTCTGAATCTCAATCTCAGGGGGGAGAATCCCTTGCTACTATCCCTGTTTTAATTTCACTTCTTGTCTGTCTTATTCCGACGACCATTGGTGGTCTTCTTTCAGCAATCGGTATTTCAGGTATGGAGCGATTGCTTCAGAAAAATGTTATTGCAAAATCAGGTAAGGCGGTTGAGGCGGCTGGTGATATTGATGTTCTTTTACTTGATAAAACCGGAACAATCACAATTGGAAATCGCATGGCCACAGAGTTTATAGCGGCTGCATTTTCTAATGAGGAAGATGTCGCCAGAGTGGCGTTTCTTTCTTCAATGAAAGACGAGACTCCGGAAGGACGCTCTATTATAAAGCTTGCAGATGCTCACTATAAACTTTCAGAGATTCACATCAAAGACCAAGAGATGAGCTTTATTCCTTTCTCAGCAGAGACAAGAATGAGTGGGGTTGATATTACTGAAAATAATGGAGTGAGAAATCTACGTAAAGGAGCCCCCGATGCCATTATTAAATGGGTCACTTCTCAAGGCGGAGAAATTCATCCGGCCATAAAAAATAAAATCGATGCTATTGCTAAATCTGGGGGAACTCCACTGCTGGTATCTGAGAATAATAAACTTATTGGAGTCATTCATTTAAAAGATATTGTGAAAGCAGGTATTAAAGAGAGATTTAATCAACTTCGTCAGATGGGAATTAAAACAGTGATGATTACTGGTGATAATCCAATGACCGCAGCAGCAATCGCCGCTGAAGCAGGTGTCGATGACTTTTTAGCCGAGGCCACTCCAGAAAGTAAGCTCTCAAAAATTAAAGAAGAGCAAAAAATGGGGAGAATGGTGGCGATGGTAGGAGATGGAACTAACGATGCTCCAGCTCTGGCCCAAGCCGATGTTGGTGTCGCGATGAACACTGGAACACAGGCCGCAAGAGAGGCGGGAAATATGGTGGATCTAGATTCTAATCCTACTAAACTCATAGAAGTTGTTGAAACGGGAAAACAACTCCTTATGACAAGAGGAGCTCTCACGACATTTTCCATTGCAAACGATGTGGCAAAATATTTTGCGATTCTTCCCGCTCTCTTTACAACCCTCTATCTTACAAATGGAGTTTCTCCTCTGAAATCTCTTGATATTATGAAACTACACTCACCACATAGTGCTATTTTAAGTGCGGTTATTTTTAATGCACTTATTATTGTTTTCCTTATTCCTCTGGCCCTTAAGGGAGTAAGTTATAGACCTATGAGTGCCAAGGAAATCCTACAGAGAAATCTACTTATTTATGGTCTAGGTGGTCTGACTATTCCATTTATCGGAATAAAATTAATTGATTTATTTATTAGTTTTGCAGGACTTGTTTAGGAGCACAAAATGAGAACAACAATTATCAGTATGAGATATTTATTTTTAATGTCTATTATTTTAGGAGTTATCTATCCCGTAGTCTCCACCTTAGTTGGAGGGACACTTTTTTCAAGAAGAAGTTCAGGAAGTTTGGTTTATATTGATGGTCAGCTGCGTGGTTCGGAACTCATAGGACAGGCCTTTACCAAGGACAAGTACTTCTGGGGAAGACCGTCTGCAACTAATTACCAAGCAGTGGGGTCTGGAGCAAGTAATCAATCAGCGACTCATAAAAAATTAAAAGAAGATGTTTTAAAAAGAAGAGATTTTCTTGGAGAAAGTGCCCCTGCTGACTTACTTTATAGTTCGGCTTCAGGAGTCGACCCACATATTTCATTGGAAGCGGCTCACTTTCAAAAAGAGCGTGTGATGAAGGTGAGAGGGATATCAATTGATCAATTAGATCAATTGATCGAAAAAGCTACGGACTCTCGGACTTTAGGTTTTATGGGACAAGTAAGAGTGAATGTTTTAGAATTAAACAAATTATTAGATGAGTCTCAAACACAAGGAAACTAATTGGGACAGGCCGAAGAGATTTTAAAATCACTAAAAAAAGAAGAGTCTCGCCAAGGTCAAGGAAGACTCAAAATCTTCATTGGTATGGTTGCCGGTGTGGGAAAAACATTCTCCATGCTAAAAGCTGCGCACGCTCTCAAGCAAAGTGGTGCAGATATTGTTGTCGGTTATGTTGAAACTCATGGAAGAAAAGAAACAGAAGAGCTTATTTTTGGCCTTGAAGTTTTACCAAGAAAAAAGATTCCTTATAAAGATGTTGTGCTTGAAGAATTTGATATTGATGAACTGCTTATTAGAAAACCTAAAATTGTTCTCATCGATGAACTCGCACATTCCAATGCGCCAGGATCCCGTCATCAAAAAAGATGGCAAGACGTCTTGGAAATTCTTGGACAAGGCATAGATGTCTACACCACTTTAAATGTTCAGCATGTAGAGTCTCGTGCTGATACTGTCACTGCTCTCACAAATATTCGTATACATGAACTCGTTCCTGATTCAATTATTGATCGTGCTGATGAGATTGTTGTTATAGATCTTATCCCTGACGAGCTTCTAGGAAGACTTAAAGAAGGTAAGATTTATCCACTTGAGAAAATTGATTCTGCCACGTCAAATTTTTTTAAAGTCTCTCATTTGACTGCATTAAGAGAGATTTCATTAAGACTCATGGCCGAGAGAGTCGATCATGAACTTAAGGATATGACACTTATTCAAGGGATGGGTGTCAGCTGGAAAACGAATCACAAAGTCATGGTCGCTATTTTTGGTTCTCCTTATTCTGAATCACTCATACGTTACACTCGCAAACTTGCCTACGGACTTAATTGTGAGTGGGTCGCTGCACATATTAACACTGATCGTGTCTTTGGTGAGAAAGAGAAAGAACTTCTCAATAAAAATATAGAGCTTGTTAAGCAGTTAGGGGGGGAGGTTGTCTCTACTCAAAGTGACTCTGTGGCCAATGGGTTGATTCATCTTGCCCAGATTAATGGGATTACTCAAATTGTAGTAGGGAAGTCAGAAAGAAAAAGTCTTTTCTCTTTTTTTATTAAAAACTCTTTGCCTTATCTCTTGATAAAAAAATCAGCGGGAATTGATATTAATGTCATCTCACCTTTGCAAAGAGTGAGCATTGATAGGGGTCATGTTGTTAAAGAAAAACATGAATTTGAGATTGACTGGAGAACAATACTATCAACAACAGGCTTTGTGGCCAATCTTACTATTATTAATGCTGTTCTTCTTCCTATGATTCAATACCGCTCTATTGGGATGATTTATCTCATGGGGATTTTTGTTGGATCGCTTTTTATCAAACATTACAATGTCATTTATGCCACACTCTTGGGTGGACTTTGTTGGAATATTTTCTTTCTTCCTCCTACTTTTACTTTTGTAATTAATCATCATGAAGATTGGATGCTTCTTCTCCTCTATGCTGTCGCAGGAGGAGTTATTGGGATTTTTACAAATAAGCTCAAGAGCAAAGAAAAAATTCTTAGAACAGAAGGGGAAAGAGCCACTCAGCTTTATAACCCAACTACCATTTCCTAGTGCAACTTTTCTTCATCATAACTTCATA
>DZBG01000065.1 GCA_022729855.1 Bdellovibrio sp.
AATTATCTATTGGAAATCCTTATTGGGCGAAAGAATTTAGATGCGTAGGCCCTGGTCACAACCATGAAATCAATGCCAGTTAATTTTAATTCAATCGAGGCCAAACTAAAGGCAAGGGACCACGCCAATGCATTTATCCAAACATAGGTCACAAGAGTTCCCCAGTCAGTTGAAGAAAGACTCCCTTTCTTCTTGATCTATCTCACAAGTTCTAAACGCAAGATTGAGACGGCAATAATAATCGCCATTGATATTTGAATAAAATTTGCAAATCTCACGCAATTAAATTTATATAAAAAAATAAAAACAGCGAAGACAGCAAAAGCTATCGAGCTTTGCGGACTTTTATTGGCCACTTCTAATCTTAAGAGCTCTGTTAGCTCGGTATCTCTCATTTCCATTTCGGAATTATAGCTTTTTGTTCTAAAAGAATGAAGAAATTAGTGATCTTAAGGAATATTTGGCCCTTGCTAGGCCTTTGGAGTTACCTTTAAAATAACAGGATGAAACTTAAGCTATTTGGATTCATTTCTCTCCTCATACTCTGCCTTTGGCTATTCTGGGATCAACCACAACCGATTACAATTAATGATTCTTTAGAGAAAAAAGAAGATAGAATTCATTTAGAGACTCCAGAAACCGTGGTGCCTATAAAAATACCCACTCATGCGGTAGAAGAGAAAAATTATGCTGATGACTCTATTCCATGGAATGAATTAGAGAGGCGCTGGGAGCTAGAGCTTAAAGACAAGATTTTGTCTCTTGATCCAGAAGGTGGCGAAACAAGATTTCTTAAGTATCAAAAGAAAAAACAGTCTTTTGCAGATCAAACAAATCTTTTAATGAATCAACGTAACGACACTTATACTTTCAACGAGCAAACAAATGAAATAATTTTTAAAGATAAAAAGAGATATGAAGATCTCAATCTTCAAATTGATAGCGAAAGAAAAATTTTGGCCAATCACACTCGTTTGATTTTGGGAGATTTTTATCCTGAGATAAGAAAATTTCACCAAGAGTTTGAACAATCCATGCAAGCCTATAACAATACCGAGGGAAGTATTGGTATTGATCCTGCCTTTGCAGACTAATCTTTTCTCAAGTATTCATGGCAAAGATAAATCATCTCTTTTTTTAAGTTTTTATCATTCAACTTAAAATGATCATCAAAAATAATGGCCACAGGAACAATACGAACAGACTGATACAGAATAAATAAACTCAACTCAATATTTTCCATTCGTACTTCATCTTCAAATATCTTAATTTTCTCTTTGAACATATTTAATAAATGAGTATCCATTCTTTTCATGGTGTCATGCTTAGCGAGGCTAAACATTTTCTGGGCAAATATCTTGGTGAATCGCTCTTCTTTCTTTTTGGCCTCAATCGTAACATCCACTAAGGTTTCAATCATCTCAAGCAGAGTCTTTGGTGCTTCTTTATTTATTTCACTTTCATAGAGATCAATTTGTTTTTGAATATAATAATCAATCATCTTCCCGAGAATAGCTTCTTTAGTTGGAAAATATTGATAGAGAGACCCAATACTAATCCCCGCTTTTTGGGCAATTTTATTGGTACTTGTTTTCTCGAAGCCTTCTTTTTCTAAAATGTGAGCAGTCGCCTGGAAAATATTTTCCACCGTCTCTCTGGCCCTCTCTTGATTCGGCTCTTTTCGAGGAGTTAGACCCTTTTTCGTTAGCTTCATTTGGCCTCCTAAATGCGAGTCTCTAAATATGAGCAATTGCTCATATAATGGTTGTACCACAGGAGGGTACTATGGAATTAACATGGGATCAAGATCAAGAGAAAAACTTAACACAAATGCCAGGGCCTAAGGGCATTGAGCTCTATGTAATGGGTTATCTTTTTCAAAAGCGCCCCCTTTATGTTTGGGGAATGATGAAAGAGACTTTCGGGGATGTGATCTATGCTCCATGGAAAAACCGCGAGTCTATCTTTCTTTTTAATCCTGAAGACGTGAACTATGTTTTAAAAGAACATCATGTGAATTTTAAAAAGGGTAAAGAGTATGAACAGATGGCCCCACTCCTGGGAGAAGGACTCCTGACAAGTGAAGGTGATCTGTGGCGCAGGCAAAGACGAATCATGGCCAAAGAGTTTCATCAAGCAAGAACTGAGCAATACCTCAGAGCTATCCATGAAAGCACTCAGAAAAAAATTATTGAGATGAAATCAAGAGAGAAGGCCTTTGATATTAGTCTTGATTTTAATGCCCTTACTTTTGATATTGCAGGAAAAATATTTTTCGGATCAGACCTAGGTGAACATTCAAAGATGGCCCAAGAGGCCCTCTATACAGAGACTGAAAGGATTAATACCCGAATCAGAAGAATTTGGAATTTCCCACACAACTTCCCTACTGCCGAAAATAAAAAAGGCATGAAAGCTGTGAGAGATTTAAAATCTATTGTAACGGGAATTTTATCTCAAGGGGGACATGATCAAAAACCAAATGTTCTCAGTAAACTTGTCTCGTACAGAGATGAATCAGGAAATCCTCTCCCAAATAATCTTATTAGTGATGAAGTGATGACCCTTCTTCTGGCCGGCCATGAAACAACAAGTAATGGTCTAAGTTGGGCGACTTATCTTCTTGCTAAAAATCCTGAATGGATTCTAAAAATTAAAAATGAACTCAGAGATTATGGGAAAACTCCTGAAGAATTATGCCGTGAAGATTTAGATAATCTTCCTCTGCTTAAAGCAGTTTGGCAGGAAGCCTTAAGAATTTTTCCACCCATTCCTATCATTGCACGACAAACGATTAAAGATGATGTGATTGGTGGCTATCATGTCCCTGCTGGGAAAAGTGTGATGTGTGTTCCTTATGTGACTCATCGAGACCCTCGATTTTGGGTAAAGCCTGATGAATTTATGCCGGAGCGTTTTATCAATCGTGTCGTTTCAAGAGATGATTGTACTTACTTCCCTTTTGCCAAAGGACCACGCGCTTGTATCGGTGAGGATCTTGCTACTACAGAAGGTGTTTTAATTCTTGCTTATCTTGCTCATTATTTTGATTGGAACTTAAAGAAAGGATTTATAGCCAAACCGACTCACCATATAACTCTGCGATCAGAAAATGGTATTTGGATTCAACTTAATAATTAGACTCATCACTTAATCCTGAGGAAGTTTCTTCCTCGGGATTTTGCCAATCAAATTCGACTTCCTCCACTGGAACAAACTCAATCACTTCAGCTTTAAGAAATCTTTGCTTAAAAATAAAGTAGAGGAAAATCCCACTTAAGGCACCCAATCCATAGCCAATAAGGTGACTGCTATAACTAATTTCTGGTTTATAGGTATCAGGAAGAAAAAGTATCAAAGAGATCCCAATACTCTTAATCAATCTTTTAGAGATTTTCTCTCGTCGATCAATAAGAAAAGCCAGTGTCATCCAAGCGGCCCCCATCCAGTGAACAACTCCTGAGGCTCCTATCAAAGACACTTTCTCTGGCATCATTTGTAGAACAAAAAAGTTTGTCACTCCCCCCATAATAAATCCAAGAAGAGGAAAAAAATAAATACCAAAATAGCCTGAAAGATAATAAGCAAAAGGAAAAAACAATAATAAATTCCCAAACAAATGGGGAATATCTGCATGAGCAAAAAGGGCAGTCCACAGTCTCCAATACTGACCTTCATTAAAGACAAAATATTTGGAAGCCGGCATAAGCTCATCGGCCTTGAGTGCTCCACTCCAAAAAAAGAATATTCCTAAAAAAATAATAAGAACTGAAAACAAAGCCGAGCAAAGTGCTCCCTTTGAAACTTTTTTTGTGATCCAATTTCCAGTATTGATACTCTTGAATTCCATTCTGAGAATATGGGTGTGATTTTTGAATGCGCAAGGGCAAACATAATAACAAGAACTTAAGGTTTTATCATTGCCATTATTCTAGAGCGGGAGCATGCTGTTTTCATTAAAAAGGAGATCATGATGATTGATTTATATTATTGGACGACACCTAACGGACACAAGATTAGTATTTTTTTAGAAGAAGCAAAAATTCCTTATAAAATTCTTCCCGTTAATATCGGTAAGGGTGAACAATTTAATCCTGATTTTTTAAAGATTGCACCTAATAATAGAATCCCAGCGATTGTTGATCACAATCCTAAAGATGAAAAAGGTGATCTCACTATTTTTGAATCAGGAGCAATTCTTTGGTACTTAGCTGAAAAAACAAATCAGTTTGTCCCAGCAACTCCCCGTGGAAAAGCACAAGTCTCTGAATGGTTATTCTGGCAAATGGCGGGCCTGGGCCCGATTGCCGGACAGAATCATCATTTCAATATGTATGCTCCTGAAAAAATTCCTTATGCCATTGAAAGATACACGAAAGAAACGGCCAGACTCTATGGTGTTTTAAATAAACAACTTGAAGGCAAAGATTTTGTGGCCGGCGAATATTCAATTGCAGATATGGCCATTTATCCGTGGATTGTTCCTCATGAAAAACAGGGACAAAACTTAAATGATTTTCCTCATCTAAAGCGTTGGTTTGAGACTGTAGGCAAACGCCCAGCAGTGATTAAGGCCTATGAACTGGCGAAATCAATTAATGGAGATGCCCCGATGACTGATGAAGCGAAAAAGATTCTCTTCGGACTCAACACTAAGAGTTAATTAATTATTCCTAGAATTCGGTTTATTTCCTCTATTCATTTGGAGTAAAATACAGATCTCTTTATCAAGTGAGTTAATTATGAAAGTGCCTTTTATTGACATTTTGCGATATGAAAACGGATTTTATGAGACAGTGGTAAAACAAACTGCTGATCTTATTAAAAACGGACATTTTGTTGGTGGACCTATTGTTGGCCAGTTCGAAAAAAATCTTAACACTTATACTCAAGCAAAGTTTTCACTTGGTTGTGCCAATGGAACTGATGCTATTCAAGTTGCTCTTAGAGCAGCAGGTGTAGATAAAAATGATAAAGTCATGATTCCAGATATGACTTTCTGGGCAACATTTGAAGCTGTTGTGAACGTTGGTGCGATTCCATATACACTAGATGTTTCTCGCGAAACTCTTCACCTGACTCTTGCAGCGGTGAAAGAAGGTGTTGAAAAGTTTAACCCAAAAGCACTTATTCTTGTTCACCTTTATGGTTGGGCATGTCCAGAAACTCTTGAGATTCGTCAGTACTGTAAAGAAAAAAATGTTCTTGTGATTGAAGACTGTGCTCAAGCAGTTGGAACAAAAATTAATAATGAAAGTATTATTGCTTCTGCAGAAGTTGCAACAACAAGTTTTTATCCAGCAAAAGTTTTAGGTGCCAGCGGAGATGCAGGTGGTATTTTTTCAAAATCAGAAGAAGTTATCAAAACCTCAAAAATTCTTTTAAACCACGGCCGCACTGGTCACTATGATCACGGACTTATTGGTTGGAACTCACGTTTAGGTGCTTATGAAGCAACTTTCCTTGATCTTGCTCTTCCTCACCTTGATGCAAAACTAGAAAGTCGTCGTGCAACTTGTGAACACTACAGAAATAATATCAAAAACCCTGCTCTTAAATTTATCGCACCAGCAAGTAATGTCTGGGAAAACGGTTATCTTTCAGTCGCTGTGATGGACCCTGCTGCTCGTCCTGCTTTTATCGAGTACCTTAAAGCTCACGATATTGGTTATGGAACAGTTTATCCAGGTGCTATGAGTGAACAACCAGGAGCCGCTGCTCACCTTGGTGGAAAGATTACACATGGACATGCTGATTGGATTTCAAAAGCAGTAATTAATCTTCCTTGTTTTGCTTATATGACAAAAGAAGAAGTGGCTTATGTCGTTAACACAGTTAATGCTTACAAATAGTCATGACTGATAAAAGAATTACTGATTTAGAAATAAAGTTTACCCATCAGGACGATCTTGTTGACCAGCTCAACAAGATCGTAACCTCTCAACACATGATCATTGAACAACTTCAAAAAGATGTTCAAGAGCTTAAACTTCTTTTTGCTGATCATGATGTTTCAGGGAATAGATCTCTTAAAGATGATATTCCCCCGCACTACTAACAGTACTACCACCAACGTTTAATTTTTCTTATAACATGTGATCCATATTCACTGACAAAAAGATTTCCATCAGAGTCAAAAGCAATTCCAGTAGGAACAGCGAAGGTCACTGTTGATCCACCGGATACAACTGAAGCACCTTCTTGATCTTGCTCAGACTGGATACCGCCTGCTCCAGCAAGGCCAAGCACTTGTTGCTCTCCTGTATCTCTGTTTCGACATACAACAGTATTATTTCCTTGAGTTGATCCTGAAGCACCTGAAGTAAAACAAATCCATTCTTCAAAGGCTGCAAGTCCTCTTAAATAACCAGGAGAATTAGTTGCGGCCAGAACAGTTCCCACTGACTGATGGGCCACATATTCCGCTCCCCCAAAAAAACTCACGCCTGATGGTGTGCTTGTGTTTACATACTTCACATGGGCATTATTGCTATTTGAAAAATCAATAAAGAAAAAGTTTCCTGGATATAATGGATCCATAATTAGCTCTGCAGGAGCATTAAGAAGTAATCCACTATCGGGATATGAACCGCCATATACGGGAGAAGCAGTAGATGTTCCACAAGTTCCAATCACAGGAACCATCATCCCAGCTGCGTTGACACTTAATACACAATGCGAGCTATTTGAAGTGATATACATAGTATCAGTACCTGTATCTACACCAAGTCCATATGGATTTTTAATTTGTGCACCAATATCAGTTGTGCCCAAAGCGGTCGTTCCTACGAAGTCAGAACACCAACCATAAAATCCAGCAATAGTATTAGTTCTATTCTGATTAACTTGCGTGTTAAAGATCAATTGGTCAGTGGCCAGAGGGTTAAACGCCCTTATAAAACAATTATTACTTCCACCATCTGCGTAAAGGAAGAAATCGTTATAAATTGTCATGGCCCTTGGTGAACGAACGCGAGTTGCAGTTGTGACAGTATTCAATAAATTTTCATTTTGAGATGAGCCTACTCCGATAAAATCTTCTACCTTACCCGTTGTTAAGTTAATACTTCTAAGCATGGCATTACTTACATCTGAGACATACAGCAAATTTCCATTAGGTTGATGAAGGAGAGAAAGTGGACTGCTAAATGTAACTAATCGAGAATCAAGAGGTGAATTTCCTGAATAGCCTGCTCTTGCAGTTCCACCTAAAACATTGCCCACAGCTCCATTCCCTGCTGAAAGATCTAGAGAACGGATTAAGCTATCCCCACGAGAACCAACGAAAAGTTTATTGTTTGCAATAAATAAGCCCATTGGATTGACTGCAGTGGTTGTAATACCAGATGGAGGATTCGCAGGAACAGTATTTCCTGTTCCTAAAATATTGGCCATTTTTTGTGAACCAATAATTTGTCCACCTAAACTAATTGAGCCATTAGTATTATTTAAAAAGTTTACTCTGTGCCCATAAAAATCAGAGACGAATATTCCTTTGACAGCTCCGGTATCTTTTAACACCTCAATTTCCATTGGCCGGTTAAATAAGTTCGCAGAAAAGAGTGTATCCGTATTGATTGTTGCAGAAGTACAACCGTTACCAGCAAGAGTGACAACATTGCCAGCGGTAATACTCTTTCCGAAAACATTTTGAGTATTTGCTCCTGGTAATCCGATGGCCCTCAGACGACAAGATCCATACTCGCCAACATAGAGAATATTATCTGTTGTATCTAGTTTCATCCCCCAAGGACCATTTAACCTTGCTGTCCCAGTAATAGTCGTATTGTAACCACTTAAGTTAGCACTCCCATCAGTATTAGCTCCAGTACTTGTCGTTCCCGCAAGACTGAACCCCTTCCAATTTGCAGAGCTCGCATCACTGACATCAAAATATTTAATTGTATGCCGTCCATACAAGCTCACGTAAACTCTGCGGTTAGTATTATCAAATTCTACATCCATTGCGTTAGTACAGTCGTTATTAACAGCAACTGAGTTCTGGGTATTTAAATTACTAGCGCCACATAAAAGATTTCCAATTCCATTTTGTCCAATTCGAATAACTCGTCCATTACCATAGTCAGCAATATAAAGCTCTCTACGACTGGTATCCCAAGCAAGTCCTCCTCCCCAACCACCAAAATTTAGAGGAATTTTTTTAGCAAGCTGACCGACACCACCAACACCCACGACTCCAGTTCCAGCAACAACATAAATAGAATTTGCTGGAACAATCGTCGCCGATGGGGATGAGTTACCCCACAAAGTGACATCGGTATTTTTTGAATTGTAGTACCAAACAGTATTCGTTAAATAGTCAGAGAAAAACCAGTTTCCTTGATCATCTTCAGTCATCCACGATGGGCTCACTCGTACTTTGTTTGACTCAGTCGCAAGATTGAGGCCACTTCCTAGGCCAGGTAATCCGGCCAGAGTACAAATCTTTCCTGCAGTTAAATTATTACAAGCATCACTAAAATAGTTTGCTGAAATATTATAATCATACGTTTCAAACTCACCGTATGTATCTGTCACTCTAAGTGTAAAAGAATTTGAACCAAGATAAGTAAGTCCTGGTGTAAAAATCGCAGAAAAAGTTCCTGAAGCAGTCGGAAGAACAATACTTGAAAGTCCACAAGCAGAGCTTGCACAATTAAGTGCACCTTTTGTAATCCTTGTCGTGACTGTATCTAAAGCATCTTGAATATTAGCAGTGATCCCTAATTGTGTATTAAGGTTTATAAGTTTAGCATCATTGGGACTTGCTGAGAGAATAGTTGGTTTTTGATTTTTATAAATGAGCCAACTTCTTTTAACCGGAGAAGGAGGATCATTGGCCACTGTACTATCTGTTAAAACGACTTCAAGCGTATGGTTCCCAGTAGAAAGAGTTCCAGATGTGGTATCAAGATTATAATTACTAGAAACAACTCCGGTATCTGTTTTAACAGTGGTCCCATCAAGTTTCCAAACGAAAGTTAAGCTCCCTACACCGGATCCACTAGCATTAAATGTTTTAGAGTTTTCATAGCTCAATGCCGTAACATTATTTGATGTTGGAAAATAACTGATAATTGTCTCAACAGCGGGGTTAATGACTGATACAGACCAAGTGTAAGTTGAAACCTCATGTCCATCATCTAGTTTTAACGAAATCTGACGATATCCGGCCACACTGCAATCAGGTGTATAGGCCAACTGTGACGAAGAACTCGTGTTAGTTACTGCTGTAAATGGTGTGGATGAGATCACTTCGATATTATCAATATACCATTTTTGAGTATAAGTATCACCATCAGCATCAGTTGTGACAGCACTCATAGTTAAGGTATCTTGAGCACAATTTAAAAGAGAACTTGTGAATGAAGGTGATGATGAAATAACAGAGGCTGGATTATTCTTTCTCAAAGTAAATGAATGAGAGTCTGAAGAAGTTGAGTTAGAAGCTGTAACCTTAAGTTCATGAGGTCCTGCCCCAAGTACACTTCCGTCAATTTCAAGGAAAGGAGAACTACTGTTTTGAAGCACAGTACTATCATCAATCGTAAATTTATAATTAACCGTCCCTGCTCCATCATAAACAGAAACTGCAAAAGTAACGACACTCGTGGCAGTAAAAATAACAGGATTAGCTAAGGGAATAAAAGATTGAATTTTAACTTCACCAATGGCAGGAGTTGTATCAGTGCTGGCCTCTTCCAAATTCTGAAAAGCATTCCCTTTACTATTACATGAGCAAAGAGTCAGACATAGAAGAAGTAAAACTAACATTTTCATAAAACCCTCAAATCTTTAAAGAAATACCGGCCAACATGTTCATCTCTGTTGCATTCGAATCCGAAGATCCACCTAAAGTGATATACCTGAATTCAGCTTTAAAACTGTAATGCTTATTCATCGAATACTCGCACCCTATATCGAGCCCAAAACCAGCATAACTATTTTTAATAGATTGAAACTGACGCTGATTAAAACTTAACCCTATATATGGACGATAGAGTTCATCTCTTTTAATTGAGATTCCATTTTTTTCAAATTCTTTTGATTCTGAAAAAGTGAAAGGGAAATAATTAAATCCAAAATCGATACCATAGGCCATATCGCCACCAATGGTATTTGTCATATTTAACGTGTAACCAACAAGAACATCAATTTTGTCTAAAACAGATTTTGAAAATGCCGTTCGATAAGAACCTACCGAACTCACACTTGTTTTTCCCGCTCCAGCAGTAGCATCTAAAGAAAACATCCCGGCCATAAAATCAAACTTAGCAGCATAAGAAGCACTTGAAGAAAAGATGAAAAAGCATAGACAAAATCTAAGCAGTTTTTGAATCATCATAATTCCCTACTTCTGGTTTTGCTAAATTAATATCTTCTTTAGCTTCTGCCTTAAATTCATTAAGGACTTTGGCCATTCTCTCTCTCATTAAGACTTGATCCATCTTGTTTATTGAAGACTCATCCATTCGTTTGAGTGTCATAGAAAAAACATATCTTTGTTTATCATCAAGAGAGTCTGCATACCTTTTAATATACTGTCTTGATGAATTCAGTAGAGCGACAGTCCAATCATTAATTGAAAACTTATCGCTCATCTTTTTAAATGACTCATCATTTAGTTCAAATATTTTATAAAAAGGAATTCTTGTTTTTACGATAAATGAATCACTAGAGAGAGTTTCGTAAATATCACGTTCATCTTCAATGCTTGCCGTACGCACATAATCTAAGATCTCTTTTTCTTTTCTATATGAATCTAAAATTTGGTATTCAAAGACAGGGACGACTGAAACAGCTTTTTTGTAATACTCTTTTACAAGATTTGGTTCAATGATTACATTGCCTCTTTCATCTTCCAGAACACGCCCCCAACTTCCGGGATAAGCTTTCTTTCCAATTTTAAGAGAAATATTTTTTGGCAACTGTGCCAAAATGACAAATGCGTGCTCAGGATTAATTTCTTTTAAAAAGCTCACAAGATGGTCATCAAGACGCCACATTTGGATAAGAAGATTTTGCCAATCTCTGTCAGATTTTTTCATATCTCTTGAACGACTAATTTCTTCCAAGGCCTGAAATGCTTTTTGATCTACTTGTGTAGGAAATGAGAACGCCTCTAGCCACTTTTGTGACTTTCCAAGTTGGAAAATTGTTTTCTGGATATCAGAAGGAAACTCACTTACAAGCGCCCCAAGACAACCAGTAGAATAATCTGCAAGCTTTTCTAAAATAATCATATCTTGAAGCGTAGGAAAACCTGGATTTTGTACTACTTGCTTAATTTTTAAGTGAAGAACTTCAAGTAACTTTATTGGATCAAAGAAATTGATATCACCACGGATTGGCGGAACTTCTTTTACACTTAATTGACTATCACCACCACCACTACTAGACATCATCGGAGAAGATGTCTGTACTGATCCTCCAGCATTTTCCTGGTTATTACCTTTAACATTTTTAGCAATGAATCCTACACTCATCCGAAGCCATAAGCCAACTCCTAGCAACATAACAGCAAGTCCAGCTGCAAGATAATAAGCAAACTCAGGAACAGGGACATCATTATTTAATTTTTTCTCAACTTTGATTTCATCTCTAAAAGGTATTAGTTTTAAAAATGAAATAATAGAATCTTTAATTTCTTGAATTTCTCCAGAGCTCATTTTTGTTGAGACATCAATTTCAAAATTAATTTTTTTCACTCGGTTACGAAGGTGAGAGATTGAAACATTTGGATCGTCCCAATCATCGACAAAATCTTCTGTTTCATACTCAAGATAAGGCAGTCTTTCTGCCCCCTTAGCCGCTCTTGAGATATCTGATCTCAAAGGTATCACTTCAACCTTAATAAAATATGGCTGTCCTGGAAATCGTTGAGAAAAATATTTTGAGGCTTCCATCTCAAGTTTCTCTTCCATCTCAAGGACTCTTGGTAGCTTATTTTCAATCTGTGCATATGAGCATAGTGAAAATATAATAATGAAAAAACTTAAAATTAACTTCATAAAAAGCTCTCTTCTTTCTCTGGTTTTATGATCATCACAATAGTGCGGGACAAGGCATTTTTCTGGTCATCAGTTATAGTGTCAGCATCTTCAATAATCTTTTGAATTTTCATCATCTCTCCGTGACCAGCAATATCTAAGTTTGTGAGGGGTATTCCATTTTTTTGCAACTCTCTCATAGCCGAGACTGCACGAAGTGCAGAGAGTTCTAGATTATCTTTAAACCTGTCATTTCTTCGCATAACTTTTCTTTGATCTGTGAACCCTTTCACGCTCAATTTATAGAGTCCTGCATAAGGTAAAAACTTTTCAGAAAAAGCTGTCAAAACTTTTTTCCCATCTTCAGTAATATCTACTTTTCCTGAATTAAAAAAAGAGACCCCCGAGAACTTTATAATGATGTTGTTATTAGAATTGATAACTTCAATAACTGCTTTCTCACTATTTATATGATCTTTAATTTTACTTACATCAGATTTCGCATTCTTTGCGGTAGCACTTTCTTTAAGGATAGTTGTTTCATTAAAGTCAATTGTAGAGAGTTCATGAATGACCTGAGTTTTCATTTCTTCATTTTTAGCTTTATCAAAATCTGTACTAAAAAAAATCACAAAAAAACTAAGTAGAAGAGTAATCATATCCCCATAGGAGATGGCCCAAGTACCCTCACTCTCAACTTCTTCTGCCTCACCTTTAGAAAGAGATCTTTTTAACTTCATACCATCTCCTCTATTGGAATAGCTGAGAGAATATTCATTTTGTTTTCAGGCTCAATATAAGAGTTAAGCTCTTCTTGAACTTCAATTGCAGATGACTTTTTCATAAGCATTTCAATTGTATGAATCGCAATTTCAGCTTTTTCTTCATCATGTTTAAGCCTTTCAATTAAAAGCTCTCCAATTGGATTTAAAAAAATATTTGAAATAATAAGACCATAAAAAGTTGCCACGAGGGCAACGGCCATTCTTATCCCTGTTTCTTGTGGATTGATACCATCTGAAATCCCTCTCATAAGATGAATCAAACCTAAAACTGTTCCTGCTAACCCAAAAGCTGGTGGATATTTTGAATTTTTGCGAAGCCAATTTGCTATATTGGTTATCGTTTTTGCATAATTCTGATATCTAAGAGAGAGGATATTTTCTATCTTCTCAAATGAAAAACCAAGAGACATAAGCTCTTGACCATCTCTTAAAAACTGACACTCAATTGTTTTATCTGATGGAGCATCTTTTACTCTCGTCGCCACTAAAACACAGTCGGCTACAAATTTCTGAGTTGTTGTCGATGAACCGAAGATCCCTCGCTTAATATATTTAAGAACAACACTAAATTTTAACTGTGGTCTTGTGATTAGCATCACAGAGAGAGTTCCAAACACGACAACAAAAAATGCGACAAAATCCCAATAAGATTTTGCCCCTTGCTCTAAGTGAATACTTGCAAGAATAAATCCGGCACTAATTGTAAATAGACCAAATAATAATCTCATAATGGATCCTTAGTTAAAAATGCTCTTCAGTTTTGAAACCATCTCTTTAGTTTCTAAATTGTCTGGATTTATATGCAGACCTTTTTCATAATAAAAAAGCGCCCGTTTTAAATCTTTTTTTAGATATTGAATATTTCCCATATAGTCATACCCAACACTTATATTTGGATAATCCAGTACAAACTTTGAAACGATTTGTTCAGCTTCTTCATATCTTTTTTGATTCATGAGATTGTTTGCTTGGGCAATTTTTTGGGCGATTGATTCATTCTTTTGAAGAATATCCACAGACTTTAAATCTTGTTGGTTTTTTTTCAAATTCAATGACACTTCATAATTTGTCGGCAAACTTGATTTACTGAGTAGTATTGTCTCTGCTGAGTAATCATCCTTAATAATTTGAATTTCAGAAAACGATGTCCCTGATCTAAATACGTCGGATAATTCTACTGATAAAGGAGTTTGACCTAGTGACCTTATTTTTCCAGCCTCATCCATGACAGTTACTGTGGCCCCAGCTGGGAGGGACTGAACTATGAGTTTTGATGTTGAACATCCGGCGAAAACGACTAAAATTAAACAAATTATATTTCTCATATTACCAATCTCTCTTTCCTAAAGATTCTTTACTCTTTAACATTATAAAGAATTTTTTAATATCCACAAATATGTATTTAATCAGGAAATAAATTCCATATAGTTGGCACACTATTCAGTATTTAGATTTTCTTAATTTATGGCCTGTTTCTTGCTAACAAAAATAATGATATTGTCCCTAAAGTGGTACACGCCCCTACGAGATTCCCCCAAAAGTC
>DZBG01000066.1 GCA_022729855.1 Bdellovibrio sp.
TTTTGACTTAAATTATGACCTAAAGTGTGTCGATTGAGCCCGGACAGCACAAGAGTGACCCTCGTTCATCATATTTGGATGGCTTTTTTTGAATAAATATTTGAGAGAAACTTGACGTTAGTTAACTCGGTTAACTATTATCTACGTTAACTATGTCACTTAAATTATCGACTCAAATTTTAAATGTTCTTCCTATGTCGATGAGACATATTAGAAAAATGGCCTTCGAAGAAGCTAACGATTGCATCTCCATTCCTCAGTTACGTATCCTGGGAGCAATACATGATGATTTTTGTCATGTATCTGTCTTGGCCAAAATTATGGGTGTGACTCAAGCTGCTGTTTCTAAGATGGTTGATGGTTTAGTGGAGCGTGATCTTGTGCTTCGCCAAAACTGTGTGGACAGACGTGCGGTTAAATTAGTTTTAACCAAAAAGGGAAGTGCTATTAATCAAAAAGTAAGAGTTTCGATTGAAAGGCAAATTGATATTTTATTAAAAGAATTAAACAAAGATGACAAAGATAAAATACGAGATGGACTTCTTGTTTTATCCAAAGTTTTTACCCATGAGAGTATACTATGATTCAGCTATTTTTATTGTTCACACTTTCACTTTCATCTACTTGGGCCTCAATTAGTCTTCCTGATGCTTTTAGAGCAGCAGAAAAGAATCTAGAATCCCTTAAGCGGGCCGATTCACAAGCTGATCAGGCAAACTTTAAAAGAAAGCAGGCCATTGGTGCATTGACTCCTACGGTTTCTGGTTTTGGGAGTTATACTGAAATTGATCCACTTCCAAGTAATGGGTCTAATACTGCTTTT
The DNA here is from genome assembly GCA_022729855.1 of Bdellovibrio sp. Classification (GTDB taxonomy): domain Bacteria; phylum Bdellovibrionota; class Bacteriovoracia; order Bacteriovoracales; family Bacteriovoracaceae; genus DZBG01. The sequence goes on from DZBG01000066.1 coordinate 824, forward strand.
ACCAGACTTAACCAATACTCTTATGGATTAAGACTTCAGCAACCTCTTTTTAGAGGAGGCAGTATTTCAGGTCTTCAACAAAGAAGTGAAGAAGCTGTGCTAAGTAGTATGTCAAAAGAATCTACTAAAATTGAAGTTTATCAATTAACAATTAATAGTTTTTATAATCTTTATCTTGCACGCAAGGACATTAAAAATGTTCGTGAACTTTTAAAATTCTCAGAACAAAGAGTTAAAGAACTTAAAGAGAGAACAAAACTTGGAAGGTCTCGTCAAGGTGAACTCGTTCAGGCCGAAGCTCAGCTATTCAACGTAGAAGCTGATCTTGAGGCTTCTGAGGCCAGTCTGAAAGCATCAGAGCTTCAGTTTGAGTTTGTCACAGGGATTAAGGGTGATGATCTTGCTGTTGATAATTCTCTTCCTGCTTTGGAAGAGGTGGGAAGCTATCTTTCAAAAATTAAATCAAGGCCAGATATTAAGGCACAGAATCAAAGAATTGTTGTGGCAGAAAAACAAGTTGGTGTGGCCCAAGGTGGACATGTACCCAATATTGATTTCACAAGTAATTATTATTTCTTACGTACAGGGATTCTCGCGGGATCAAAATGGGATGTGGGCCTTCAGCTCACAGTTCCACTATGGCAAGGAAACGTCGTTCAAAATGAAGTGAAGAGTGCAGTGGAAATTAAAAAGCAGGCCCAGCTTACAAGTAATGAGATGGAGCGTTCGGCAAATAGAGAAATCATGACTTTGTATCAGCAATATCAGAGAAACCTTGAGCAAGTAAGACGACTCGAAGTTGCTGTCAAAAAATCAAAAGAAAGTTATGACCTTAACCAAAAAGATTATAAGTATGGCCAGGTGACGAACTTGGATGTTCTTCAGGCACTCAATGTTTATATTGATTCAAAAAGAAATTTCGACCGTGCTTCTGTCATGGCCTATATGAGTTATAAAAATCTGGAAGCAGCTTCAGGAGTTCTACCATGAGTTTATCAGACGTATCGATTAGAAAACCAGTCTTCGCGTGGATGCTTATGGCGGCCATGATTATTTTTGGTTATGTCTCAATGAGTAAGATGGGTGTCTCACAAATGCCAGATGTGGATTTCCCTATGGTAAACGTTTCTGTCACCTATGAGGGAGCCGCCCCTGAAGTGATGGAGCTTGATGTGATTGACCCCATCGAGTCAGCGGTTCTTTCTGTAGAAGGTGTGAAGAGTGTTGTTTCCACTGCCAAACTTGGAACGGCCAATATCTCTGTGGAGTTTAATTTAGATAAAAATATCGATGTGGCGGTTTCAGAAATTGAATCTGCTATTAATCAGGCTGCTCGTCTTCTTCCAGATGATATTGATCCTCCGACTATTAGAAAAATTAACCCAGATGATAGACCAATCATGTTCCTCGCTGTGACAGCTCCTGATATGGCCCCAAAAGAGCTTATGGCCTTCACTCGTGACAGCCTTAAAGATAAATTTCAAACTGTCTCTGGTGTCGCTGATGTGTTTCTCGCTGGATATATTGATCCCAACCTCAGAGTTTGGGCCTCAACGAAAAAATTAAATCAATATGAGCTAACAGTAAGTGACGTAATCACTGCTGTTCAGTCAGAGCATAAGGAATCACCAGCAGGATTTATTGAGAATCCTACAACTGAAAAAAACGTTCGTATCTTAGGTGAAGCAACTTCTGTTGAAGAATTTAATCGTTTACCAATCATTCGTCGTGGTGGAGCGCCTAACTATAAGCCAATCTTTTTAAGAGAGGTGGTAGATATTGAAGAAGGTATGGCCGATGTGAGACGTATTTCAAGATCAAATGGAAAAAATGCCATTGGTCTGGGAATTAGAAAGCAGCGTGGATCAAATACAATTGATGTGGCCAATGGTGTAAAGGCAAAGATGGAGGAGTTAAGAAAATCTCTTCCTCCTGGAATGGAAATGGATGTTAATTATGACACCACAAAATTCATTGAAGAATCTATTCATGAACTTGGGTTTACAATGGCACTGTCTGCTATTCTCACGGCCATTGTTTGTTGGTTATTCTTGGGATCATTTTCAGCAACGATAAATGTTATTCTAGCAATTCCGACATCAATTCTGGGTGCGTTCATTGTTCTTAAGTATATGAACTTCACACTCAATACGTTTACTCTTTTGGGTCTCTCCCTTTCTATTGGAATTGTGGTTGATGATGCCATCATGGTGCTTGAAAATATTTTCAGGCATCACGAAGAAGGGAAGAATCGTGTTCAGGCCTCTTTAGATGGTGCTAATGAAATTTCATTTGCCGCTCTTGCTGCCACAGTGGCGATTATGGCGATCTTTATTCCTGTAACAATGATGGATGGAATTATTGGAAAGTATTTCTTCCAATTCGGTGTAACGATATCTGTCGCCGTGGCACTTTCATATGTCGAGGCCCTTACACTTACGCCTATGCGGACCAGTCAGTTTATGGAAGAGACTCAAAGACAATCAAAACTCGGAAAGTTTGTTGATGAAGTTTTTGAATCAGTTATTTCTTTTTATAGTAAGTGTCTTGATATGGCCCTTAAGCACAGAGTTATCTTAATTATTGGCTCAATTCTTTTCTTCGGGACAACATTTGCTCTTGTAAAATTTATCCCAAAGGAATTTGTTCCAGTTCAGGATATTTCATCATTTATGATACGTGTAAAAACACCTGATGGTTCTTCTCTTGAATATACTGATGAAGCGACAAAAGCGGTGGAAGAATATCTAATGGCACAAAAAGAAATTAAAAGATATTTTGTTGCCGTAGGTGGGTTTGGTGGGGGAGCTGAGGCCAATTCATCAAATTTATTTGTAACTTTACTTGATAAAGAAGACAGACCAATTGATCCAAAGACTGGGAAGAGACCTCACCAGACGGATCTTCTTAATAAATACCGCGCCCACTTTAAAGACTATAAAGGTGGTAAAGTTTTTGTTCAGGATACATCACAAGGTGGATTTTCGGCATCTGGCCGTGGTTTTCCTGTGGAGTTCACATTAACTGGCGGGAACTGGAAAACTCTTATTCAGGCATCGAAAGACGTTATTGCAGAAATGGAGGCCAGTGGTGTGTATGTGGATATTGATACTGACTATAAAGAATCTGTAAAAGAAATCCAAATCTTCCCTGATCGTGAACAAGCTAAAATTCGTGGTGTGAGTGTTCAAGAAATCGGTGTGACTATTAACGCTCTTATTGGTGGGGTAGTCATCGGGAAATATTCTAAAGACGGTCACCGTAACGATATTAGAATAAAAATGTCTGATGCTTCAAAAGATAAACTTAACGATCTTGGGCGAATTTTTGTACGAAACACTCGAGGAGAGTTAGTAAAGCTCCTAGATGTTGTAACAGTGAAGGAACTTCCAGGTGTTCAGTCAGTCAATCGTCGTGAACGTCAAAGAGCTATTACAGTATTTGCAGGAGTTGCTCCTAATAAGTCACAAGGTGAGGCCCTAGAGCAAGTAAGAGTTATTGCAAGAAAACATCTTCCTCCTGGATATATGTTAATTGAATCTGGTTTTGCGGAAACTTATAACGAAGCTTTCACGAGTCTTCTTTTTGCTCTTGCGATGGGAATTCTGATTGCTTATATGGTACTTGGAACTCAGTTTAATAGTTTTATTGATCCAATTACTGTTCTTATGGCCCTACCATTTAGTTTCTCTGGCGCATTCATGGGACTTTGGGCCATGAATCAGTCACTTAATATTTATTCTATGATTGGTCTAATCCTACTTATGGGAATTGTGAAAAAGAATTCAATTCTGATTGTGGATTTTACAAATCAAAGACGTGAAGAGGGTCTTGGGATTATGGACGCGCTTAAAGATGCCTGTCCGAAAAGATTACGTCCGATCTTGATGACAACTTTTGCTACTGTAGCAGGAGCTGTTCCTCTGGCGTTTTCTTTAGGCCCTGGTTCTGAGTCACTAAAACCTATGGCCGTGGCCATTATCGGTGGGTCCATCGTTTCTACTGGGTTAACACTTATTGTGGTCCCCGCAGTGTATTCACTCTTGTCTCGTGAAAAAGCTCATCATCATAATAAAGATCTAGCTTAAAATAAAAAGGGCAGAGTTAAACTCTGCCCTTTTTATTTATTTTTTTACCCAATTTTTACAAACATCAACATAACCACAATCTTGATTTTCTACATAAGCAAGACATGATCCTCCAGCATCATAGTAACCAGCACAAGTCATATAAGTGTCACACTGGTATTCTTGTCCCCATTCTGAACACTCATGTGTTGCACTCCACCAGATTGAATAACCAATTGCAATGACAAACACTGCAATAAAGCCAGTAAGGATTGGGTCTAGTCCACCAATCCAGCTTGCGCCATGAGAGTAGAAATCTTTTGAAGAATCTTTAAGAGTCGAAATCAATTCTTCGGCTGAAGCTTTTGGACTTAATAAACTCATTTTTAGTTTGATGGCTTCAAGAGCTGCTTTGTTTTTCATCTTTCTCTCTGACATTGAGAGAATATCTTCTTTAGTTAAACCTTGGTTCTTAATAAGGGCAGAAAATTTTGCGATAAAGGCATCTGTTTGGGCATTGTAGAAATTCTGATCTTTTTGGTCCCATTCAACTGTTAATGAGTACTGAAGCTCATCCATTTGTTGTTCGAGCTGATCAAGAGCACCAGTTGAGGCAAAAACATTGAGTGTTAAACATAGTGATAGAACGATTGATAAAATTTTCATTACTCCCTCCTGAGATTAATAGGAAGGAGATACAGAATGAACTAGTTGATTGAAAATAGAGAATCGGAAGTGTAATTTTTTATAATGTTTGGAGAGTCAACTTGACACTAAAGCGGTGTCATCATGTCTCTGAATTAATAAAGAAGCTGCGTTCCATATTTATGGATATTGCTTTGAAAGCAAGTTGTCAGCTGCTGATAAAAATTTTGATTAATAGCGTGATAACCCTTCGAGCTCACAACCATGTCAGAGAATTTTTTTACAGGACGAATTTTGCAATTCAAAGAAAGCTTGGCCTCATCATGATCCCAAACAAACATTTCATAGTTTAATTGGCAGATGGCTTTTGAGTCGTCACACTGGATTGAGACAAATTTGAAATTATAATCACCTGAGCACCAAGTATCAGCACAGATAATATCAACCTCTTTAAGAGTGATATCTTTTTGTGACTTACTAAGAAAGTCTTTTCCAAAGCTGAGTTGCGAAGTAAGTAATAGTGTAAATATAATGAGAAATTTCATAAATGCTCCGATGTGATGCACTTTTATGAAAGATATGGCCATCCGTCGAGATAAGCTTTGATATGCGATCTATCTAGAATTTAGATAGATCTTAAGTCCTTGATCTACTGGACCGTCAAAAAGGATTTTCCCTTTATCGAGTATCATAACGCGGTTGCACAGTTTTTCCACTTGCTTTGCTGAGTGTGAAACAAACACAACGGCCCCAGATTTTTGAATAAGATTTTTCATTCTTTCAGCAATTTTTGTCTGAAAAAACACATCTGCGCCATCAAAGACTTCATCAAGCATAAGAAGATCTGCTGGAACTGATGAGATGATCGAGAGAGCAAGCCGTGACTGCATGCCTTTAGAGTATTGCTTAAATTGAATATCTGCAAAATGACCAAGTTCTGAGAACTCTAGGGCCTCTTCAACAATTGAAGTAAGGTCTCTCAATTTAGGATAGAAGAGCCTGGCGAGGAGGTAAGCATTCTCTCTTCCTGTTAGCTCAGGCATGATACCAGTTGAAGTATCAAAAATTCCTCTTACGGTGCCATTGACTTCAATCTTACCCTTTTGAGGTTTATACATTCCTACTAAGCAGCGACAGAGGGTTGTTTTTCCCGTTCCATTTACTCCAATGATACCAAGGCGATCACCTTTTTTTATTTCAAAGCTGATACCATCTAAAATTTTTAGAATTTCTTTCTCACCGAAAAATGTATCAATGGGATTTCTTACTGCACTAATGAACTTGTCCCTGAGCGAGTTTTGGAAATAGTGCTGTAGTTCAAAATGAAGAGATACATTTTCGCCCTTGGCGACAAGATTAGAGTCTAGCATATAGATCATTCCTCTTAAGTTTCCAGTAACCAATAGATATAAGAGAACTTCCGAGGGCCACAGTATAAGATTTTCCTAAGTGAACAAAAAAATCATTTTCGATTTTTCCATAAACAATATCCCTCATAGGAGTGATTAGGTGATAGAGAGGATTAAGATTAACCATCCAGCGATATTCGGCAGGCATAAATTCAATAGGGTAAAATATTGGAGTAAGAAAGAAGAGAAGAGAAAAACAAAATCCTAAAATGAAATTAATATCTCTAAAAAATACATTAAGAGTAGAGAGTATAGCACTTATTGCTGTAACAGCAATAATAAGAGAGAGAAGGGGCAGAGGAATAAGAATGAGATGAGTGAAGCTCATTCCATAAAAAAAATAAGCAGGAATGAGGACAATAACAAACGTAATAATAAAGTTTACAAAATTATCTAAAATTTGTGAGTAAATAAGAACATGTGGATGAATTTTAAATGATTTCATCAATTGAGTATAATTGACAAAGGTTGGGGTCGACATCTGTATGGTCTGAGTAATAAAGATCCAAGGAAGAAGTCCACCTAAGAGAAATAAATAGTAATCTGGGACATCTAATCTTAAAAACTTTTTAAAAACTAAACTTTGAACCCCAAACATTAAAAGGGGATTGGCCACAACCCAAAGCATGCCAGTCAAAGTTTTTCTGTATCTTGATTTTAATGAGGCAAGGGTTAACTCATAAACCTGCCACCACCATTCTTGTATAGTCATCAGAATAGTTTAAGGGGAAGATGGAAGAGTTACAATTCTAAAGTCGGAGATTTGCCTTTGAAAGAATACCCTTGGCTAAGACCAACTAAAAATCAAACAGAGCTATTGGTCTATATCAGGCCTAATTCTAGCCGAACTGAGGTTACTGGTGTCTTTGGAAATCCTGAAAGACTTAAAATAAAGATCAAGGCCCTACCTCAAGACGGTGAAGCAAATAAAGAGGTCGTTGAATTTGTGAGCAAGATTTTTAAGGTAAGTAAAAGCCGAGTCGGGATATTAAGAGGGGAGATCAGCCAGCAAAAAGATTTGCTCATTGATCTCCCCTATGAAAAGGCGATTATTTTAGTGAGAGAGATTTTTTAATTGAAGCCGTAAGTGAAGTAATTCTTGTTACTATTTCACCTGGAGGATTTCCTTCCTCATCAGAAACACACTTAATACCTTTGGCATCACAAACATTAACTACTAAACAGCTGTTAGGATTAGACTTGATGCTTGGGCGGTAATCTGTCTTACCTTGAACAAGAATCCCCTCAAGCATCCCTGTCTGAGCATTGAATACCGCAGATCCAGAATTTCCTTGGAATGTATCTAGTGAAGTCACAAAACGAGTTGAAGGAGAGTTATCTAAAACTTTCCCGCCTGATGCGATTTTTGTAGGTAGACCGGATGGGTGGCCAATAACGACTAAATTTGCTGAGTTTGCTACTTGCCCAGATGTACGGAACTTAAGAGGCGTACGACCAACAACCTTGCGGTCAAGCTTGATAACAGCGTAATCATTAAAGTTATCTAGTTTTGCATCAACGACAGTTTTACATGAATAGATGTTTGTCACTGGGACTGAAGCAGTAGGATCGTCTCCCGCTGAATTCATCTCATAGTCAAACGTCCATACAAAGTTTTTACATGCTTGTTGGATTGTAGGCATGATTCCAATCACGCAGTGACCAGCAGTGATAAGTGTATCTTCTCCAACAAGAAAGCCTGAACATGAAGCTGCCGTTGGTTGAGTAGCAAATTTTTCAGAAGAGCAAACATTCATTGAGCGAGCAAGTGACTCAGCTCCAGAAATTTTAAAAACACTTTTGTTAGCTGTTGGAGCTAGTTGAGAGACGTGAAGCATTCCGGCAGTTGAATTGGCCAGTTTTACATGAAGAGAATTTTTAGCAGCATAGACATCTACACGAGTGTCTTTTCCATAAACAACATCAATTCCTGCATTTGCATTCATGCTGATTGTTGCAAGTACTACTAATCCAATTATATTTCTCATCTTCGCATTCTCCCCGTTGAGATTTCAGAGAGCGCCTTTATTTCAAAGATGAGAATGAATGTTAACTAACAATTTCTAACATTTTAGATTAGATTAAGGTTTGGTAATTAGACCAAAAAAAAGGCCCTCGCAATGAGGGCCTTTTGTCTATGTAAGTAGCTAAAACAATTAAGCTTTCTTCTTCCACATATTACAGTATCCGCCAACTTTAACGTAAACAGCGGGTGACTTCATGGCCTGCTGCATTGCTTTAAGTGTACATTGTCCATTTCCAGCTCCGCCAGCCGCATCAGCTTTGAACCATGAACATGTCTCACATTGCTTATCAGCTTTAAGTTGGTTTGCTGGAGAAGCATCTTTATAACCAAGTTTTCCCGCTGCAACCATTACAACACCAGCGTGAGCTTGATTAAATAGACCTAATGTTTTTCCTGCAACAGTTGAAACAGCTGCGAAGAAAAGTGTGCTCTTTAAAAAATCTCTTCTTTTCATAAAAAACCTCGTCGTTAAAAGTTAAGAATCATTTTTAGTTAGTATCGGTATTTTAGCATAGTTTGGATAGAATTTTGAGAGTTAAAATGTGTTTCTTTTTGGTGTTTCATATGTCAAACATTCATTGGTCTTATCAATCAACGGTTAGGGTTTTTATAGACATGTGAAATCAACGATTTTACACTGTGAAGATATAAAAATTTGATCAAATAGGTTTAATGAAAACATCATCAACATCGTTTAAGTTTATCGATTTATTTAGTGGGTGTGGCGGTTTGTCGCACGGATTAGAATTAGCAGGACACAAATGTCTTCTTGGTGTAGATGCAGATAAGTATGCCATTGAAAGCTTTGCTCACAATCACAAGCACGCAGAAACTTATTTAGGCGATATTAAAAAACTCTCAGAAGCAAAATTAAAATCATTAATTAAAAATCAAACTATTGATATGGTTGTTGGTGGCCCACCTTGCCAAGGTTTCTCCACAGTAGGCAGAGGAAAGGTTGAAGATTCACGCAATCAACTTTTTAGAGAATTTGTTCGTGTTGTAAAAATCACAAAACCAAAAGTGATTCTCTTTGAAAATGTCACAGGACTTATGGCCAAAAAAAATCAAAAAATTTTAGAGATGATTTTTTCTCACTTTGAAAAACTTGGTTACACCATGGACGCCAGAGTTTTGAGTGCTGAAGAATATGGTGTGCCTGAGAGAAGAAGACGGGCCATTATTATGGGTGTACTTGGTGGTGAATGTGTTTTTCCAGAGCCTTCTCATGGAGCGCGTGGAACTAAAAAACTGGTGACTGTAGGGGATGTTTTTAAAAATTTAAAAGCAAGTAATGGAAAAGCCTTCAATCACGATACAAGCTTAGCAAAATTAAAAAACGACGATGACCGTGAACGTCTTAAGTGTATTCCTGAAGGCAAAGGAATTCGTTATCAAGAAGATGAGAAAAATTATCTCCCTAAAAAACTTTGGTTTGGTGTTGATTGGGATAAACTGCGTGAAAATCGTTTCCGTCAAACACGTCTTCAACGTTTAAGCTTGAAAGGGCCTAGCCCAACAATTTTGACTTCAAGAACAAGTTATTATCATCCTAAAGAGGCGAGATATCTCACTCCAAGAGAAGCTGCCGCTTGCCAAAGTTTTCCGAATGATTTTGTTTTTCATGGTTCTCAAACGGCTCAATTCCGTCAAATCGGAAATGCTGTTCCTCCTATACTAGCAAAAGCATTAGGGGAAACTGTGAAGAAGCTAAAATTTAATTCAGTCACAAAAAAGAAAAGCAAACGTGATAATAATAAGATTACGGAAAATGTTTTTCACTATAAACAAAGTACGAATCTCTAAAAATTATACTTAAGGCCAGCTCATGTCTGTGATGAAAAAGATTTTCAGCTATAAGATGCTTACGATGCTTGTGATGGGTTATTCAGCTGGTTTACCTCTTCTTCTTACAGGTTCAACTCTGCAGGCATGGATGACAGATGCCAAAGTGGATTTGACTCAGATTGGGATGGTTTCTCTTATTGGGCAGCCTTATGTTTATAAGTTTGTCTGGTCTCCTTTAATGGATCAGTACTCTCTGCCTTTTTTAGGAAGAAGAAAGGGATGGATTTTAATCACTCAAATCCTATTAATGTGCAGTATTTTTAGTATTTCATTTTTTAATCCTGCTTCTAGTTTACTCATGATTGTGGGAGTGGCCTTGTTGGTTGCTTTCTTTAGTGCCTCTCAAGATATTGTGATTGATGCTTACAGACGTGAGATTTTAGATGAAGAAGAATTAGGACTCGGTTCTTCGGTTTATATTTATGGGTACCGATTAGCGATGATTGTCTCTGGGGCAATGGCCCTGTTTATGGCCGACAGAATGAGCTGGGAGAGAGTTTATCAATTTATGGCCCTGGCCATTGTTCCCGCTATTCTTTTTACTTTTTTTGCGCCGATGGAAAAAGATGAGCACAAAAAGCCAAAGAGCCTTCAAGAGGCCGTGTTTGGGCCGCTCAAAGAATTTTTTGGACGCCATGGAGCATGGCTGATGCTCTCGTTTATTCTCCTGTATAAATTAGGGGATGCGATGGCGAGCAATCTCACCACACCTTTCATTCTTGATTTGGACTACACAAAGTCTGATATCGCCACTGTGGCCAAAACTTTTGGAATGGTGGCCACACTTCTTGGTGGTTTTGTTGGTGGCGTAATGATGACAAAGATTCCTATTATCAGGTCTCTTTGGTTATTTGGAATTCTTCAAGCAGTTTCTACTTTTGGTTTTGCGGCCTTGCCTTCAATGTCACATAGTTTGACGTCGCTGGCCTTGGTGATTGCTGTTGAGAATCTTGCTTCTGGAATGGGAACAGCTGCTTATTCAGCTTATATGGCTTCAATTACTAACCGACAGTTCACGGCCACGCAATATGCTCTTTTAAGTTCTTTAATGGGAATACCTAGGGTTCTGATCTCGGCTCCGACTGGATGGATGGCCAAGATGATGGGATGGGAGTGGTTCTTTATTACTTGTGCAATAGTTGCCGTCCCTGGCCTACTGCTTGTTCCAAAAATTTTAAAACTAAATGAAAGGAAGGAAGCGTAACCCACAGACTAAGATATCTTTGATCTCTGAGTTCTTCTTTTTAGCATCGTCATTCTTGAGGTCTTTGCGGACATTTCGGGCCACTGAGCAAGCATTGATCTTCTTAGTTTTACCATCGATTTCGGCTTTGTATTTTTTAAGAGCATTCTTCTCAAAAAGTGATTTTGTCATTTCAGGGCTATTTGCTTTTACTGCATAAATAAGTGCTGTATCGCCCATTTCATCTTGAAGATTTGCGTCTGCTTTATAATCAAGAAGTTGCTTAATAATATTCATTCGACCTTTCTTCACAGCTTCAATTAGTGGAACATTATTAGAGCTGATAAATCCATTCGGGCTCGATTGACGAGTGAGAAGAATATCAACCATACGGTCAGCAATAAAATCTTCTTTAATATCTCTCACTGCAATGAACACAAGGTTTAAATCTGCATAGTCCACAACCAGTGCTGGATCAAGACCAAGCATTTCGTTTACAAGATCGATATTCACTTCAAGAACAGCATTTTTTACTTTCGCTCTATCAGGACGACCCCGTTGCGAATCTATAATATTAATGATTCGTTTAAGAAGGTTGATCATCCCCATTTCTCGCGCCAGAACTTCAGAGTTCTTTTTTGCGATATTTGTGATTCTTACTTCTGCGCCGTAATCAATAAGGATATTTGCCGCAACTTCTTGACTGTTTAAGATAGCGAAGTGAAGAGCCGTATCACCGTTATTGTCTTGAGCATCAGCATCTACTTTCATTTCAAAAAGAGGCTTCTTCATAAAGTCTACAAGACCTTTAAGAGCACACATCATAAGTGGAGTTTCTCCACGGCGATTTTTTTTGTTAATGCTTGCCCCACCTTCAATCAACCTTTGCGCCAGAGTTGTTTTTCCTCCACGTAGAACTTGAGTGAGGAGAGTGTCACCATTTGGAAGCGTGACATCTAGGTTGGCCTTGCCACCATTAATAAGGAGTTGGTCTAAGGCTTCATAATTATCAGCATTGACTGCATCAATGATTCTTTGAGTTGTTTCATTAATAATCTCTTCATTAGTGAGATTAGGTGTGTTTACTACAGGGATTCCATCCTCTTTACTTTTCTTCCCGCATGCTGTGGCCAATAAGAGTACTGAAAGTACAACTAGTATTGGTTTTTTCATAAGATCCTCCGAGTAACATTTAAATCAGATAGTCTTCCAATTATGAGAGAAGATCAGTATCTGAAGTAATAAATTGAATTGAGTGTGTAAAAAGGATAGGAATTGGTCCTGTAGTACGCCTAGTTTGAATATGATTTTAATAGTTTAGGTGCATTTTTCACCCTTGAATGAAGTGATGAGAAATGAGCAAAATTGTTGAATTTTTAGTGGGTTGTTTAAAGTTTTTACAAAAGAAAGGCCATGCAAAATGCATGGCCTTTCTTTTTAACAAATATCTATAACCTAGAAAACGATATGACGGTTTTTCTTAGAAAGATTGATCAATTTCTTGAAGTCTTTATTTCTAAGAGTATCAAGCTTTAAGAAAAGAGTGAAGCCTGCGTTTTCACCATTTTGATCTGAAGGAACGATTCCAAGAAGACCAGCATCTTGATCTTTAATCACTACTTTGTAGTAAGCAGAAAGACCTTGAGTGTTTAGTTTATGAATTGGAATATAAAGACCAAACAGATTTGTATTGTAGTAGAGAGTTGCATCTAGGATTTCGTGTACATTAACAGCAATTGCTGGAAGTGTTCCACCTGGAATCCCTGGAAGTGGGCGACCATCTGGTAGTGTTGTAGGATCTGACATTCCAAGTCCTGCTGAACGAAGATCTTCAACATCAAGAAGGAATTGAGCAGTTGTTCCACCATCGATAATATTCGGCGTAATTTCAACAAAAGAGTTTTTTGTTTTAGGAAGAGGAACTCGTCCACCGAAATTTGAATTAAGTGTTAAGAAATTAAACGTAATCATCACTTGACCATCTACTACATTGAAGATTGGACCTTGGATTCCTGGAATCTTCGGAAGACCAGCAGGTTGATTACCACAGCTAGTAGCTAGTGCCATTGCGAGAGTGATCAGTAGTACTTTGAGGGACAAAATCCATTTTTTCATAATTGTTTTCCTTGTTTTAAAATGCAATTCATTGTCATTTTTAATAACAACTTCTCGGAATCCTTTAGTAGTAATTAAGTATTTCTCTGTCAAAACTTTTTTGAGGCGTATTAGAGAAAAATTTGCCATAATTTATGAATCCCGAAAAATTTTTCCTAGTGCAACTCCACATTTAAGTTGCTGATTTCAGAA